>WRBE01000016.1 GCA_009779845.1 Oscillospiraceae bacterium
AATACTTTCTCAAGTATGAGATGTCCATATTGATTCTTCATAAAAATGACTCCTAACGTAGTTTTTCATTCTACATCAGGAGTCCCTTTTTCGCAATGTCCGTTTTTAGGGGGCCTGTTCAATTACCGTGCCTCTTGTTTTTTCTATAGTCGAAATGTTTGTGGGCATTGCACCTCCGGCAGTGGGGTGAAAACTCATACGATTAATTTGGAAGTAAAGCATTTGTGCCCAGTATGGCAAGTGCCTTGACAAACTGTATGGAAGTTGATATAGTGCAGAAAAATGGACAAATGGTCGTTCGTTTTTTGGAGGAGACTCACATGGCTGAACAAGTGCCGCCTACTGCTCCCGAATTCCCAAGTGAACTACAAAAAAGCTATGTATCCATTGACGATATTGGCAGAGTCACCATCCCGCCGAGGTTTTGGGTGGCGACAGGGATTCGGCCGAATGAATCGGTATGGGTTGTCTTGAGCGAATCCGCAATTATTATCAAAAAAACCGCATTCGGTTATCGTGGCTGTGACATGGAACAGTGTATGATGGACGCAGACGGGAAGATAGAAATTCCTATCGCCTTTTTACACAGGCTGATTATCACCCCGCGGGGCGAGGTGTTGTTTACACTTTCTCATCATGATGAAGAGACCGTGTTGGAAACATTGGCTGCGATATTATAAATGTGGAAACAACAGAACAATGCCCCCTGTACACAGGGGGCATTGTTCTGTCTATTCGCCTAGTATATTAGGGCGTGTCTGTTGCTTGTTGCAGTTGATGGAAATTCGCAATCATGCTGGCCACGCTGGCACGATTACTTGTACCGAGGGGTTCAAAGAACCCGGCCCCTGTGCCACGGAGGATGTCGGCCTGTTGCAATGCTGTAACTGCCACCCAAGCCCATTCTGCTATTTGTTCCAGATCGTGGAAGGGCTCGGCCTCGTTTACGGGGAGTTCAATCTCCATCACTGTGATATAACGATAGAGCAGGGTTGCCATCTCTTGTCGGGTGATGGTGGTGTCAGGGCTGAATCGACCATAGCCGGTACCGGTGGTGACATCCATGTAATAGGCCCACTCGACAAAGGGTGCGTAGAATCTGCCGGGGATCACATCGGTGAAGGCCCGGGATTCGGTTGTCACAAAGTCTCTGGACACATACGCCGGGCTGCCGCCGTAGGTAATACGATACCAGTTGCCGGAGATGCCGATAATCTCTAAGACTGTGTCCGGGGTGACGGCGCCGACAATGGCATAGCGGGTTCCAGGGCCAGAGCGGATATTGACAACACTAGCCACTGTACCCGGTGTTGCCCAATCATCGGGATGAACCCCGGCCATGCGGCCGAGGATTGTCACAAACATACCCCGCGTAGTATACGCATGAGGAGAAAATTGTGTGGTGGAGATTCCGAGCATCAACCCCTCTTGAAATACATAGGAAATAGGGTCGTAGAACCAGTTGTTGGGGGCCACATCCAGAAAGGGGTTGCCGGTAATATGGAACTCTACCTCAATCCGTGCATCTTCCGTGACATCGGTGAGGGTATAACTGTCCAAGTCTCCTACATCCACGCCGTTGACCAGCACTCGAAGAACACTATGACCTTGTTGCGGGTGGAAGGTAAAGGTCTGGTCGCCGCCATCCGGCACATAGACAAGTCCGTATGGGCTGATGGTGCCGCCGGGGCCGGAGATGGCGGTGACAACGTGCCGAACCCCGAGACCTACGTCCACGGCGGGGCTGGGGACAAAGGGAACGTATGTAATGTTCGATCGATAGAAGTGGTACCCGCTGGCATTTGCCCGTTGCATAAGGACGGCGAGGCCGCCGGAATCGCCGCCTGCACCATATCGCCGATGGCGGGGCAGGGGTGAGGTTTGTTCCATGGTCTCAATGGCCGCCAAATTGCCGTTTCCGTCAAATTCCACCGCTGTGATCAAAATGCTGTGGCTGGGTGCATTCATCACGTCACCCACCTGTAGGGCACCCAACTCCCGCGTGATTCGGGTAGCGAAGTTGGGGAAGGTGCCGGTATGTGTGCGATGGGGGTGGTTTAGGGACCAAGACACGAAGGCCGAGCAGTCAGAAGCGTAAAACGGTGCTCTTGTGGCGTGGGTGCCGTTGAAGGAAAAGCGGGTGTACATGTTGCTGTTTAAATCCGCTACCGCATCGGCAAAGTGGTCTAGGGATGCAGTCCATGGCACGTAGTGCCCAGCGCTTACCGGTTGACCGTAAGGGATGCCCGTATAGGTCTGACCGGCCCGAAAGGTAGTATTGCCCCGCCAGCCGGTGATATCCCGCAGAGGTGTCCAGCGGATTTCCAACTGTTGCCGTGCCCGGAGGACGATGTTGATCTGGTTTTGGGTCAGAGCCAGACCATGCGTGGTGCTGTAGGGGACGATGTTGACGGGGAAGGTGCAGTTTGCCAACTGAGCTTCCATTGCTTCTGCGCCAAACAGGACGATATCTGCTGGGTCATCTTCCGGGTCGGTCTCGGCACTGGCTAAAAGTGCCAACGCTTCGGTGTCCTCACGGGGTTCATATGCTTGGATATCTAAGGCCCGGCCTGAAAACAGGTTCCGAAAGGCCACTTGATAATCATCGGCGCCCCGGCGGATGATAAGGTCATCGTCCTCGGTGAAAAACTGGGTCACACCGGCCTCAATCAGCCGTCCCTCAGCGTACAGGGTGAAGTTGCCCAGACTGCCTGTGGCATAGATGGTGCCGTAGACCGTGGGGATAAAGCGGGTCACGGAGAGACCTGTGCTGCGCACCGTAGTCGCTTGGTCTGAGAGCCGCACTTCATAAACTCGCCCCGCAGACAACAGCAGCGCCAAATTGCCGCAAGTTATGTAGAGCTGGTCGATGGGACTCTCCCAAATCAAAACGGTTTCTGTTTTCCGGGAGTCTAAGTCAAAGCGGCGGAGCAGGGTTGGCCCGTCCTCGACAGTGAAATAGAGGCCGCCGTTTATCACGTTTAAGTGACGGCCCGGCTCTTCAGAAAGTAACCGCTCACCGCCGTAGATGCCGGTGTGGTCGGCCCAGAAAAAAGTGTTGCCGTAGGTGGCCATCTGGCCACCGTTCAGACTGTTGATGGGGGTGTTGCCCAAGGCAAGTGTCTGCTCACCGCCGCCGGATAGGGCCAGAGCGGGATGTGCCGTGATTAGGAGCAAGATTGCGAGGGCAAGTGCCCAAATACTTCGTGCTTTTAACATAAGAACCGCCTTTCAAGTGTCTGTTGTCTCAAATCCTGTCGTTCATGTTAAGGTTTTTCTAACTCGTTGTCTTTTGGATGGGTCATGTAATAGCTGAGGGTGAGTAGGCTGTCGGAAAAGTGCAGGTTTTCCACAATTACATCGGGGCCCATGTTAGGCAAGTCTTGGTTGGTGAAGTTCCAGATACCACGGACACCCGCATCAGCCAGCAAGGTGGAAATGGTGCGGGCACTTTCACCGGACATGGTGAGTACGGCAATATCCGGCGGACTATCTTGCAGGTCTGCCGCCAATGTGTCTGCGTGTCGAATGGTGAGGCCCGCCATTTCAGTGCCCACAATCTCATGGGACACATCATAGGCGGCGGTGAGGCGAAACGCATACTGTTCAAAGGGGAATTTGCCGATGATAGCACGACCTAAGTTACCGGCACCGATGATGATGGCACGCCGTTCTCGGCGGATGCCTAGAATCTTGGCTACCTCGCCTAAAAGCATTTCTACATTGTACCCATATCCTTGCTGGCCGAACTCGCCAAAACAGGAGAGATCCTGCCGGATTTGGGAGGCGGTAATCCCCATAAGTCGCCCTAATTCGCCGGAGGAGATACGGACAACGTCTTTTGACCGAAGTTCTTCCAGATACCGCAGGTATCGGGGGAGCCGCAGAATGACGTTGTGGCTGATTTTGTTTTTCCGCATAAGTATGTGACCCTCTCTCTCGGCGCAATGTTCGGAGGTATTATAACACTTTTTGGGTGGAATATCAAGGGCAGGGGATGAGGTTGTACGACAATAGCATTTACTTAGTACTTTCTAAGCTGTATGAGCAGCGATCAATGACTGCGAAATTATCCACTTGTGGGGTTTTTATTTGAAAAAAACGATTGTGATTCGATTCAAGTCGTTTTAGAAAAAAACAAGCGAAATTAAAGTAAATTAGTTTACAATGTAATCTACATACACTGCAAATAATTTTTGACACGAATATAAAGTAGCAGAGGTTATATTCGTGTTAGGAAAATTGCAAAATATGTATGTGAGAAATATCCAAGAGAGGAGCTAGATATCCCGGCAAAGCCAATGTAGTGAAACATCAATCCAATTATTATATAAAAAACCAAAGGAGTACATGAAAACCAAATGAAGAAAACCAAACGACTATTAGCGATTCTTTTCTCCGTGCTAATGGTGCTGACGCTGTTTCCGGCGGCCGCACTGGCAGACATGGGTGTTGTAGTAACTGATTTTGAGATTCCGGCCAGTGGGACATTTATTGATTCGAGCGGTATGCATTGGCGTGTGCTGCGCAATGACGGCAACGGCAACAGCCTGATTATCGCCGACCGTGTACGAGATGCTGGCACTCCCGTGATCAACAGATGGGCAACGCTCAATGAGATGATGCGTACACATTTGTTAGAAAACTGGACACTTGCGCCAGAGATTGCGGCACTTGCATTGTTGCCGGTCGGCGCAGATACCGATGTGCGCACCGAACTCACTTCAGGTAGTTTCCTAAACCTTCCTAGCAATGAAAATGGGGCTGCTGGTATCACCACGCCTGGCGCGCAGGCAACAACGCCGAACGAGGGATTATTCATCTTCTCTATCTCAGAGGCGAATGAATACTTTGGGAATAACGCATCACGCGCTGCGAATTCTGCGAGTGCTCCTCATGTGCCGACGGGCTGGTATCTGCGGTCGCCCGGTGTTACATTTCCCACAGGGATAGATGAGATCGTGATTGTGGGCATCACAGGCAGCGTCAGCACTCTGAATCCAGGTGGAGCAGTAGTCGCCGGGGTTCGCCCGGCCTTGTGGGTGGGTGCCGGTGAAGGCCCCGGTTGCGGTACCACAGGCTGCACCTGTGACCCCTGCGAGTGCGACCCGAACAATGGCTGTGGCGAAGGCCCCGGTTGCGGCACCACAGGCTGCACTTGTGACCCTTGTGAGTGCGACCCGAACAATGGTTGCGGCGAAGGCCCCGGTTGCGGTACCACAGGTTGCACTTGTGACCCTTGCGAGTGCGACCCGAACAACGGCTGTGGCGAAGGCCCCGGTTGCGGCACCACAGGTTGCACTTGTGACCCTTGCGAGTGCGAGCCGAACAATGGCTGTGGCGAAGGCCCCGGCTGCGGTACCACAGGCTGCACCTGTGACCCCTGCGAGTGTGAGCCGAACAACGGCTGTGGCGAAGGCCCCGGCTGCGGCACCACAGGTTGCACTTGTGACCCCTGCGAATGTGACCCGAACAACGGTTGCGGCGAAGGCCCCGGTTGCGGTACCACAGGCTGCACCTGTGACCCCTGTGAGTGTGACCCGAACAACGGTTGCGGCGAAGGCCCCGGCTGCGGTACCACAGGTTGTACCTGTGACCCCTGTGAGTGTGACCCGAACAACGGTTGCGGTGAAGGCCCCGGTTGTGATTGTGGGAACACCAACTGTTGCGACAATGAGCCCGGCGATTGTACCTGTGACGATTGCGACTGCCAAGAGACCGGTGACCCTCGTGAGCGTCACTTAGCCTACATGTTCGGCGATGATCACGGCAACTTCCTGCCTAGTGGCAACATCACCCGCGCACAGGTGGCGGCGATTCTTGTCAGAACCCAGCTTGTAGACTTTGAGCAAAATCTTCGTCGTTTGCCGGATGGAATGACCAGCTTTGAGGTGTTTTCTGACGTAGGCCCGAATAACTGGTTCTTCTTCTATGTGGCATGGGCCTATGATGCAGACTTGGTGCAAGGGTATCGAGGCAGCTTTAGACCGAATGAGCCTGTTACAAGACAAGAGCTTGCGGCCATGATTGCACGGCTCGGAGATGTTCGTGAAGCAGGAAACGCTGGGTTCCCCGATGCAGGAGATGCCAGCGCTTGGGCGGTGAAATACGTATACACCGTGTACCGTGAAGGGTTGATGCAAGGCGACCAGAACGGACGCTTCCAACCGCAACGGAATATCACCCGTGCAGAGACTGCAACGGTTATGAACCGCATCTTAGAGCGTATTGACAGCCGTGAAGCATTTGCTGCGATAGAAGAGGTCGTGGACTTGGACAACCAACGTCCATTCCCGGACTTGAGAGCAACCGCTTGGTATTTCCCGTCTGTGTTAGCGGCGGCGAATGACCATTACTTGACCAGAGACGAAGACGGCGTGATTGATTGGAAGCAAATTCTCCCCGCGGCAGAATAAGCCGACATCATCTAGCTAGTCCAGAAAGAAACCCCCGCAAGGGCGGCCAATTTGGCTGCCCTTGCGGGGGTTGTACAGTTCTGTGATTGACCTGTTACCGCCGCACAATCCGATAAGCGCTCACTAATTCTGAATACAGGCCGCCGGTGTGGTAAATTTCCACACGGTCGCCTTCGTCTAAGAGCACGGCTTCTTCTGCGTCTGCGGCGGTGATGACGAAGAACATGTCCTCGCCCCGGAGACGGATGAAGTAGTGGGTGTTGCCTTCGATGACGGCGGTACGAATTTCTTCAATAATACCTTCGGCGTAGGTGCCGATGATCTGCTCTGTATGGATGATGCTTTGTCGAAGCAATGTTTCCCGGTAGAGGCTCAGGGTCTCTTCCACTGTGGGGGCATTGACAGCGATTTGTGACTGCTCCACGTTGACCATGGCGTACATCCGGACAATGTCCATGTTATCTTTGAGGGCGATGAAGTAGGTGGGCTGGTCTGCGATGTTTAACAGCAGAGGGAATGTGGCTCTGTAACGCAAGTCTTGCACAAGCCCCTCTGCGCTGGCCATGGCGGCATACTCGTCGGCACCGGCCACAGAATAGATGGTGGCCTGTTTCGTCCGCTGGTTGATGAGGGCGAATCCGACGATACTGGCATCTGTTCCCACAGAGGTGATGCCGGTGTAGAGATAGACATCGTCATCCATGGCGATGTAGTTAAATCCGGCCGTGGTGCGGGTCACGCCCTGTTGGCCTAATATGGAGTTAATAAACCCGCCGGAGAGGGTGCCGTACCAGTCGTACTGTTCAATCAGCAAGGTAGCAGAGAACACACGGTCTACCCAGGTGGGGATATTCTCTAAGGAATAGTACCGGCTGGCCCCGGTGACGGCGTTGACCAACACGGCACCGTTGACGTCTACACCGCCAAAGAGGCCCACACGCTTGACGATGCGGGGTGCCACCCAGTAGGGGGTGCCATCATCGTTTAACTCAAACACCGGGTCGCCGAACATGAAGGTGGGGTACTGGAATCGCAGATGACGGTTTAGGTTGCGGAAGAAAAATTCACCGGGAGAGTAACGCATCCCTCGCTCCAGCCGGACGACCTCTGCCTGTTGGGTTACCATATCCACGATAACATAGCCCGGAAGCCCCTGAGACATGTTGTTGAACCATTTAATTAAATCGCCGTAGACCAAAGGCGCCACCCGCACCGGGCGGCCATTGAAGTTAATTTGAGAGTACTGCTCTGCCACCTCAAACTGGGACACCACATCGGCAAGCTCACCCAATGTACGGTTGCCGAGCCGTGCGGCGCTTACGGCGTCTAGCATGGGGATTTGGTCAAAGGTAATCTCTCGCACGTCTGTGGCGAAGTCAGAACGCTCTACCGTGAGGATATTGGAGTAACTGCGGGCCCGTAGAATGGGGGCGGACACCAGTTGTCCCACCAAGAAAATACCCACCAACACGAGACAGCAGATGGCGGGAACCAATGCAACCCGCTTGATTTCAGACACCACTTGCGGCGCAGTGGCCTGTTTGAGTGCCGCACCGCCAAAGAGCAGACGGAGTACACAATACACCGCCGCCATGGCGAAGAAGAACCCATAAAACGCAGGGTCTTGCAAGTTGATGGCCGGCAGCCGGAGGTAGAAGTAGATAAGCCCGGCGAGGAGGGTGAGCAGAATGGTCAATATGGTACGTTTTCCTTTTTTCATGGGCAGTTCTCGCTTTCTGGTTTGTTTTTATGGGGTATTATATCATGGATTTGTTGGAAAGCAAAGGGGCGGGCGCTGTTTGTTGTGCTTGGGTGTTTTTCTCTTGCAATTTTTTGAAATTTGTCCATTATTGTTGCTTTTTGTATTGGAATTCTATATAATTAATTCCAAATACTTGCAAATGCAAGGGTGAGGGAGTATGGGTATGAAAAAGAAATTGTTGTGTATTTGTTTGGTGGTACTGATGTTGTTGACAGCAGTACCGGGGGTGGCGTTTGCGGTGGATGTGGAGCCGTTGACGTTTACCACGGAGCCGATGATTGCGGCGGGATGCCTGCACACGGTGGCTCTGAGATACGATGGCACAGTCTGGGCGTGGGGAAACGGTCTTTCTGGTCAGCTGGGCACTGGTACTAGAGTGTGCACTTTGTGGCCTGTGGAAACGCAAAACATGAGAGACACAATCGCCGTTTCAGCCAGCTTAGTCAGTAGGGCACACAATCGCTCGCCTCATAGTGTGAAACTGAGGCGTGATGGCACAGTTTGGGCTTGGGGCGGAAACAATCATGGACAATTAGGCAACGGCACCAGCGGAATTCAAAATAACCGCCTTATCCCCACACAAGTACAAAATTTGGACAACATAACAGCGATTGCTACGGGGAGGGGGCATACCGTTGCCCTAAGGAGTGATGGAACAGTTTGGATATGGGGTTGGTTCGCAGTCGATCCTCCGAGGAATCTCTATCGCACAACACCAACGCAAGTGCCAGGGCTATCTGGTGTGACAGAAATTGCAGCAGGGGAAGATCATGTGGTTGCCCTGCGAAACGATGGTACTGTTTGGACTTGGGGCGCGAATTGGCACGGGCAACTAGGTGACAACAGTGGGGGCCGTCTGACACCTGGGGTAGTTAGGAATCTAGACAATGTAACTACAATCGCAGCAGGAGGAGGGCACACAGTCGCCCTGCGGAACGATGGTACCGTTTGGACCTGGGGGCAAAATCAACATGGACAATTAGGCGATAATACAACAAGCGGTCGCGTTACGCCTTTAGCTGTGAGAGGACTGGGCGATGTGAAAGCAATTTCGGCCGGAGGCGATCATACAATAGCTCTGCGAAACGATGGTGCTGTTTGGGCGTGGGGCGCAAATCAGTATGGTCAGCTAGGGGATGACACAACGACCCATCGCCATTCCCCTGTACAGACCCAAAACATTAGAGATATAACTGCAATTTCGGCAGGAATGCACCACACTGTTGCCCTGCGGAATGATGGCACGGTTTGGGCGTGGGGTAGTAATTTTCAGGGACAGCTAGGTGATTTTTCGGCGGTTGACCGACACACGCCCGTACAAGTCCGCGGCCCGGGTGGCGTTAGGTTTTTGAACTTGCTTGAAGGTTCACCGGGCGGCGGTGGGCCTTCAACACCACTAGAGCGTGTCCCTGCACAATATCAACATATTTACGACTTTTTACAAGCCAACGATTTTGAACGACTGTTCCCCGGCTACAATGCCTTTACAACCGTATTTATAGATGCCGTGCCTATGTGGGATGTTGCCATGCTTGGGCTTGGGAGTAGCACAAGATTCAATGTTGTTACCGGTCTGATTACCGGTGGCATTGATGGGGCTGTTGATGCCGTCATGAATGACCCACGCAGGGTAAATGCGGTTGTGCGTGACTTGGTCAACGAAATAGCGGGAACAAATGTCTATTCCGCTGACAAAGAAATGAGTGCATTATTCAGTTTTTTTGCAGACAGTCTCACAGCTTTGGACAGCAATGCAGGTTACTTCTTTACTGCCTTAAAAGAATTTGACAGCCATATGGAGGCCATAAGCAGAAACTTACAAAATTATTATCAAAATATTAGAATGCTGGAGTCTGTCCGGAGGGTCAGTACCTCGCCCCAGCTTACCCAAACAATAAACGCTGTACTTCACCAATATCAACGAGACCTTGCCGAAGCCTTTGGGGCGCTTTGGGGACGGTTTGCGGTAAATAAAAGCATTGATATAGCGGTAGGGCTGGTGCTGGGCAAACCAACGGTTGCGATTACAAGTGCCTTAGACCTAGTCATCGGGCAGGTTCCCTCCGTTGGTGGGCTGGAAACCATCATCGTAACAGATAATCTGAATCGGGACGTTATGGACACCTTTAGAAATGCCGCCACCAGAATTACCCAAGGGTACTTTACCTCTGAGCATGTGGAAAGCTACCAAAATGCCTTTTATCTGGCGCGATCTTTGCAGATGATGCGGTATCGGGCGATGCGAACCAATTCCAATTTTGGTGCGACAGAACGAGGTTATGTCGACATGCAACTTACAAATTTGGAGGCAATGACCCATACGAACTTTATTTTTTCCGTGCCGTTTAGCCAGTACCATCATCGCTCGCCTATCATGACTCAATTTGTTGACGTAGGCCTCCATTGGGGCGCACAAGCAATTCAGTTCGTAAATGACCAAGACATTATGCGAGGCACGTCATCCACCACCTTTGCCCCCAACACAGACTTTAGCCGTGCCATGGTAGTGGCGACGCTATACCGCATGGCGCACGATGAAACGATATCAGCCGCAGAGGTTGTGGATGTGCAGAGCTACCAAAGATTCAACGATGTGCCGGAAAACGCTTGGTTCGCACACTACGTTGCGTGGGCGTATGAGAACAACATTGTGACAGGGATTAGCCAAAATCGCTTTGCGCCGGGTGCCAGCGTGACCCGTGAGCAATTTGCCACCATGATGCACCGCTACGCCGAAGTGATGGGCTATGATATCACACTGCCGGAGGACTTTGTTCTGACGTTTCCGGATGCCGACCTCATCAGCAATTGGGCACTGGCAGGAAAACATTGGGCGAACTACAATGGCCTCATCATGGGTACAAACCGGGGGACATTAAATCCAACAGGCACCGCAACCCGGGCCGAGAGTGCCACAATCTTGATGCGATTTGTCATGGACGTTGCAGCGTTTCAAAATTAGATTGGAAGGGATTTAGAACGCCATAAACACAACCCACCGCCGTATTCCGACAACAGGAATACGGCGGTGGGTTGTTGCTTAGATTAAAACACCCCTCAAAACCCAAACACGCCGCCCATAAACGGCAGCCAAACCGCCAGTAGAACCACCAAGGCAATCTGCAAAAACACAGTAGACCGCCCCATGTCGGTCATGCGGTAATACCCCTTGCTGTAAGTCAAAAGCTGTACCGTGTCCAAGGGAAGCAGATAACAGTTACAGGCACAAAACGCCAAGGCCATAATCAATAACGCAGGCGGCGCACCATTGAGCATAGCAATCGCTATGAACGGCCCCGCCAGCACGGTAATCAGTGCCGGGGCCGAGGTAATCATCAGCAGCATGACAAAACAGACCACCGCCGCAAACCCCACCAACAGGGGAGTCGGCAGAGTGAGGTGAGCGGGGTAGAGGGTTTCGACTAACCAACTGCTGACCCCGTTTTGTACCAAGGCCCCTGCGATGGACAGAACGGTGCCGCTGATGAAAATAATGTCCCAATTGATGCCGGACAGGAATTTCTGCCACGACAACACCCGAACCCCCGGCAAAAAGAAGAGGACACAGCCCAAGAGGGCCACGGTAAACACCTCAATCCCCGGCACCCAAGAAGAAGCGATCCAGAGGACGAGCATGGTGAGGATAATGAAAATCACCGTAACCTCTTTGCGCCCCGGCGGGCCTTTGACTTGGGCTTGGAGGGTTTCTTGATATGCCGCAATCATCTGCGGGTCAACTTGGGCGGGTTTGTAGACTTTTATCATCAAAAACCACGCAAAAGGGAGCAATACCACCACCAAGGGAATCCCAATCGCCATCCACTGGACGAAGCTGACAGTCTGTCCGGTATACTGCTCTAACAGACTGAGGGCCAACAGGTTCAATGACGAGGATGCAGGTGTTGCCATGCCGCCAATCATGGTGGCAACAGGGACAGCGATGAGAAAGGTTTTGCCGATGGAGCGTTTGGCGGGGCCGTCTTCCAGTAGGTTAATAAACTCCAGCGCAATGGTCATCATAATCGCGGCGGTAGGGACGTTGGACATGAAAAATGACGTGCCCGCCGTGGCCAGCATGAGGGCCAGTAAAATCCGCTCAATCCGCCATCCGGCCCGGCGGAATAGAGCCAATAGTACCCGCTTGGTGACAGGCACCTCCATAATCGCCCCGGCGATGCCGAAAGAGGCGACGATGAAAAATAACACAGGGTGGGAAAACCCGGCAACAGCCCCCTCAAACCGCTCCGTGACGCCTAATATGGGGGTAAGGCCGATGGTGAGCAGGGAGGTGACGGAGAGGGGTAGAGCCTCTGTCACCAGCAGAATCAAAAAAAACAGGGTGAGGCCAATGGTGCTTTGGCCCGCTGTGGTTAAGCCGTAAGGGGTGGGAGCGATTTGTGATAGGAGCAAGACCAAAACCCCAAAACCCAAGCCGATTTTCTGGCGTTTGTTCACAAGGCAACCCCCTTTCATTTACTGCTTGTAACCCTAACATGGCAAACGGCTGATGTCAAGGGCCGGGATGCCGGGGGTGCCGCCCCAAAAAAACGCAAGCTAAGGGGTTTTGCTTGCTTGTGCCGACAGCCTGTGATAAAATAATTCCATTGTCGGAAAGGGGGGCGAGGGTGCCTTGCAAGTCAACAACTGGAACGCCATCGCCGCCATGGCGAAAAACCATGTCATCGGTACAGACGGTCGGTTGCCGTGGCATATCCCGGAGGATTTGGCGTGGTTTCACGCCATGACCGAAGGGCAAACGTTGATAGTGGGCAGAAAAACGCTGGAATCTATGCCGAACCTGCCGCAAAACGCCTACCTCATGCTCACCCAAGACAAGTCGTATGTTCCGGCGGCATCCAATGTGCGGGTTATACACGACCTGTCCCAAGTTCCCAACCGGGATTTAGCAGGGCGGGGCATTTGGATATGCGGCGGCAGCGCCGTGTATGCGGCGGCACTGCCGTACTGTCAATACCTCTACTTGACCACAGTCAAAGGAGATTTTACCGGGGATGCCTATTTCCCGCCATTTTCCGACACCTTTCAGCTAGACGAGACATTGCGTGACAACGCCCAACTCACCATCGCACGCTACAAAAATATACACCATCACGGAGGACATCGCCTTGATTGATAAAAAGCGGGCAGAGGCCGCCATTCGAGAACTTCTCTACGCCATCGGGGACGACCCGGAGCGGGAGGGGTTACAAGAAACCCCCGCACGGGTAGCCAACATGTACGAAGAGATTTTTTGCGGCCTGACGGAAGACCCCAAAGAGGTCTTGAAATATTTCGACGAGGATTTCTGTGAAGAGATGGTGGTGGTCAAAGACATCGCCTTTCATTCCATGTGCGAGCACCATCTGTTGCCCTTTTTCGGTGTGGCGCATATCTGCTATATCCCCGCACCGGGGCATCTGTTGGGGTTGAGTAAGCTGGCCCGGATTGTGGAGCATTACGCCCGCCGTCCCCAGCTGCAAGAGAAAATGGGGGGCCAGATTGCGGATTTATTAGAGCAGGAATCACACGCCGCCGGGGTGGCGGTGGTGATTGATGCCGAGCATTTATGTATGGCCATGCGCGGGGTGAAAAAAATCGGGTCGAAAACCGTGACCACGGCCCTGCGAGGGAAGATCAAAGCCGAACCCACCCTCCGGGCGGAGGCGTTGGACATGCTGTATCGAAAATAGGGGATTGGTGTGATGCAGAGAGTGAATGCCATCTTGGAGCACCCCCTGTTCCAAGCATCCATGGAGAAAAATAGAGAAAGCGAGACCAATAGCGCCTTTTGCACCCACGACATGGCCCACGCAAGGGACGTGGCCCGGATTGGGTATATCCTCAATTTGGAACAGGGGTTGGGGATTTCCAAAGAGGTGATCTATGCCGCCGCACTGCTTCATGATATCACCAAGTGGTTACAACATGCGGAGGGTGTGCCACATAATGAATCTGCCATTGAGCCTGCGACCCGGATTCTGCAAGATTGTGGGTTCGGGCAGGGGGAAATCGCCATGATTTGCGAGGCGATTTTACACCACCGCCGAGGGCCGGAAGAGCCGGGGATGGTGTTTGCGGCGTTGTTATTTCAGGCGGATAAGTTGTCTCGGGCGTGTTATTTGTGTGATAGCCGGGAGGCTTGTAATTGGGAGATGAGTAAGCAGAATGCGGTGTTGCGGTATTAGGGGGGGGAACCTATGACTGAAAAAATTTGGCCGATTACGTCCATAGTGGACTATTTCAAGCTTTCTGAAAAACACAATTTTGGAGAGTATATATCCCGTGGAGAGCCGGAGAAATATGATGCCATTACCGCATCTGCTTTTCGGCCATATAAAGAACACCAAGATTTTTTTGGGAAAGAACATCTACAAGAGTTCTACGACCAAATCGGCAATGAGTTGACAGAAATGCAAAGGGAACACTTTCTTGCTTTTGCACAGCATAGCGGTTTGCCGACACCGTTGATTGATTTTACCTATTCACCTTTGGTGTCTTTGTTTTTTGCGTGTGGTGGTAGTAATGACAAGTCAGGGCGTGTGCATTTTATTAAGAGAGATCGACTACGGCCCTTAGATATTGAGGATGAGGTTATTAGAGATTGGAAAATCGATCAGGATGACAAGAATGATTTTGTGCCAAAAATTATTAAGAAGTGGGCCGAGGAGTATTATGCGTATGATCCTCTCTATCACTTTACCATAAGTGAAGACCTTATATCCGAATATAAGCAAGTAGTTTTCCACCTGCTGGATGCAATCTCAAATATAGTAGAAGCTCCCCAATATCCGAGAGACTTCTTTAAGCAAATATCTTGTATATGTAATAAATTCAAAGAAGACTTTAACTCTATAGAAAAGAAGCACATTGATGAATACAAAAAATGCGAAGGTGGATATTATGCCGACCTGTATAATAGAATTTTTTGGGAATGCAATCATGCTATTTTTTCTTTTTTCTCTCAAATAGCTAAATTCGATGGATTTATTAGCAAATCAATCAAGGCTATCGAATGGATTCAAAAAGACACCAGCCAAGAGTTAATGATTCCTGAACTTGACGATAAGTTCAAGACAGTAATGAAAGGAGATGTGCCTTGGTGGGATGTTATTAAAGCACTGTATGAAGTAACAGTGGACTACACTAAAAAAGAGCTTGACTTTTCTACACGAAAAGTCAAGGAAAATAACTTTTATCTTCCTGTTTATCACCAATATACACCGCCAAATATCTCGGGTCGAATATTAACACAGAACTCTGCTTTCATATATCAATTTCATCATACTGAAAGAGATGTTATCAAGAATAAGAGTTTGTTCAAAACCATGCGCCTACTCGGTGTAAAGCCTGCGAATTCTACCTTCCTACTAACTCAACAAATCAGACCAGACCTCACGATTGAGGTTCATAATAAAGAAAAGATACTAATAGAACTAGACAACCTCGGCATCAACCTAAAAACCATTTTCGGCGACTACGACAGCATTGCAAAACACATCAAAGATAAGTTTTATCGTGAAGCATGAACCCTAAGGAGACCTATACCATGCAAATCGGAACAACACAATTCCCCATCCACACCCGCACTTTTATCGTCGGCATCCTCAATGTCACACCGGATTCCTTCTTTGACGGCGGTTCCTACACCACCGTAGCACAAGCGGTACAGCGGGCCAAGCAGATGGTGGCGGATGGGGCGGATGTTATTGAGATCGGCGGGGAATCTTCCCGGCCCGGATTTACGCCGGTGGCGGCGGAAGTGGAGCTTGACCGGGTGCTTCCGGTATTACAGGCACTCCAAGGCGAAATTGACGTGCCCATTGCTGTTGATACCTATAAAGCGGCGGTAGCGGAGGCGGCACTCCAAAACGGGGCGACCATGATTAACGATGTGTATCGCTTTCAAAAAGACCCAGAGCTGGCCCATGTCTGCGCCCGATATAACGCCGTCTGTTGTGTCATGCACAACCGGGATAATCAAGACTACACAGACTTTTTGCCGGATGTGTTGGCGGATTTGCAAGAGAGTATTGATTTGCTACTTGCGGCGGGTGTAAGCCCGGAGCGCATCATCACAGACCCCGGCGTGGGGTTTGCAAAATCTGTAGAGCAAAATTTGGAAGTGTTACGAAACCTGTCTCAATTTACCGCCCTACCGTACCCGGTGATGTTGGGGACATCCCGCAAAAGCTTCATGGGCCGCACCTTGGGGCTAGAGACAGATGAGCGGCTAGAAGCCACCATCGCCACCACTGTGTTGGCAGTGACACACGGTTGCGCCTTCGTCCGTGTCCATGACGTGCTGGAAAACAAACGAGCCGCCATGATGGCGGATGAGATTATCCGTGGCAGACATTAGGAGGGGAGCGCATTATGGATCGCATCTATATTGACGGACTGGAGCTATTCGCACACCACGGCGTGTTGGAAGCAGAGAAAGCCGCCGGGCAGACATTTTTCATCTCTGCCGAACTCCGGCTGGATTGTCGGCAGGCGGGGATGACAGACGACTTGGCAGAGACAGTCAATTACGCCGAAGTCTGTACCGGGATTGCCAAGGTGTTCACCGCACAGACGTATGATCTCATCGAGACCTGTGCGGAACAGGTGGTGGCCTTTGTCCTGCACACGTATCCCCAAGTCCGCAGTGTGGTGGTGACGGTGGAGAAGCCGCAGGCACCGGTGGGGCAGCATGTACGCAACATCTCTGTGCAAATTGAGCGGGCATGGCACCGCATTTATCTGGGCCTAGGCGCTAACTTGGGCGACCCCAAAGCCGCACTGGACACAGCGGCCCAGCAGATGGCATGTGACGCTTTGCGCGTTACCCAATGTTCGCCCTATTACAAGACAAAGCCCGTGAGTGATATTCCGCAAGACGATTATCTCAATTGTGTGCTGGAAGCCCAGACAACACTGCCCCCACGGGAACTCATGGCCCACCTGCTGGCGGTAGAGGCTGGCCTCGGCCGAGAGCGAAACGAACGCTGGGGGCCCCGGACGATTGATATTGACGTATTGCTATATGGTGACTTGGTGTCAGACGACCCGGATATTATCATCCCCCACCCCCGGATGCATGAGCGGCTGTTTGTGCTAGAGCCGTTTTGTGCGGTGAATCCCTATGCTGTCCACCCACTGTTGGGTCAACGGATGGCGGAGTTGAAAGAGGCCTTGACAGGGGACTGTGTGAACGATTAGGTGTCTTTCGCTGTGATAGCAAAACAAAGAGCAGGGTTCCCGCTCAATTGACGGGAACCCTGCTCTTGTTGTGTTATTACTATCTAGCGTCGAGCATAGCGAGAAGTGTTTCTCTGTCTCTGCTCCTGCTTTGCGTAGCGAGGAACGGAGTGTCTTCGTCACATGCCGTATACTCCGCATCCAATGTCTCAAGGGAGGCAAGGATGGTTTCCAAGAAGGAACGTGATGCGTATACAACCGTAAAGAGCTGCTCGTCTGCAAAGGTTATCCAGATTTCATTGTCGCCTATAATCCAGAAATAGTCATGCCAAGAGATACCCTCAAACATCTCATGCTCTGCGAGTGCAGGGGTGCCAAAGCGGGCCCTTGCATCGGCGCGAGTAGAAACAGTGGAGAATCCAGCAAAGTGGAAAGGTGCCCCAAATAGATGTACCGGCCAGACGTCAACGTAAACCACAATGCCGTTTTGCACCCAAACCTCAATAACGTGAGGAAACACAAAGTCAAGAATCGTGGCATCAAAGACAAAGTACTGGACGTGAGGTATTCCGGGCAACGTTCCAGACTCAACTAAAGTCCCAAGTTGGGGTTGAATTGCACTGAAGCTTTGACCCATAAACTGCCGGGCATTGACGGCCGGGGCGGGTAAAGCATTCGGCCCTCCAACGAACCGGGCTAAAATAGTAGCAGCTTGCGCACGATTGGTGGCACCGCCCGGTACAATTGTGGTGGCAGTTTCGCCTGTGATTAAGCCGTGATAGTTGGCCCAAGTCAACCCATCTACAGCCCATTCTTGAATGCGACCTCTGTCAGCAAACTGCGCCCACTGCGCCCCTTGGCGAACGGTTGTATCTATGGTTGTCATGTTTTGTGCATAGCGGAACAGTAAGGTGGCAAAAGACTGTCTGTCCACGTTACGCATGGGAGCAAAACGCCCATTGTCACCCTCGGTGATATCGTTGGCATACGCCCAAGCGATATAGGGGGCATACCATTGGCCGGGGGCCACGTCACGGAACGGGGTATCTCTAGAATCTGTGGCGTTCGCCGGTCTGCCGTGATGGATGCGGAACAGCGTTGTTACCACCATGGCACGGCTAAAGGCCATGTTAGGCTGGAAACGGGTGGATGAGGTTCCTCCCATGATCCCGGTTATGGCGACATATTCAACCGCATTGAAAAACCAGTTGCCGATTCCGACATCGTTAAACCGAGCTTGTAGCGGCTCTGGGCCCGCCCCCAAGGCGGTGCCACCCAGTGCGCCGACGAGCAGGCAGATTGCCAGCAGGGCACTGATCCATCTTGTACGTTGTTTGTTCATATTGAGTAATTCTCCTTTTTGATTGTTTTTGCAAAACGCTATTTAAAAGCATACCATATTCCGAGCTTTTTCGCAATAGAAAATCCAAAAAAAACGAATACCCGAGACGAAATCTAAACCACACATACTTGTCCCCTGATTCTCATAAGCATGTACCAAGCGCAAAAGACGCAAAAAAATGGGGTGACAAAAAATGGACTGGTATTTACAAAGCGTGGGAGAGGTGCTGAAACAGCAAAAGTCCGACAGCGCAAAGGGGCTTGGCAAGCAGGAGGCAAACGCCCGTCTGATGCAGGTCGGCCCCAATCAATTAGAGGGCCGCCAGGGCCGCAGTCTGGCCCGGAAATTTGCCGAACAATTCTCAGACTTTATGGTACTTATCCTAGTTGCGGCGGCGGCCCTGTCTCTGGGCGCTTCTCTGTGGGAAGGGCGGGGGGACTTTCTCGACCCCATTATGATCATGGCAATCGTGGTGCTCAACGCTACTATGGGGGTGATACAGGAGTCCAAGGCGGAACAGGCTATTTTGTCTCTGCAAGCACTCAGCGCACCCAAAACACGGGTCATCCGGGACGGGGCAGAGTTGGTGGTGGATTCTGAGACTGTTGTGCCCGGGGATGTGCTACTTTTTGAGACCGGGGATGCGGTGACGGCGGATGCACGGGTGGTAGAGAGTACCGCCCTGCGGGTAGAGGAATCCAGCCTCACCGGGGAAAGTGCGCCTGTGGACAAAGACGCTGCCGCCAAGATAAATGAAGGGGCACCCATCGGAGAGCGGCGAAATATGGTGTTTTCTGGTAGCACTGTGGTGGGGGGCCGGTGCCGTGTCGTAGCCGTAGAGACGGGCATGGCCACACAGGTGGGGAAGATTGCCGCCCTCATCGACCATGCAAAGCCGCCGGAAACCCCGCTTCAACGGCGGCTCGGTGCCACTGGGCGAACTATGGGGGTTTTTGCCATTGTTATCTGTTCGTTTATCTTTTTGCTGGGGATTATCCAGCGGACGGATTTATTGGATAGCTTTATGTTGTCTGTAAGCCTAGCGGTGGCGGCGGTGCCAGAGGGGTTGCCTGCCATTGTGACGATCGTGTTGGCTTTGGGTGTCCAGCGGATGGTGCGGCGGGGGGCCATTGTACGAAAACTTCCCGCAGTAGAGACCTTGGGGAGCGCCACGGTCATCTGCTCGGACAAGACAGGGACACTGACCCAGAACAAAATGACGGTGCAGGCTTGTGTGTTAGCCTCCGGCGGGTCGGACACGGGGCGGTTGTTGCGTTACGGGGCACTGTGTACCAATGTGCGGCTCACAAAACAAGGGCCAGTAGGAGACCCCACAGAGACGGCCATTGTAGCGGCGGCCATGAAACAAGGGGTGCGATTAGATGTTGAGCAAAGCCGCCATCCCCGGATAAGCGAGGTGCCTTTTGATTCCGGGCGCAAGCGGATGAGCACGTTACACCAAGGGCCAAACGGCGGACTGCTTATTGTCAAAGGTGCGCCGGATGTGTTGCTTGACCTCTGTGACCGTTACGATGCGATTGGCGGAACACAGCCCCTCACAGCACATAAGCGGCAAGAACTATTAGGGCAAAATAACAAGATGGCTGACCGGGCCTTGCGGGTTATCGCAGTGGCGTATCAGCAGACCGAGCTAACAGGCCGGACGCTTACGGAACATGCCGAGAACACACTGATTTTCCTCGGCCTCATCGCCATGCAAGACCCGCCTCGTATTGAGGCGAAGCAGGCGGTACAAACCTGTAAGCGGGCAGGCATCCGCCCGGTTATGATAACTGGTGACCACCAGACCACAGCGGCGGCCATCGCCCAAGAACTTGGAATATTAGGCAGAGGGAAACATTCCGGCGTGTTGACCGGGCAAGACTTAGAGCGGATGACAGACCGTGAACTCCAGACAGCGGTTAGCCGTACCGCCGTATTTGCCCGTGTGTCGCCAGAGCACAAAAGCCGGGTGGTACAGGCCCTGCAAGCCGAGGGTGAGATTGTGGCCATGACCGGGGACGGGGTGAACGATGCCCCGGCCCTAAAAATCGCCGACATCGGTTGTGCCATGGGGAAAACCGGTACGGATGTGGCAAGGGATGCGTCTGACATGATTCTCACAGACGATAACTTCGCCACCATCGTCGCTGCCGTGCGAGAGGGGCGGGGCATTTATCAGAATATGCGGAAAACTGTCCATTTCTTACTATCTTGTAATGTGGGAGAGATTTTGACGATTCTGGTGGCCCTGTTTTTGGGGATGCCGGCACCGTTGTTGCCGATTCAACTGCTCTGGGTCAATTTGGTTACCGACTCGTTTCCGGCCTTGGCATTGGGTGCGGAGAAAGCGGATCGGGATATTATGGATCGGCCTCCGGTGAACCCGAAAAGCAGCATGTTTTCCGGCGGATTGGGGATGGATATTCTCTTTGAGGGCCTTATGATTGGCGGCCTTGCCCTCTGGGCGTTTTTCCTCGGTATCCGGTGGGGGGATTACACCACAGGGCGGACATTTGCCTTTGCGGTGCTGGCCCTCAGCCAACTGTTCCACGCCTTCGGTGTGCGGAGCCGGGAGAGTTTGCTGCGGATTGGGGTGTGTTCCAACCGCAAGATTGTGCTGGCGTTTGTGCTGGGGGTTGTGATGCAAGTAACCGTCATCGGTCATCCCGCCTTGGCGGAGGTGTTCGGCGTGGTACCATTGACACTCGAACAATGGCGCACCGTATTTTTACTGGCACCCATTCCGCTGGTGGTGATGGAGTTGACGAAGGTGTTGCGCCGGGGTGTTGGTGGCGGCGAGTAAGGGTGAAGTTCATACGGAAGCGTCAAATAACCTCGCGCCTGTACAGGTATGGGTTTATTTGGCGCTTGCTATGTCCGCCTTGATTTTCGAGTGCCTCAACGATACAAAAACACTTCTCCAACAAGCCATGGAGTTATCCAAACAAATTTTATCTTGACATAAATCATCAAGATAATGTATACTGCTATACAAGAAGCATATAGAGCAGGAGTTGATGCTATGTTATTGACAAAAGAATGTGACTATGGTGTACGCACCATCCGGGCACTCTCGAGTGGTGAAAAGAAAACGGTGGCGGATATTTGTGAGGTGGAGTGGGTTCCGGTTCCCTATGCCTATAAAATCTTAAAAAAGCTGGAACATGCAGGCCTCGTGCAAAGCTTGCGAGGGCGAGAGGGTGGTTATCAACTGACCCAATCACTGGATCAGTTCTCGCTCTATGATATTGTCGCTGCGATAGATAAGAACTTGCTTATATTTGAATGTCTAGGTGACAATTCCCGTTGCCCTTTCCGACGTGGCGAGCAACCTTGTGCGATTCACGCTGAGTTCGAGCGGTTGCAAGCGGCACTGGTGGCAGAGTTGCAGGCCAAAACAATGCAAGAAGTATTAAACGGGGGCAACGAACCCCTTTGATGCAAATAAACGGATCAGCCGTTTTTTGATAAAAACAAAGTAGAGGAGAGGTTATGATGACCAAACGATTTAGCTGTTCAACCTGTCAGAGCGCAGACAAGCCATTGGGGCAATTTATTGCGGATTTGCCCATAGAAACCTCGTTCCACCGAGTAGAGGCCCAAGAGGTCAAGTGTGAGTTTGGCCTAGAGGGCGTCTGCTGTCGCTTGTGTGCCAACGGCCCGTGCCGCATTACGCCGGATTCTCCGCGGGGGATCTGCGGTGCGGATGCGGACACCATGGTTACGCGCAATTTCCTGCGGGCCGTGTCCGCCGGTTCTGGGTGCTATATCCACATCGTGGAAAATACCGCTTGGAACCTGAAAAACACTGCCCTTGCAAAAGGTACGCTAAAAGGGCGAAACGCCTTAGAGCGGCTTTGCGACATGTTTGAGGTCACCGGTGCCGATGTCTATGAGAAAGCTGTCAATGTGGCGGAGGCGGTTTTGGCCGACCTGTACAAGCCCGCCTTTGAGCGGATGGAGCTGACCAAGAAACTGGCCTATGCCCCCCGGTATCGGCGGTGGGAAGAGCTAGGCATCCTGCCGGGCGGTGCCAAGTCGGAGGTATTTTCCGGCACGGTCAAAAGTTCTACCAACTTAAATTCTGACCCTGTGGATATGTTACTGCACTGTCTACGCCTCGGTATCTCTACGGGGCTATATGGCCTGACCTTGACCAATCTGCTCAACGATGTCATGTTAGGCGAGCCGGAGATTCGCCTTGCTCCTGTGGGGTTCCGGGTCATTGATCCCGATTACATTAACATCATGATTACAGGGCACCAGCACTCTATGATTACAGCCCTGCAAGACCGCTTGATAGAGGCGGATGTGATTCAAAAAGCCAAAGCCGTTGGCGCAAAAGGCTTTAAGCTGGTGGGCTGTACCTGTGTGGGCCAAGACTTGCAGTTGCGGGGTGCGCATTATACAGAAATCTTTGACGGCCACGGCGGCAATAATTTCACCAGTGAAGCCATCCTTGCCACCGGTGCCATTGACGCTGTGTTGACCGACTTTAACTGTACTCTGCCCGGCATTGAGCCTATTTGTGACGGGTTGCAAATTAAGCAAATCTGCCTAGACTCCGTAGCCAAAAAAGCCAATGCAGAGCTAATCGACTTCTCCTTTGATGTGCGTACTGCCGCCACCGAGCGCATATTAGACGATATCATTGCGGCCTATGTTGCACGGAGAGGCGAAGTACCCTTAAATCTACTCCCGGAGCATGGCAATGACAATACCCTCACAGGTCTCAGCGAAGGGTCTCTCAAAGCATTTTTAGGCGATACGTGGCAGCCGTTGATTGACCTGATTGCAGGCGGTCAAATTAAGGGCCTCGCCGCTGTGGTGGGTTGCTCGAACTTGGTTTCTGGCGGTCACGATGTGCTTACCGTGGAGTTGACCAAAGAATTGATTGCCAAGGATATCCTAGTCCTCTCGGCGGGTTGTTCCTCCGGTGGGTTGGAAAATTGCGGTCTCATGTCACCGGACGCGGCAGAGCTTGCCGGGCCGAAACTGAAGGCCATCTGCCAACAACTGGGCATCCCCCCTGTGCTAAACTTTGGCCCCTGCCTCGCCATTGGGCGGTTAGAGATTGTGGCGACAGAAATTGCCGCCGCATTAGGCGTTGACCTACCTCAACTGCCCCTCGTACTGTCCGCACCCCAGTGGTTAGAAGAGCAAGCCTTGGCCGATGGTGCGTTCGGTCTTGCGTTGGGTCTGCCGCTGCATTTAGGGTTACCACCCTTTGTTACAGGCAGCCCCATTGCCGTACAAGTACTCTGTGAGGACATGAAAACCCTCACAGGCGGGCATGTGTTAATCAACGGTGACGCTATCGAGTCTGCCATTTTGTTGGAGGACATCATCCTGCAAAAGCGCAAGGCATTGGGCCTTTCATAAGGGGGCGGCGTTATGAGAAGAATCCTTATTGAGGCGGACAAATGCAAAGGCTGTAAAAATTGCAGTGTGGCATGTATGAAAGCCCATGTGCCAGAGGGTACCGTGTTTTCCTTATCCGACCCGCAATTTGAGTCCCGTAACACAATTTTGTTGGACAGCGAAGAGAAGTGTCGGCCTCTGTTTTGCCGTCACTGTGACAAACCCGCCTGTGTAAATTCTTGCATGAGCGGTGCGCTGGTGAAAAATCCGGATGGCCACGTCTTGTATGACCGTGACAAATGCGCCCAGTGTTTCATGTGCGTCATGAACTGCCCCTTCGGGGTGCTCAAGCCAGACCGGGCCACAGGCACTTACGTGGTTAAGTGCGACTTCTGTGCCCTGCACGGGGGCGAGCCAAGTTGCGTGAAAAATTGCCCCACAGAAGCCATTTATGTGAAGGAGGTGGAGTGAATGAAGCATGTCATTATCGGGTCGGGTGCCGCCGGCATCACAGCGGCAAAAGTATTGCGAGAGCAGTGTGAGAATGCTGAAATCGTCATTCTCTCCGCTGATGAAGCGGTATATTCCCGCTGTATGTTGCACCACTTTGTCAGTGGAGAGCGGCAGGTAGAGGAGCTGTCGTTTATCTCCGATGGTTTTTTTGCCGAGCATCGTATTCGGTTTTGCCCGAATGTCCAAGTGACGGGTATTGATACAGCCAGCCAATGTGTGCTGTTTGACGGCGGCAGTGAAACTTATGACCGATTGCTCATCGCCACCGGGTCGGAGAGCTTTTTCCCGCCCATTGACGGACTAAGCGGCACGAAACAAGTCTATGGCCTGCGAGATTTGTCTGACGCTCGCGCCATCCGGGAACAGGCCAAACGAGCAGAGCATATCGTCGTCATTGGTGCCGGGTTAGTGGGGTTAGACGCCGCTTATGGGCTAGTCAAGATGGGCAAAGCACCCACGGTGGTAGATTTTGCCGAGACCATCCTCTCCGCCAACCTAGATGCCCACGCCGCCGCCACCTATCAGGCCAAGTTTGAAGAGGCGGGCTGTAGGTTTTATCTGGATCGAAAGGTTACCGAGGTGGTTCGTGACGGAGCCGGTAACGTGTCCGCAGTTACGTTGGATAGCGGCGACACCTTGCCCTGCGACCTCTTAATCGTGGCTGTGGGTGTACGTCCCATGATCGGGTTTTTGCAAGACAGCGGTATTGCTTGCGGTCGGGGTGTCATGGTCAACGATCACCTTGCCACCAACGTCCCCGGCATTTATGCCGCAGGGGATGCCGCAGGGCTTTCGGAAAGCTGGCCCAGTGCGATTTTACAAGGCGAAGTTGCCGCAATGAACATGAGTGGCACCAAAACCACACAACAGGATACGTTCTCGGCAAAGAACACAGTACATTTCTTCGGCATCCCGGCCCTGTCCGCAGGTCGGCTTGTCGCTGGCCCTGGGGATGTGGAAGATTGCCGTGAGGATCGCAACCGCTATCAAAAAGTCATCACACATGACGGGGTACCTGTGGGGGTGATTCTCCAAGGTGATATTTCCCGCAGTGGGTTTTGGCAGTATTTAATCAAGAACAAAATCGATGTCACGAATATACCAAAGTCGATTTGGAATGTCTCGTTTGCCGACTCGTATGGACTGGATGAGAACGGCGAGTATCAGTGGGACGTGTAGGTAGTTTGTTTTGTGTTTGACTTAAATAAGCAGAAGCAGCCGATTTGGGCTGCTTTTGTTTTACAGTGGTATCGACCATATAATCAACCGCACAAACTTCCAAGCACCTCCGGCGAAAATGGCCCGCCCTCAGCATAGGGCATCACAAACACAGGAATTCCCCCCGCAGGCGGCGCAATAGTATGAGGCTGATAAAACACGGCGAGGCCCTGCTCTGTGAAATAAATGTTCTCCGGTGCGAAGTGTGCCGCAATGCCCGACTGTATCTCTGGATTTTGCGCTGTGAGGAACTCCACGACCGCACGGGCGGCGTCAACTTCTGCCGGGAATAACTCTGTGAGGAAGAGGGGGGTGCCGCTTCTCACCCGGACACTACTGCCATAGCGGTAAGTAATGCCCCGCACCCCGCCGGCATAGAGGAACACATCGGTGAAAAAGCTCAATATCCCATGGTCATTGTAAGTGGCGGTGTAGGTGCCGCTGACCTGATAGGGTAGGGCCTCCGGCAGCATATTCAATGCGGCACGGGCCTCTTGCTCCATGCCTTGGCTGAGTGCGGCGGCTAGGTTTTCTGCCGTTTGTCGCATACAGTGGTTGAGGGCCGCATGGGTGCTGTCTTGGTGGTCTAAGGTTTGGGGATAGTGGATAGAGATTTGGAGTAGCATATCTTCTGCCGCCTTGTAATCTTTGGAAAAGTGGTCTGATACAAGTTCTAATTTGTCCATAGTGGTGCAATCCTTTCACTAGCGTAATAAAATAAGGGTTGATTCTGCAGGGAAGTTTCTGTATAATATATTCGGTAATGTACGAAAGTTGTGCGGAAATATACTAACAAGAATGAAAGTGCTTGGACGTTTCCCCGGCCCTTTCAGTATACGGAGGATCATCTCATGAATAAAAATATCAAAAAGCCCCGTCATATGGGCGTGTATGAGGCCATTGCCACCGTGGAGAGTGTGGAAGAGTGTATCCAACTCTTTGACGACCTGCTCAGTGTGGCCGAGCTTCGCGCTATGGAGCAACGGTATCAAGTGGCGCAAATGTTAGACGAGGGGCTGGTTTACAGCACCATCTTAGAAAAAACCGGGGCCAGCAGTGCCACCATCAGTCGGGTCAACCGCTCGCTCCAAAACGCAGGAGACGGGTATCGAACAGCCTTTGCCAAAATACGGGAGCAGGAGGCAGACAGTAAGTGAGTGCCTACGAATCTCTGGCCGCATACTATGATGCTCTAACAGAGGACGTGGATTATATTGCCCTCGCCGATCGGTACGAGCGCATGTTCCAAGGGGTCGCCCGCCGACCGGAGATTGTGCTAGACTTGGCCTGCGGCACCGGGACACTCACCCGGCTTTTCGCCCAGCGGGGCTATCAGATGATCGGCGTGGACGGTTCGGCAGAGATGCTGTCAGAAGCCGCGGAAAAAACCGAGGGCGGCGAGATTCTATATCTCCACCAGTCTCTCACAGAACTAGACCTATACGGCACAGTGGATGCCGTAATCAGTTCCCTTGACAGCCTAAACTATTTACCGCCGGAGGACGTAACCGAAACGCTCCGGCGGGTCTTTCTGTTTCTGGCACCGGGTGGTGTATTCGCATTTGATGCCCACACACCAGAGAAGCTTATGGGGTTAGATGGAGAGCTGTTTTGTGACGAACGGGACAATCTTGTGTGTCTGTGGCGATGTAGCTTCGATGAGGGCGAGAGGGCTTGCTACTACGAGTTTGACCTCTTCGAGCGAACGGGTGACCTTTGGCGGCGGAGCAGGGAGACTCATGTGCAGTATGCGTACACCGCAGAGGAAATACAAACACGGTTAGAACAAGCGGGATTTACAAACATCACCATGCAAACAGAGGGCGAGCGGATGTTTTTCCGTGCAGAAAGAAGGTAGGAACATGGACAAACTAATCCGTGCCATCTCAGATGATGGGTTGATTAAATTAACCGCCGTGAGTCTCCGCCACGCCGTAGAGCGGGGGCGGCAGATTCACCGTAGCTTGCCTGTGGTCACAGCGGCCTTGGGGCGCACCATGTCTGCGGCCAGCATGATGGGGGCCATGCTCAAAGGGGACGACAGTAGCATTACAATCCGCATAAATGGCGGCGGCCCAGTGGGTAGCATTATTGTGGTGTCAGATTCCGGCGGCAACGTCCGGGGCTATGTGCAAAACCCGGCGGTGGATTTGCCCAAACGCCCTGACGGTAAGCTTGCTGTGGGTACCGCCGTGGGCACAGACGGCTTAATCACCGTGACCAAAGACTTCGGGTTTGGCGACCCCTATGTGGGCAGCACCAACCTCGTCAGTGGTGAGATTGCGGAAGATGTGGCCGCCTATTACGTAGAAAGCGAGCAGGTGGGTGCCGCTGTGGCTTTAGGGGTGTTGGTAGACCGAGACCAATCTGTCCTCGCCGCCGGAGGGTATATTGTAGAGCTGTTGCCCGGTGCAACCGAGGAATTGCTCATTGCCCTAGAGCAAAACATCCGCACCACTGGCCCCGTCACCGACACCTTGAAAGACCACGGGCCGGAGGCACTTGTCCAGCAAGTTCTGCAAGGGTTTATGCCCCGAATGTTAGAAGCGCATCCGGTGGAATACCGGTGCTATTGTTCTCGTGAGCGGGTGGTGAAGGCACTGATTAGCGCAGGCCCTGCGGCTCTGGCCGAGATGGCGGTCGGGGAAGATGAGACAGAGGTAACGTGTCAGTTTTGCGATGCAGTGCATCGGTTTTCGGCAGAAGAGATTTTGGGGTTGTTGGGATAGGATTTTTAAATACGCTCTAAGGGAGATAGAAAACCCAGCGGGGCAACCAACACGTCTTCGGCATAAGATACCTAGAGCGTATCATAAAAAGCACGCTCCACCATGTGGAGAGGAGTATCTATTGTTGTGGCTACCTATCTAATCCTATGCAGATCCCTGACCTATGCCCAAAAGGCGGCCCGGGCGCTAGAACGTGTGGGCATTACCGCTACAATTTTGCGGACACCCAAGGGACTTAGTCAAGAGGGGTGTTCTTATTGTGTTCGGGTGTCAGAGCGGAGCATTACAATCGCCATGACGGCGTTGCGTGAGACGAATGCGAAAATTACGAGAGTTTATGTTTGCCACCCCACCGGGGAAATCCGAGAGGTGGCAAGATGATATATTTTGACAGTGCGGCAACCACGCTGCAAAAACCCAAAGCCGTTCGACGGGCTGTAAGTTGTGCTCTGGTTGGACAGACCAGCCCCAGCCGGGGCGGGCACCGGGCCAGTATGACGGCGGCAGATACGGCTTACCGGGCGAGAGAAGCGGCGGCGGGCCTGTTTGGTGCGCCGGGGCCGGAGCATGTTGTATTTACCATGAACGCCACCCACGGACTAAACCTTGCCATCAAAAGTCTTGTAAGGGCAGGAGAGCGGGCGGTGGTTTCCGGGTACGAGCACAACAGTGTGGCGCGGCCCCTTCACGCCGTGGGGGCGGAGGTGGTAGTGGCACGGTCGCCGCTGTTTGCACCCCCGGCGGCGGTGGGGGCCTTTGAAGCGGCCATCACGCCGGACACCAAGCTTGTGGTGTGTAACCATGTGTCCAATGTCTTTGGCTATGTCTTGCCTGTGGCGGAGATTGCGGCCCTTTGCAGGGAGCGCGGTGTGCCTTTTGTGCTAGACGCTTCACAGTCGGCGGGGCTGTCGGAGATAGATGCCGTGGCGCTGGGGGCCGCCTTTGTGGCTATGCCGGGGCATAAGGGACTATACGGCCCGCAGGGGACGGGGATTTTAATCTGCAACACGGATACGGTTTGTCCTCTGCTAGAAGGCGGCACCGGCAGCAATGGTGCGCACTGGGAGATGCCGGACGACCTGCCGGACAGATTAGAGGCGGGGACGCCCAACATGCCGGGAATCAGCGGACTGTTGGCGGGCATGGAATTTGTCCGCCGTCGGGGCCGAGAGCGGATATTGCGCCGAGAGCGGCACTTGCTGTGCTATTTACTTTCGGGGCTTTGGCGTATACCCGGTGTGTATCCCTATGCCGCAGAGAATCCGGAGCAGCAGGCGGGGGTGTTAAGCTTTCATGTAGACGGCGCAGACTGTGAGGCCGTGGCAGAGGCCCTTGGGAGAGCAAATATTGCGGTGCGGGCGGGACTGCACTGTTCGCCCTTGGCCCATGAGACTGCCGGAACCCGGCACACAGGCACGGTGCGGGTCAGTTTTTCGGTGTTTAATAAAGAATCAGAAGTGACACAATTTCTAGCTATCCTAGAGCAAATCATCAAGAACCTGCGAAAATAGGAGAAAATTAGATAGTGTGTTGCAAAAACAGGCCATTTGTGGTAAAATACCATCTAAGGAAATTGGCGGGAGCGGAACGCCTCCCGCCGGGACACCTTTAGATTGGGGAACAATATGAGCCTGGGGCAGTATCTCGCAACAACTTGGAATAATGTGCGTATATGGGCAATCAACACCATCGGCAACATTTCGTTGCCTGATGTGATTGATATGCTCATTATTGCGTTTTTGCTTTATAAACTCATCAAGTTTTTACGCCGCAGCCGATTGGGACTGGTTGCGAAAGGGATTTTGATACTGGTGGCCGCCGTTTGGGTTTCTGGGCGGTTTAATTTGATGGTGCTCCACTTTACTACCAGCCACGCCATGGAGATGGGTATTTTGGCCTTGGTGATATTGTTCCAGCAAGAAATTCGACAAGCCTTAGAGCGGGTCGGTAGCAATAGCATCACCGGTCTGTTGTATCGGAACGGTGCAGATGAGGGGATGGAGGCCGTCATTTTACAAGTGGTTATGGCCTGCGGTCAGATGGCAAAACATAAGACCGGAGCCCTGATTGTATTTGAGCGGAAAGTGAATTTGGAAGAAGAGGTGCGGAGCGGGACACGGCTAGATGCCCGGGTCTCTATGGAACTGATCGGGAACATTTTTAATAATCGGGCACCCCTTCATGACGGGGCGGTGGTGATACGGGCCGGTCGGATCGTAAGTGCCGGGTGTATCCTGCCCCTGTCGGATAACACAAGCCTCGGCAGTGAACTGGGCACACGCCACCGGGCGGGTCTGGGCACCAGCGAGAAAAGTGACGCTGTAGTGGTTATTATCTCTGAAGAGACCGGCGTGATCTCATTGGCCGTGGGCGGGCGGTTAAAACGCTCGTTGACCCAAGAGACGTTAGAGGCCGAGCTGAGACAAGAGTTGTTGGCGGAGTCAGGCACCAAGCGGGGCAACCCCATCAAACGCTGGTTGGGAGGGAGGCCCTCATGAGAAAAGCGGTAGTAAGACTGTTCGACAACAAGTTGGTGTATATTATCATCAGTCTCATTGCGTCTTTTATGCTGTGGCTGTTTGTGGTCAACTCTGTAAACCCCAGCCAGACCAGTACACTCACCTTTTATGTCCAGTTTGAAGGATTGGGTGTATTAGATGACTATAATCTGCGCTTGGCTTCCGACACTCCTGACCGGGTGGATATTCGGGTGGAGGCGTCGGTGACGGATATTGGCCGTTTAGAAGAACATAACCAGATTGTGGTGGACGTGTCCGGCATTCGAGAGGCGGGGGAGTATGACATCGGCTTCCACTTTGCCGCATTTAACACGCTGTCGGGGGGCCTGAGCTATGCGCCAGTGCGGGCATCTCAGTCCAACACAGACAACACCATCATCGTCCGGGTGAACCGGGTCACGGGGCAGACTATGCCCTTAGAAGCCACCGGCGTCACCGCACAGATATCAGAAGAGGGCGGCGAGAACTATTTCTTTGTCGGCGGGCGAACCAGCGTCTACCCGGAAGTCTTGCAGATTGATGGGCCGGAAGAGGTCTTAGCCCAGATTGCAAGTTTAGAAGTCGTTGCGGAATTCCCCTTGCCCTTATCAGAGACCACCACCCAAACTGGTACCATCCGTGCCTATGGATATGACGGGTACCCGATTTCCGAAGAGGACTTGCAAGATGTGGAGGTGGGGCAGGAACCCTTACATGAGGTGACGGTGAGCGTGACCGTATCGGTGAGCATGGTCAAAGAGGTGCCCATCCGGCCTATCTTCGAGTACGGCGCCGGGGCAAACGAAGAGAATCTTAGCTATCAACTGAGCCAAGAGACTGTATTGCTTATCGGCGACGGAGAGGTGCTCCGCGAGGTTGAGTATTTACCATTGTCTCAGATTCGTTTGGATCAAGTGGGCATCCATGATATCGTTCAGCGGGATATTCCCAACCCCCCCCTCACAGAGATTTATGACGGGGTGGAATCCGTTGAGATCGACATCCAGATTCGGGATGTGACGGAAGAAACCTTCCATATCCCCGCCGGTCAGATTTTCTTCGCCGGTCAGGCGGAGGATGTGGCGGCGGAAGTGGTCACAGAGACCCTGCCCTTAGTCATCCGCGGCCCGGCGGAGATATTGGAAGAGTTAGACGAGAGCGATATCTCTGTGTTAGTGAACCTGACGGAATATATCGGCAGTATAGGGCGGCTGATTGTGGAGACATTCACCGTCCAAGTGGGCGACTGGGAGCCGGAGATTGTAGGAGCCATGGCCTTGCCGGGACAGGGGATTATAGTTGACCTGCGGAGAAACGGTTAGATGTTCGGATACGTGATACCGGTGCAACAAGAGTTGAAAGTCAAAGAATTGGATCAGTTCCGGGCGGCTTATTGCGGACTTTGCCATAGTTTGCAGGCACATTATGGGTTATCGGCCCGGTTTATTCTCAATTATGATTTTACCTTTCTCGCCATCTTGCTTTCAGTGGGAAATGAGAAGGTCAAATATAGCAACAAGCGGTGCATCGCCCACCCGCTCAAAAAGCGTAAGTGCTGTGTAGGCGGGGATGCGTTTCATCAGGCGGCGGGGTTTAGTGTGATTCTCACATGGTGGCGGCTCCGGGACGGGGTGCAGGATAGCGGACTGTTCAAAGGGCTATCCTATCGAGGTGCGGGGCTTTTGCTCCGCCGGGCCTACAAAAAAGCCGCCCAAGATTTTCCGGGGTTTGATACCCATTGCCGTGCCCGGCTTGAGCAACTGCGGATACTAGAACAGGCAAATAGCGGGGAATTAGACCAAGTGGCGGATGCGTTTGCAGGGATATTATCCTATGCGGCACACGGGATAGACGAAGATAAAGAGCGGACTCTCATGCAACTGCTATACCATACCGGGCGATGGATTTATCTCATTGATGCCTACGATGATTTAGAACAGGACAAGCAGTCGGGGAACTTTAACCCATTAGTGGCCAGATTTCAGGTGGGGGAAGCCGGGCTTACGGATACCGACCGAGACTGGATCAGCACCACCTTGCACCATTCGGCAAACCTAATCACCTCCGCTTATAATCTGCTTCCGGCAGGGGCGTGGCGGGGGATTTTAGAAAATATAATTTATCTGGGATTTCCGGCGGTGACGGAGCGTGTCTTAAACGGACAGTTTCGCAGACGTTGGGGCAGATGGGAGAGGAAGGACACGAATCAATGAATGATCCCTATAAGGTGTTGGGGGTATCACCCAACGCCAGCGACGACGACATTAAGAAAGCCTACCGGGAGCAGGCCCGGAAGTACCACCCGGACAACTATCACGACAACCCCTTATCAGACTTGGCCCAAGAGAAGATGAAAAGCATCAACGAAGCCTACGACGCCATTATGCGAATGCGTGGCGGCGGGTCTGGCAATGGGTTTGCCGGTGGCGGCGGCCAAAGCTACAGCGGCGGCGGTTCCGGACAGTTTTCTCAGGTGCGGATGGCCATCCAGACGGGGAATCTGGCCCAGGCGGAACAATTGCTAAATGCCGCCACCGACCGGGGGGCAGAGTGGCATTTTCTCATGGGTAGCTTGGCGTACCGCAAAGGTTGGCTCGACCAAGCACGACAGCATATCAACCAAGCCGCATCCATGGAGCCCCAGAACCGAGAGTACCAGACGGCGGCCCAGCAGATGAACAGCGGCGGCTTTGCCTATCGGGGCGGCATGGGAAACCAAGGCGGCGTGGATATGTGTGATTGCTGTACGGCCCTCATGTGCATGAACTGTCTCTGCCGATGAAGGGGTCTACACGCAGTTTGGCGTTTACCGCCCTCACTGTAGCGGGGGGTGTGGTGGTGCTGTACTTGGGGGCTTTGTTTCCCGTGATGCATCTCTCTTTTGCGGCCTTGACTGCCCTGTTTGTGGCGGTGTCGGTGATTGAGGGAGGAAGGCGGTACGGCGTCCTCTGTTTTGTGGCTACGGCATTGTTAGGGTTTCTCATCGTGCCGGATCGGATTGGGGTGATACTATTTGCCAGCTTTTTTGGATTCTACCCCTTGATCAAGAGCATTGCAGAGCAGCAAAAGTCTCAAATATTGGGCTGGGCCATTAAATTTGCAGTATTTGCACTGGTTTGGAGCGGGTATATCCTCCTCTGGCGGGAAGTGTTTTTGGGTGTGATTCCCTTTGGCGACCAAGCCTTGGCCTTAATTTACTTAGGCGGTGCGGCGGCGTTTTTGGTGTACGATATTGGTATGAGTAAGTTAATTGGCTTTTATTTGGCTAGAATCTATAGTCGAACAACTTGGAAATAGGCCAATGCTTTGCGAGGATATTTTACGCAGTTCAAGGATGACGACGCAGGCGTGCTTAACGCCCGGCAAGGAGAAAGACGCAGAAATGCGGGAAATAGACCGTAAAGTGTTGGCCTATTTCCAAGTTGTTCGACTATACAAGCATAGGGACGGTGGGCTACAATGATTAGAAGCATGACGGGCTACGGCAGTGCAAGCGGTGTGTCCGGGAATTTGGAACTTACCATTGAACTCCGTGCTGTGAACAATCGGTACTTAGACGTGACTGTCCGTATGCCACGGTTGTATCTGTTTGCGGAGGAAAGTCTAAAAAAACAAGTGGGTACTGTTGCCAACCGGGGGAAAGTGGATGTGTTTGTCAACGTAGCCAGCACAGAGGACAGTGAGGTGGAAATTGCCATCAACGAGCCTTTAGCCAAAGCCTACATGGCCGCCTTAGAGACCCTAAAAGGCCAATTTGGCCTAGAGGGCGACCTCACCGCTATGCAGATGGCGAAATTGCCGGAGGTGCTCAATGTACAGCGGCCGGAGACAGACCAAGAGGCCTTTGCCAAAGACCTAAGCGCCGTCATGGATGAGGCCCTGCAAGCCTTTTGCGCCATGCGAGAGGTGGAAGGGGAGAAGTTGCGGCAAGACATTGCAGGTCGCTTAGACCTGATTGAAACCCTCACCGCCAAGGTGGAGGCGCTGTCCCCGGAGACGGTCATTGCCTACCGGGAGAAGCTGGAACAGCGGATGCGTGAGGTGCTGGAAGGTACCCATGTTGAAGAGAGCCGGATTTTAACCGAGGCCGCCATCTTCGCTGACCGGGTGGCGGTGGACGAAGAGATTACCCGGCTCCGCAGTCATGTGGCTCAACTGCGGGACATGCTCCAAACCGGCGGCGGTGTGGGGCGGAAGATTGACTTTTTGCTCCAAGAACTGGGGCGGGAGACCAACACGGTTGGATCGAAATGTAACGATTTAGAGATTGGGAAACTGGTCATTGCCTTGAAAGCGGAGATTGAGAAAATCCGGGAACAGGCACAAAATATTGAATAGGGGGACAGCGTATGAAGCTCATCAACATCGGATTCGGCAACATGATATCCCAAGGGCGCTTAATTGCCATTGTCAGCCCAGAGTCGGCCCCCATTAAGCGGATTATTACCGAGGCCAGGGACAAGGGCAGCTTGGTAGATGCCACCTATGGCCGCCGGACACGGGCCGTGGTCATCATGGACTCGGGCCATGTGATTTTATCCGCCATCCAGCCAGAGACCGTGGCCGGGCGGATTGCCGGCAAATCCCACGGAGAGGATGAGGCAGAGCAACATGACGATTAAGAAAACGGGAAAGCTATTTATTCTATCCGGCCCGTCGGGCAGTGGGAAGAGTACCATACTGCGGGAAGTACTGGCACAGATGCCGGAGGTATATTTCTCCATCACCGACACCACCAGAGGGCCACGGCCCGGTGAGGTGGCGGGGAAAGATTATCACTATATCAGCCAAGAAGAATTTGCCGAACGGCGTGAGGCGGGGGACTTTTTAGAGTCTGCCTGTTATGTAGGCAACTGGTACGGCACCCCCCGGCGACCCATTGAGGAACGGTTACAGGCCGGGATTGATGTATTCTTAGACATTGAGGTGCAGGGTGCCCAGCAGGTCAAAGAAAAGATGCCCCAAGCGGTGACGATTTTCTTGTTCCCGCCCTCGATGGAGATATTGGAGCTACGGCTTCGGGCCAGAGACACAGATCAAGAGGAAAAGATAATCGGCCGCCTGAAACGGGCCGGGGAAGAATTTGCCAGAGCCATGTTTTATGACTATCTGGTGATCAACGACAAGATAGACGAGGCAGTGGACGAGGTGTTGTCCATCCTCAAGGCCGAGCACTGTAAGTTAGAGTCCAGACGTCATTTAATTGATTCATAAACAACGAAAGGTGGACAACCATTATGATGCTATATCCTTCCATGACCACACTCTTAGAAAAGGTCAGCAGCCGCTATATGCTGGTCAACGTCACCGCAAGACGGGCCAGAAATATCTCTGACCAAGCGGAGCAACAAGGCTATGTGTTAGACAAAAAGGCCGTGTCCTATGCCATTGAAGAGATCGCAGACGGTAGACTGACGATTGATATTGACCCTGTGGTGTAGGGGCGGCCACTGTCTTTTTTGTTCGGCGTTGCCGCCGAGGGGTTTCTTGGCGTAAACCGCCAACTGGTCATGTCCTGCCGGACGGGCCTTCTTCACCCTGCGGGTATTAACTCAACTAACCATTTGCGAGAAGAACACTCGCAAACGGAAGTTTCGTAGTATGTTGTCTCACAAAGAAGCAAAAGAGACACAGGGGCTTTGCCCCTATGTACCCCAAAGGGCAAGGGCGAGTGACGCTGTATTCGCCCCTTATGCCCTGCACTGGTGCCGGAACCCTCTAGCCAGATGTTATAGTCGTCGAAGACCCAATGGTCAAGGGCGGTGGTGGCGGTGGGTATGTTGTGGTGTAGATAATTTATATAATATAACATGACACACGGCTGTCGCATTTAATATGCTATGATTGAATAAAAACGGAGGTTTTAGAAATGAAATACGAATGTGTATGCTTATCTGTAAAAGATGTAGGGTCATCAAAAAAATTCTACCAAGATTTGATGGGCTTGGAAGTTGATACTGACTGGGGTGTTAATGTTAGTTTTAAGGGCGGTATCGCTTTACAACAAGGCTTCGATGAAATAATTGGTGTGCCAGAGGAAAGCGTCATAAATCGCTCCCATAATATGGAATTAGTTTTTGAGACAGATAATTTTGACGAATTTGTTGCGAAAGTTGAAAGCTATCCCAATATTGAACTTGTAAAAGGCGGAGTAGTTGAACAACCTTGGGGGCAAAGAGGTATCCATATTTATGATTTGGACGGTCATATTCTTGAAGTTGGAGAAAAAATGTTGCATGTTATCCGACGGTTCATGTCTAACGGTATGTCGGTTGCAGAAGTTGCTACACGTACAGAAATACCTGTTACTGATATAGAAAAATACTTAAATGGAGAGTTCTGAAAATAAGCATTATCCACGGCCAAGGGCCGGGCGACTATAAGTCGCCCCTACAAAGGACACGTAAACAAACCATCCATTTTCGAGCACGAGGCTCTCCGTGTTTAGGAGAGCCAGTCGAGTAGGTCCCTTGCCCTTGACCCAGACCTAACTCTCTTGACCCTATGGCCGCTGTTTTTGAGCCCCTTCAAATGACAAGACAGTGGCACCACAGACCACCCACACCCGTAGGAGACTACCGCTGCACACAAAGCCCCTGCCCACTAGGAGGCCCAGCTACGGCCCTTCGGGGTACTTAGGGGCAATGCCCCTGAGTTGACTTTTTGCTTCTTTTTGTTCAACGACAAAAAGAAGGCCCGCCCGGCAGGGCATGACCAGTTGGCGGCATCCGCCATGACAGAATCGGCGAAAGCCGAAGAGAAAAAGGAGAGGTTGCCAATGAGCGGAACAATTGTAAAAGTAGCCGTATCAGCGGCAACCTATTCCATTGATAAGCCCTATGACTACCTAGTGCCGGAGCTTCTTGCCGACGCAGTCCAACCCGGGGTACGAGTCATTGTACCCTTCGCCCGAGGCAACCGCCGATGTGAGGGACTGGTTTTGTCTGCGGAAGAACAAAGTGCGTTCACCCGCTTAAAGCCCATTGACAGCGTGGTGGATGCAGAGCCGGTGTTAGACGAGGCGCAGATTAAACTGGCCCTGTGGATGCGGGAGCGGTTTTTTTGTACCGTCTATGACGCTGTGCGGGCCATGCTACCTACAGGGTTATGGTATCAGATTCGGTATCGGTATCGCTTGGCAGATGGGATGAACCGCCCTGCCGCAGAAGGGTTAGCGGGGCATAGTAAGGCGGCCCTTGCGGTGTTGGATTATCTATTCGAGACCAAAGACGGCGTGGATGAGCGGGAACTCATACGCACCCTAGGCGAGAAAGTCGCCGCAAATGGGATCGGGCGGCTGTTAGACGCAAACGCCATCGTTCGGTCAACAGACGAAACCCGCCGGGTCAAAGACAAATTGCAGAAATTTATCACCCTAGCCATCGGGCCGGAGGACGCTTTAGAATACGCCCAGCGCAAACGCCGCACAGCCAAAAAGCAAGCGGAGGTGCTGGAGCTTCTGGCTTCAGCGGGAGAGGTGAGCGCAAAGGAGCTGACCTACTACACCGGGGCAACAAGCCAAACATACAATGCCATGGCCAAGGCGGGGCTGATTGTCATAGAAAGCCGTGAAGTACTCCGCCGCCCGGAAGTCACAGGGCGGGTGCGGCCCACAGAGCAAGTACTCAGTGACGAGCAGCAGGCGGCATACGAAGGGCTGCTTGCGCTTTATCGCAATGATAAAGCGGAGGCGGCACTGTTGCAAGGGGTCACAGGCAGCGGGAAAACGGCGGTGTATTTGCACCTGATTGACCAAGTGCTCCAAGACGGCAAGACGGCGATTGTATTGGTGCCGGAGATTGCCTTAACGCCGCAACTCATGGGTAACTTTACCGCCCGATTCGGCGACCAAGTGGCGGTACTCCACAGTGCGCTGGGGTTGGGAGAGCGTTATGACGAGTGGAAGCGGATTCATCGTGGAGATGTGTCCGTAGTGGTGGGCACCCGCTCGGCGGTGTTTGCGCCGGTACAGAATCTGGGCGTGATTGTTATAGATGAAGAGCAAGAACACACCTATAAATCCGAACAATCCCCCCGGTATCATGCCAGAGACGTGGCGAAATACCGCTGTGCCCATGAAAACGCACTACTCCTCATGGGTTCCGCCACCCCGGCCATAGAGACCACCTATGGGGTGAGAACCGGGCGGTATCATGGGTTTTGGCTTCCTAACCGCTATAACCAGATGCAGTTGCCGGAGGTGATTATCGCCGACATGCGGGAAAACCTCAAAGGCGGCAACCCGACTAATATCAGCCGAGAGCTGAAAGACGAGTTGGCAAAAAATATAGAGGCCGGAGAGCAAAGCATCTTGTTTCTCAACCGCCGTGGTACCAGTAACCTGCTGGTTTGCGGCGAGTGCGGGTATACTTACCGCTGTGAACATTGCAGTGTCAATCAGACGTATCACCGGGCCAATAATCGCCTCATGTGTCATTACTGCGGCTATAGCCGTCCGGCGGAGGACGATTGCCCCGATTGCGGCGGGATTCTCAAGCACATCGGTGCCGGCACCCAGCGGGTGGAGGATGAGTTGCAAGCCTTATTCCCCGGCAAAGAGATTCTGCGCATGGACACGGATGCCATTACGCCCAGTCAGGGCCATGATGCTCTGTTGACCCGGTTTGAGCGAGAACACATCCCCATCCTCATCGGCACCCAGATGGTGACCAAGGGGTTGGACTTTCCCAATGTGACCTTAGTGGGGGTGGTCTCTGCCGACCAAGGGCTGTACATGGGCGATTTCCGCGCCCAAGAGCGGACGTTTTCGCTGGTTACCCAAGTGGTGGGTCGTGCGGGGCGGGGGTCACGGCCCGGTCGGGCGGTGATTCAGACGTTTACCCCTCGGCACGAGGTGATTGAGTTGGCTGCCCGGCAGGATTATGACGGATTTTATGAGCGGGAGATACTGCTCCGCCGGATGCAAGGCGTGCCGCCCATGAGGGATTTAATCAGTATCACCTGCACCGGGTTAGATGAAACCACCGTTCGCCATTGTATCACTGGCATTCGCCGCACCTTAGAGGGGCATACGGCGGAGTTAGGCGAGGGGGCAGAAGTCATCGGCCCGGCCCCAGCGGGGGTACTCAAAGTCAACAATCGGTATCGGTATCATGTGACCATCCGATGTCAGCAGAATAAACTGGTACGGGGACTGGTGGCCCATATTTTACGCCGGGTACCGACCATGAAAGAATACCGGGGCGTCACCGTCTACGGCGATGTAGACGGCGGATAATCTGGAACACTTAGAGGAGAAGCAAATATGGCACTTAGAACAATCCTAAAAGAAGGTGACCCCACCTTGACCAAGGTGAGCAGAGACGTGACCGCCTTCGATGACCGGCTCCATACATTATTAGACGACATGAAAGACACCCTGACGGACGCAAATGGGGTGGGCTTGGCGGCGCCCCAAGTGGGCATACTCCGCCGGGCGATTTTGGTGTTGGATATTGATGTAGATGAAAATGAGGAACCCATAGAGACCTTGTTTGAACTCATCAACCCCGAGATTGTGGAAACCGAGGGGGAGCAGGTGCGGTATGAGGGGTGTCTTAGCATCCCCGGCCTGTTAGGCGAGGTGGCCCGCCCCGAACGGGTGAAAGTAGTGGCCCAAAACCGCCATGGGGAGCGGGTTGAGGTAGAGGGTACAGGCCTCACCGCCCGTGCGCTGTGTCATGAGATTGACCATTTAGACGGCCTGTTATATACCCGGCTCACGAAAGAGCTGATTCATGAAGACCAACTGGAAGGGGCTTGATTCAATTGCGTATCTTATTTTTCGGCACCCCGAACTTTTCCTGTCCGACCCTAAAGGCACTTTATGAGGCCGGGCACGATATCTGTGGGGTTGTTACCCAGACGGACAAACCAAAGCATCGGGGGATGCAGCTTACACCGTCCCCGGTGAAAGTATTGGCTTTAGAATACGGGTTGTCCGTATATCAGCCCACCACACTGAGAAATGACGAAGCGGCAGAGTTTGTGCGGTCATTGAACCCGGAGCTGATTGTGGTAGTGGCCTACGGCAAAATTTTGCTCCGGACAATTTTGGAGATTCCGCCTCACGGGTGCATCAATCTGCATCCGTCCCTGTTGCCCCTGTACCAAGGTGCGGCCCCTGTCCAGTGGGCGGTGTTAGACGGTCGGCAGGTCACGGGGATTAGCGTGATGCAGATGGATGAAGGGATGGATACAGGAGACATTCTCACCCAAGTGGAACGACCAATTTTCCCAGAGGAAACCGCAGGACAGTTGTTAGACCGTTTGGCAGTGGAGGGTGCGAAGATTTTGGCGGACACCATCCCCGCCATCGCAGATGAGTCGATACGGCGGGTGCCGCAAGACCAGCGTTTTGCCACGCTTGCGCCGCCCCTTTCAAAAGAACAGTCCCCGGTGGATTGGGCGCGGTCTGCCGTGGAGATATGCAGCCAAATCCGTGGGCTGAACCCTTGGCCCATGGCAACAGCGACATTTGGGGATAAGACGTTCAAGCTACATCAGGCCCATATCGGGCAGGGGCGCGGAGTGCCGGGCACGGTGCTCTCTGCTGGCAAAGACGGCTTAGAGGTTGCCTGTGGAGACGGGTCAATCGTTATCACCACCCTCCAAGCCCCCGGCAAGAAGCCCATGGCGGCGGCGGACTATCTGCGGGGGAATCCCATTGGATAAGCGGTCATCCGCCAGAGGTGCAGCAGTGGCCGCCTTACAAGCCTATCACAAGGCCGGGGCCTCGGCTGAGACAGCCTTAGACCAGCAGATTGCCCGACAGGGTTTAGACCCACGGGATGCGGCGTTGGCGGCGAAGCTGACCTTTGGGGTGTTGCAAAACCGCACGTTGCTGGACTTTTATCTGGGTGCCTACAGCCATACACCTGTGGAGAAGCTGGAGCCGCGGGTGGGACATATCCTCCGGGTGGCGGCGTATCAAATACTCTTTCTCGACCGCATCCCTGTACGGGCGGCAGTAGACGAAGCAGTCCAGCTTACCAAGGCGAAAAACCCGAGAGCCGCAGGGTTAGTCAACGCTGTTCTCCGCCGACTATCGGAGGGGAAGGACAATTTGCCGGAACTGCCCCAAACTGACCCCATAGCGCGGCTTGCCATCCAATACAGCCATCCCCGCTGGTTGGTACAGCGGTTTGCGGACGAGCTGGGGCTAGAGAGTGCAGAGGCACTTCTGGCTGCGAATAATAGGGAAGTCCCCTTATACGCCCAAGTCAATACCCTAAAAACCGACACAGCCCAAGTCATGGCGGCCTTGGAGGCCGAAGGTGTCACCGCCCAGCCACACCAATGGCTATCTGACTGCTTACTCCTCACCCATGCGGGAAGTCCTGCACGGCTTAGCCCGTTCCAAGACGGCAGTATCTATATCCAAGACCCGGCGGCCAAGCTAGCGGTCTTGGCGGCAGACCCAAAACCCGGCACCCGCCTGTTAGACCCCTGTGCCGCCCCCGGTGGGAAAAGTTTTGCCGCCGCCATTCGGATGCAGAATACCGGCGAGATTTTAGCCGGGGACATTGCAGAGAAAAAACAAGTCAGCATCCAAACCGGGGCCGCCCGCCTCGGCATTACTATCATAGAGACTCAAACCGCCGATGCCCGCACCCTAGACCCCGCTGAAATCGGCATGTTCGATACCGTTATTGTAGATGCCCCTTGCTCTGGTTTTGGTATTATCAGAAAAAAACCAGAAATACGGAACAAAACCCCAGAGGAAATCGTCAGACTACCAGAGATACAACTGTCCATCCTCCAAGCCGCCGCCCATTGCGTGGCCCCCGGCGGGGTGCTGTTGTATGCGACATGTACGATTTTGCCAGAGGAAAACGGAGGTGTAGTGGAACGGTTTTTGTTTGATACCAAAGGATTTGCTCCGGAAGCGTTCACGCTACCCGGTGAGATTGGGGCGGTGTCAGAGGGACAGATTACGTTATACCCCCATGAGTATGATACGGATGGGTTTTTCTTTTGTAAGATGCGGAAAGGGGAGTAGAGAAGATAAAAGCCGACAGACACAATATCTGCCCCTACGATAAGAAAAGGTCAAGAGCCGGGACGCACAGGGGCACGTCCCCTACAAAAGGACAAATACTATCCATTCGTGAGCGCAGTTCAATAGAACGTCCCACCGGCCCCACCACCGCCCTTGACCATTGGGGTTGAGAGTACTATTACATCCGGCGTGAGGGTTTTTGCGCCAGTGCGGAGTATAAGGTGCAAAACCGTTGTCACTCTGCCCTTGCCCTTAGCGGGTACATAGGGGCGCAGCCCCTGTGTTTCCTTTGCTTCTTTGCGAAACAGCAAAGAAGGCCCGCCCGGCAGGGCAAAACAAGCCGGCGGTTGCCGCCAAGAAATCCTCGGCGGTACGCCGACAGAAAAAGTCAAGGATCGGGACACCGAGAGAGCACAATACGTATACACTCACCAGCCTAATGAAAGAAAAAAGGATAAAAACACATCATGATTGGTGCAATAATAAACGCCACCGCAATATTGGCAGGAGGTATCCTCGGACTTTTATTCCGGGGTAAGATAAGCAAAGAAATCTCAGGGAATATCATTCGCATAATCGGGATTTGTGTTTGTATCATTGGAATTTCAGGTGCGCTGGAAGGCGACTTTATGCTTTTGGTCATATCCCTGACACTAGGTACGTTCGCTGGTGAATTTTTAAATATAGATGGTCGATTAAACAAATTTGGAATATGGACACAAAGCAAATTAAAGCGCGGCGATGAAAACGCTGATTTTGCAGAGGGGTTTGTTGCGGCTACGCTATTGTTTTGCGTAGGAGCAATGGCAATTATCGGTTCAATAGAAAGTGGAATGAGAGACGACAGGAGCATTATACTTACCAAATCTATTCTTGACGGCGTGAGTGCTATGATCTTGGCTTCCTCTTTCGGTTTCGGCGTACTGCTCTCGGCTGCGGCCGTCCTTGTTTATCAGGGTAGCATCGAATTTTTTGCAGGATATTTGCAGAATGTATTGACAAACGAGATGATAACGCAAATTTCGGCTGTGGGCGGCATCATGATTGTGGGCATAGGATTGAATATGGCATTGAAGACGGAAATAAAAGTGGCGAATTTCTTGCCCGGCTTTGCATTTGCCACAGCGTATTATTTGATTTTGGGTTGATGATGGTGGCACCGTTGCGTATCGTGCGGTTCTCTGCTCATAGAGAGAAGCAGGCACAAATAATGGGCAAAGTGGACTGAAGATTGTTATTACGTAGAGTAAAAAATTACCCCCAATGACAGGAAACCAACCAACATGCAATTACAAGACATCCGCTCCATGCTTCCCGAAGAAATGAAAACAGCCATAGAAGCTCTTGGCGAACAGTCCTTCCGCGCCAAGCAGATATTTGAGTGGCTTACCCGTGGCGTGGCGTGTTTTGATGAGATGACCAACCTTTCTGCCCCACTTCGGGAAACACTTAAAGAACATTTCACCCTCACCGTGCCGAAGCTGGCAGTAAAACAGACATCCAAAACCGATGGCACGATAAAATATCTTTGGGAGCTCTCCGATGGCAACTGTGTGGAGACTGTGCTCATGCATCACCACCACGGCACCACGGTCTGTATCTCCAGCCAAGTGGGATGCCGGATGGGATGCAGCTTCTGCGCCTCTACCATTGGCGGGCTGGTACGGAACCTAGAACCCTCGGAAATGCTGGGCCAGGTGCTATTTACCGCAAAGGAGAGCGGCCATGAAATTTCCAACATTGTCCTCATGGGAATCGGGGAGCCGCTGGACAATTTTGAGCATGTGATTCGCTTCTTAAAACTGGTCAATCACCCCGACGGACTGCACATTGGGATGCGGCATATTACGTTATCTACCTGCGGATTAGTAGAAGAGATTGACAAATTGGGTATATATCAATTACAATTGACATTATCAGTATCGTTACACGCCCCGGACGATGAGACGAGAAATCGGTTGGTGCCGATGAATCGGCATGGCGGTGTGGCAGAACTGCTGGCCGCCTGCAAGCGGTATTTTGACCGGACAGGCCGTCGGGTAAGTTTTGAATACGCCATGATTGACGGCGCAAACGACAGCCCAGCGCAAGCCAAGTTGCTGGCAGAGCAGATGCGGTCTGTGGGCGGACATGTGAATCTAATTCCTCTAAATCCGGTCAGAGAGCGAGTGCTTACGCCCAGTGGGGCAGATAGGATTACCCGATTTACAAGTATACTCCGGCAAGGCGGCGTAAACGTCACCGTCCGTCGGAGCCTTGGCGGAGATATAGATGCCTCTTGCGGACAGTTGAGACGCAAGAAAGAGGGGGAGTAAAAATATGATTGTTGCCGGACGGACGGACAAAGGAATCGTACGCAAGGACAATCAAGACCATTTCGAAATCAAGTGCGTGGCGGAAGACAAAGTGGTCATCGCCGTGGTTTGTGACGGGATGGGCGGTGCCAAGGCAGGCAACGTGGCAAGCCGGTTGGCAGCGGAGACGTTTGCCGAGGCCTTAGCAAATCAGCCCGGTGCGTTGTTAGACGACGGGCTGGTAGAGGATGCGCTGCGTGATGCCGTGACGGCGGCCAACCGTGTTGTCCACGAGATGGCCCGGACTGAGCCGGGTCGCCGTGGCATGGGCACCACCCTAGTGGGTGTCTTGGTGAGAGAGCAGGAGAAGGGGAAAAAGGCCTATATCCTCAATGTGGGCGACAGCCGGGCGTATCATATATCCGGTGAGAATATTGTCCAGATTACAAGAGACCACTCCCTAGTGGCAGAAATGCTAACCCGAGGGGATATCACCCAAGACGAGGCCATGCGCCACCCCCATCGGAACCTGATTACAAGGGTAGTGGGCACCGAGCCGCAGGTGACTTGTGACTTGTTTCAAGTCAATTTGCAAACGGGAGACCGTCTGCTTCTTTGCTCGGACGGACTCACGAACACGGTGACGAATCAAGAAATGTTAGAAGAGATTCAGCACATCCCGGACTTAGACAAATGTTGTGACATGCTAATCACCTTGGCCCTAGCAGCTGGCGGGCCGGACAATATCACAGCGGTGATGATTCGTATATAAGACTTAATAAAAAGAAGGCCCACCGGGCCAGATGTATAAAAGAGGAGAATGATAATGGACAAATACCTAGGCACCGTATTAGACGGGCGATATGAATTGCTGGAAATTATCGGCACCGGCGGCATGGCCATGGTCTACAAGGCCCGTGACAATCGCTTAAACCGCTTGGTGGCGGTGAAAATCCTCAAAGAGGATTTGGCACTGGATGCCGACTTCCGCAGACGGTTCCAGACCGAGTCTCAAGCTGTTGCGATGTTGTCTAGCCCGAACATTGTGGCGGTGTATGACGTGTCGAAAAGTCTGGAGACAGAGTATATTGTCATGGAGCTGATTGAGGGCATTACCCTCAAGCAGTACATGAACCGCAAGGGGAAGCTTAACTGGAAAGAGTCCCTGCACTTTGCAACGCAGATTACAAAGGCACTGAGTCATGCCCACTCTCGGGGGATTATCCACCGGGATATTAAGCCCCATAATATCATGATATTAAAAGACGGCAGTGTGAAAGTGGCCGACTTTGGCATTGCGCGGTTGTTAGACGACCAGAATGCCACCATGACCCAAGAGGCATTAGGCTCTGTCCACTATATCAGCCCTGAGCAGGCCAAAGGTGGTCAGGTAGACGCACGGTCTGACTTGTATTCCGTGGGTGTGGTGTTATACGAAATGCTCACCAGCCGTTTGCCTTTTGATGGGGACAATGCGGTGTCGGTGGCCATTCAACACATTAGCTCAATCCCGCTGAGTCCGAGGGAGATAAACCCAGAGATTCCGGCGGGGTTAGAGGCCATCACCATGAAGGCCATGAACCCAGACTTAAATCTGCGCTATCAAACAGCGGATGACTTGCTCCGGGACTTTGAAGAGTTTCGGAAGAACCCCAACATCGTGTTCCCCTTCGGGGCGGCGTTTGGGATAGGCGCTATGGCTGGCGCAGTTGGCGGAGCTGCCGCATCTGCGGCGGCGCGACCGGGGGTTGCACCCACGGCAACGGGCCGCCCGCCGGGCCGTCCGGCTAGCAATGTTGCAAACTTAGATGATGATGAAGACCGGGGCCGCAAGAAAAGGCCCCTGACCAAGGAAGAAGAGCGGGATCGGCGCCATAACCGCAACCGTAAGTCCAGAAAAGTGTCTACCATGCTGGGCGTAGGCGGCGTTGTTGTGGCTCTGATTGCAATCTTCATCTTCCTCTGGCAACTGATTTTAGGCAACCTATTCGCCCCAGCTCCAGAGCGGGTTGAGGTAGATGACTTTGTCGGCCGTCAAGTTGAGCGGGTCTATACCGACCGAGACTATCTGGAAATCTATGAGTTTACCATCCAACATGAGCCAACGGACGAAGCTGTTGAGGGTACCATCCTCCGCCAGAATCCGTCTGCCGGCCGCACAGTCGCCCCGAATGATGATGGGCTGGTGCCTGTTACTCTCTTCGTGGCGGCACCCTCAGACAATATTGAGATGCCGTCTTTGGCCAATTTGAGTTATGAAGCGGCCCGGACACGGTTGATGGAATTAGGTGTTTCTGCGGCAAACATCATGCGGCGGGAAGAGGCCAGCGACCAGATTATGGAAAACCATGTCATTAGCACCATCCCCGAAGCGGGTAGGGCTATCCCGGAAGATGGCCCAGTGGTTCTGTTCGTGAGCACCGGCCCGGTAGAGCAGTTGTCACGAGTGCCGGATATGGTAGGAAGTACCCTGACCATCGCCGTTGATCGGTTGCGGCAAGAAAATCTGGTGGTTCGGGAAGAGTGGGAATATAATGCCGCCGCAAACGGTACGGTTATCCGGCAAAGCCATCCGGCAGGCACGGAAGTGCCAGAACGGACAGAGATTACCCTAACCGTATCCAGAGGGCCGGAGCCGACGCCTACACCAACGCCTACACCTCCGCCCCCGACACCGACGCCTACACCTCCGCCGAACGGTTATGAGAATGGTCCAGAGTTTCCGACCCTACCGGAGGAGTAATCCTGACTTGAGAGAGGGAACTTTAATCCGGGCCTTGGCCGGATTCTACTACGTGACCGATGGTGACGATGACCCGATTGAGTGCCGTGCCCGCGGCAAGTTCCGCCAGACCGGGGAGACGCCTTTGGTGGGTGACCGGGTCAGTTTTTCCATGACCGATGGGGGAAAAGGTGTGGTGGAGGCCATTCATACGCGGCGGAACAGCTTCGTCCGGCCACCGGTGGCCAATGTGGACTGTATGATTGTTCTCGCCAGTGCCGTAAACCCCATCACAGACCCCTTTCTGGTGGATCGCATCACGGCCATCGCTGCGACCAATGATGCGGAGAGTATTATTTGTATCAACAAAACAGACCTGCATCCCGGCGATGGGTTGTTTGACATCTACACCGCCGCTGGGTTCCCCACCATCCGCACCAGTGCGAAGACAGGGGAGGGGGTAGCGGAACTCAAAGACCAAATCCACGGCAAAGTCTGTGCCTTTGTGGGCAATTCCGGGGTAGGGAAGAGCAGTATTCTAAACGCCTTAGAACCGGGGTTCACCATCAAAACCGCAGAGGTCAGCAGAAAACTGGGCCGGGGCCGCCACACCACCCGCCATGTGGAACTGTTTCCGCTTAGTTGTGGTGCCCAAGTTGCCGACACGCCGGGGTTTTCCTCGTTTGATATTGAAAAGATGAACCTGACAGGGAAGGAAGAATTGCAATACACTTTCCCCGACTTTGCGCCCTACCTAGGGCACTGTCAGTTTCGTGATTGTGCCCATGTCTCCGAGTTGGGCTGTGCAGTACTGGCGGCCCTGCACGCGGGAGAGATTCAGGCCACCCGCCATGCCAGTTATGTACGGCTGTATCAACAGGCGAAAGAAATGAAGAGCTGGGAACGCAAGAAATAGCGTTCCCAGCTCTTGGTGTTAGGCTTCTTTTTCTGTGCGCTTTCTACCCCAGGGTTTTCAAAAGAGCAGTCATTTTCCGCACGGCGATGGGGACGAGTGCGCCGTCTATCATTTCAAGCTCACGAGTGGCCTTATCCACACGTTTTATATGATCCACATTCACAAC
>WRBE01000017.1 GCA_009779845.1 Oscillospiraceae bacterium
CACACCGGAGAACGAGTATGTAACAGTAGACTTCTTCTGGAACACGACAGCGACGGATACGGCCCTGTACCGTGGCGTACGTATCGCCCGGGAGACACGGGTAGGCTTGTTTGCGAACCCGCAGCGCACGAACTACACGTTCATCGGCTGGAGTACGGTACGTGACGACCTGGCCTTGGCCAACGAGTTTAACTTTGATGCGCCAGTGACCGCGGAAGTGACCAATGTGTATGCCCAATGGCTAGCAGATACGGTATTCACGCTGACATACGTAGCCGGTACGAATGGAATCGGCGAGCCGCATGTGGTGACTGACGTGCGTGTAGACAGCAATCGTGTATTGCTTGCTCTTAACGTAACAGGTATTACACCGCAAGAAGGGTATCGCTTCATTGGTTGGATTATCGAGGGTGAGACAGAACTGCGTCAACCTGGTACCATAATCCTAGTTGACGGTGACTTGACGATTGTTGCACAATGGGAACCAATCCCACCTGATGGTCGGATTGAAAAAAGAGCAGGCAGTCGTGTGGCACTCATAGGTACCACCATCGGCTACACAATCACGATAACGAACCATGACACGATTCCAATGACGAACTACGAAGTGATTGACGAATTGGATACACGCTTGGTCGAATTTGTGGAAGGCAGTCTCCGCATAAACGGAGAGGAAAGCTACAATGCGACACATACAGACGGCGTGATTCATGTGACACTTAATGAGATAGCACCGGGCGAGACCCTCGCTATCACGTTCCGTGTGACCGTGTTGGATGCGGCAGTAGGAATGACTATTTACAATACTGCCATATTAAGACATCAGATTCATGGAACGATGGACGCATCCGAAACGGTAGAAGTAAGCATTCTTTCCATTCGTCCCAATCCGGTTCACTACGCATACCTGATTGGGTTCCCGGATGGAACTGTAGGCCCACGCGCCAATATTACGCGTGCGGAAGTCGCCACGATATTCTTCCGCTTGATTTGCGATGAGTACCGTATCGAAATCTGGTCACAGGAAAATCCGTTTAGCGATGTGGCTTTGGAGCGGTGGTATAACAACTCCATTTCCACAATGGCAAATGATGGGTTCCTGCTCGGTATCCCTGATGGTACGTTCCAACCAAGTCGAGCGATTACGCGTGGTGAATTTGCCACCATTGTTTCTAGATTCATGAATGTTACATACACAGGTGCATATCGCTTCCCTGATATTGATGGACACTGGGCAGCGGATGCAATCAATGCAGTTGCGTATGTCGGTTGGGTATTGGGTTATCCTGATGGTACATTCCGACCAAACGCTCCAATTACACGTTCGGAAGTGACAGCAATTGTGAATCGGATTTTCATTCGCAATCTAGCAGAAGTAGATTATTTGCTGTACGGCTTGATTTCTTGGCCGGACAATGCGAACCCAAATTCATGGTACTATCTGCACATGAAAGAAGCAGCCAACTCAAACCATCACGATATGTTAGAGTGCGGTTTCTACAAAATGTGGACAGAGCTAATTCCACCACGTGACTGGGCAGTGCTGCACCACCCGAATTCCAGACCGGAGGATATTTTGCAGTAAGCACGGATACAATGATCCCACTGCTTGTTGGGGGCGAAATCGCCCCCAAGCCCCCGGTTCGGAGTGCGCAATTTTGCGCACTCCGAACCGGGGGCTTGGCCGTTCTGCTATCAAAGGTGCCAGTAGCGTGAGTGTATGCTTATTATACACTCACGCTGCCCCATTCATAGTATCATGGAGCGAGTAGACCCCGATTCAGCACCATTTTATCACAAAGAAAAAGTAAAGGAGCTACTTATAGAGCTTGAGAAAATCAGATTAGGCCGAGGGTTTAAGGATTCTAATAAAGATTGATGGTTTCTTACGCAAAAATCGCTTGACAAAATACGTGAAACCCACTATAATTGCAAGGTGCTTATGTAGTTAGCCGGTTGCTCTCGGGGCATAAAAGACGGTTGCTCAAAGCGATAAAATACTGTACTTTCAAAGGTCTCGTGGGCCTTTAGCTCAGTTGGTTAGAGCATCCGGCTCATAACCGGACGGTCCTGGGTTCAAGTCCCCGAAGGCCCACCATTTGAATTTTACTCAAACCCCATCCAAAAAATTGAGATGGGGTTTTGAGGTTTTTCAAAATCAACATAAGTTGTTAGGCAGGGAGACTTTGTTCCTTTTTGACGACACCCAAACCAACCATCAGGAGGCCACCCCATGAAACTTATGGTCATCGACGGCAACAGCATCATCAACAGAGCGTTCTATGGTATCCGTATGCTCACCACCAAGGACGGCACCCCCACCAACGCCGTTTACGGATTCCTTAACATGTTACAAAAGCTATTGGCGGAAGAAAGCCCGGACGGGCTTTGTGTCACCTTTGACCTCAAAGGCCCTACGTTCCGGCATGAGCAATACGACCAATACAAAGCCCAGCGCCGCCCCATGCCGGAGGAGTTGGCGATCCAGATGCCGATCATGAAAGAGGTCTTAGACCGCATGAACGTCCCACGGTATGAACTGCAAGGGTTTGAAGCGGACGACCTTATCGGCACCATTGCGGTGAAGAGCCACGATGCAGACTGGGAGTGCGTTATCGTCACCGGGGATAAGGATGATTTGCAACTGGTCACGGATAAAGTCACTGTCAAGCTGGTTACCAGCCGTATGGGGCAGACCAAAACCGAGGACTACACGCCCAGAAAGGTGCAAGAAGTCTATGGCTTCGGCCCCCGGCAGATTATTGACCTCAAGGCCCTCATGGGGGACAGTTCCGACAACATTCCCGGTGTCCCCGGCGTGGGGGAAAAGACAGCCATGGACTTGATTCAGCGGTACGGCACGATTGGGGATATTTACAGCAACCTGCCGGAACTGGAAATCAAAGACGGTGTGCGGAAAAAACTGGCCGAGGGGGAAGAGAGCGCCCGGATGTCTTACGAGCTGGCCACCATTGTCTGTGATGTGCCCTTTGACTTCACGCCGGAAGCCACACTGCGGCAAAGACCCGACGCGGAGGGCTTGCGGGCATTGTTCGTGAAATTGGAATTTTTGAGTCTGATTCCGAAATTTGGGCTAGAAGGCGCAGTCTCTGCACCAGAAGCAAGCACCGCGGCTATCCCAGTAGAGCATATCCAGACAGAAGAAGCCCTAGAAGCCCTGCTCGCCCGGTGCAAGGCCGCAGACTATGTGGCGGTGCGGGCCTTAGAGGAATTAGACGGCGTAGAGATCGGTGAGGCCGACCGGGTTAGCGTAGTCATGTGGAACGCAGTAGGGGAGGGGTATAATCCCTTTCTACAGGCCCTGTTCGGTGCAGAAGTGACCAAAGTAGGTCACCATATCAAAGATACCATGCGGGACTTGCTGGCTGAAAGTATGGATGCAGAAGGCTATTGTTTTGACACGGCGTTAGCGGCGTATTTGCTGGAACCCACGGTGAATACGTATGAGTTGGAACAGCTCTCTGCCCAATATTTAGACGGGACGATATCCGAGCCTGCACATATCGCATACGCCCTATACCCGATACTAAACAAGCGGTTGGAGGCACAAAAACTCACACGGGTATTTACAGAGATTGAAATGCCCCTTTGCCGGGTGCTGGCAAAAATGGAACACGCAGGATTTCTGGTTGACCGCACGGCCTTGAAAACCTTCGGGGACCAATTATCTGGCTGGATTAGCGACACCCAGCGGGACATCTATGAGATGGCGGGGCAGGAATTTAATATCAGCTCGCCCAAACAACTGGGTCAAATCTTGTTTGACGTGCTGGGTCTGCCTCCCAGTAAAAAGACCAAGACCGGGTATTCTACCAATGCGGAAGTGTTGGAAAAACTCAAGCCCCAGCATGAGATTATCCAGAAAATTTTAGATTATCGGGAGTACACCAAACTCAAAAGCACCTATGCTGACGGTCTAACGAAAACCATTGCCGCTGATGGGCGGATTCATTCCCATTTCCAGATGACCGTCACCGCCACCGGGCGGCTCAGTTCTACGGAGCCGAATTTGCAAAATATCCCCGTCCGCAAAGAGCTGGGCGGTGAGATTCGAAAAATGTTTGTGGCCCCTGCTGGGAAAACTTTGGTGGATGCGGACTATTCCCAGATTGAGCTGCGGCTTCTGGCCCACATCTCTGGGGATGAGACCATGCAACGGGCGTTTACCACCGGGGAGGATATTCACACCGTCACCGCCTCACAGGTATTTGACGTGCCCTTAGATGAGGTGACACCGCACATGCGGAGCAGTGCCAAGGCGGTAAATTTCGGCATTGTCTACGGCATCTCAGCGTTTTCCCTAGCCCAAGATATCGGCGTCAGCCAGCCGGAGGCCAAGCGGTATATTGAAAACTATCTGGCCAAATACCACGGTGTGCGAGATTATATGACCAGTATTGTAGAGGCGGCGAAGCAAAACGGTCAGGTGGAGACCCTGTTCGGGCGGATTCGCCCTTTGCCAGAGCTACAGGCATCGGATTTTAACACAAGGGCCTTTGGTGAGCGGGTGGCCTTAAACATGCCCATCCAAGGGACAGCGGCGGACATTATGAAGCTTGCCATGATCCGGGTACATGACCGGCTAGAGCGGGAAAAATTAGAGGCCCGGCTCGTCTTACAAGTCCACGATGAATTGATTGTCGAGTGCCCGGATGCAGAGGCAGATCAGGTATGCGCCCTCGTAGAAGAGGAGATGGAGCAAGTCATGACACTTACCATTCCTCTAACGGCTGAGGCCAAGTGCGGCAAGACATGGTTTGACGCCAAATGACAATCCAAATCAAACCGGCCGAACCCCGTCACCTGTCAGAAATTGTGGGCTTAGAGCATGAAATTTTTCCCGACCCGTGGAGTGCGGCTCTGTTAGAGCGAAGGCTTCACGACTCCGCCACCCGCTTTCTCGTAGCGGAAGGGGAGGGGGCTATCCAAGGCTACGGCATCCTCCAACTTCTTCCCCCGGAGGCGGAACTTTTCAATATCGCAGTCAATCCCACCGCTCGGCGGCAGGGGGTGGGGAAGTGTTTGTTGGAAGCATTGCTGGAAACCGCCAAAGCCGAGGGTGTAACGGCCATCCACTTAGAGGTACGAGCCTCTAACATCGGGGCGTTGGCGTTATATAATAGGTTAGGGTTTCGGCAGATTGGTTTACGTAAAAAATATTATGACAACCCATGCGAAGATGCGGTGTTGATGTGCCGGAAAGGGAGCCTTGATGAGAAGACATTTTATAGATAACATCCGCTGGCTCTGCATCTTCATGTTATTTCCGTTCCATGTATTTCGGATATACAACTCCTTTATGGAAGGGTTTTACGTAGAGGGAGAGAATGTCGTCCTAACAACGGGATTCATTGTTGCGACTTCTCCTTGGTTCATGCCGCTCTTGTTTGTGATTGCAGGGATAAGCTCGGCCTATGCATTAAACAAAAAAACAGCCGGTGTGTATATAAAAGAACGTGTATGTAAACTACTCATCCCGCTGGTCAGCGGGATTCTTTTGGTGGTTCCTGCTCAGACCTACTTTGCAGAGCGATTCCACAATGGATATACAGGCGGCTACCTGCACCAGTATATTCTGTTTTTTACTGGCCCCACCGACCTGACCGGGTATACAGGCGGATTTACACCGGCGCATTTGTGGTTTATTTTATATCTGTTTGTGATTTCAATGGCGGCCCTGCCGATTATGTCCGCTTATAAAAACGCAAGACGAAAACTGGCCCCGGAAAAAATTTCTCTATGGGTGTTGCCGTTGCTGGGTATGATCCCGCTTTTGATGACACCGATCTTAGACTTTGGCGGAATGAGCGTGGGGACATATTTTGCGTACTTTATGCTGGGATACTTGTTGCTGTCAAATGATGCCCTCATACAAAAGCTTGATCGCCGCCGTTTTCCGCTGCTGGCGGCTTCAGGTGTTTTCATGATTCTATTTGTCTCTGGGTGGTTGTTGCAGTTACATGGTATGTTTGAAATGCCGCAGGTGATTATGGGTGTGCTCCAACGACTTTACGGATGGATTGCAATTCTTACGATTTTAGGGCTTGGCAATCGCTATTTAAATTTCAGAAATAGAGGGTTCGATTATTTCTCAGCATCTTCTTTTCCGGTTTATCTGTTTCACCAGTCTTGGATTGTTGCGGTTGCCTATTATGTGCTTTTGGCAACGGATCATGTACCGGTTCAAATGATTTTGATTCTATCCATCAGTTTTGTGCTCACGTATGCAACGTATGAGTTATGCAGGCGCATACCCGGTGTCCGGTTCTTATTTGGAATAAAACCCCGCCAGACTGTGAAGGAGACCTTATGATTATCCTAGCAATTGAGACATCTTGTGACGAGACAGGCGTTGCCATTTCCCGCAATGGGCGGGAAATTTTGGCAAACGTGGTGTTTTCCCAATCTGACCTCCACGCCCTTTACGGCGGGGTGGTGCCGGAGATTGCGTCTCGGAACCATATTATCGTCCTCACCAAGTTGGTGGAGGATGCGTTAACACAGGCCAAACTGACGAAAGCAGACCTAGACGCCATCGCCGTCACCTACGCCCCTGGACTTATCGGGGCACTGTTGGTGGGGGTGAATGTTGCAAAGAGTATGGCGTATGCGTTGGGGATTCCCCTGATTCCTGTCCATCACATCCATGGTCATATTGCGGCAAATTACATTGCCTACCCAGAGCTTACACCGCCCTTTCTCTGTCTCGTGGTGTCCGGCGGACATAGCCAGTTGGTGGATGTGCGAGGGTATACGGATATGGCGATTATCGGAAGCTCTCGAGACGATGCAGCGGGGGAGTGCTTTGACAAAGTGGCCCGTGTCTTAGGGCTGGGCTATCCCGGCGGCAAGGCCCTAGACGACCTGTCCCAAGGCGGGGACGACAGTGCCTATCCGCTGCCCCGGTCTGTCATAGCGGACGCACCGCTAGACATGAGTTTTTCCGGCCTGAAAACGGCGGTGATTAACCTGATTCACAACAAAGAGCAAAAGGGAGAACCCCTTGACCCACAGGGGCTGGCGGCTTCCTTTGCGGCGGCAGTTAGCGACACGCTGGTGCCCCGCACCATCCAAGCGGCCCAAAGCTTGGGTTATACAAATATCGCTGTGGCTGGCGGTGTGGCGGCAAATTCTCGGATTCGCCGGGATTTGGAGACTGCCGCTGAGAAGCAGGGATTCAACCTATATTTGCCGCCCCTATCCCTCTGCGGCGACAACGCCGCCATGATTGCCTGTCAGGCGTATTTTGAGCCACTGCCGGGGGTGCTGGCGCATTTGGATTTGAATGCGTATGCCACGAAGGGGATTTGATGTGCAACACAAGGCGGTTTATGGTGTAGTCAACAGTTTCTTTGTGATAGCGTTAAGAATAAACGATGGCGTAATCTTAGAAGACCATACCAAAAGTTGATTATACGCGCCAGCAATCGCCACCGATTTTCCTTTCAGCAAAGCTTTATACCCAATGTCAGCAACTGTGGCGGGGTTCATCACAAAAAATTTGAACAGCAAAGTATGTTCCATCCCCGCTTTTTCTGCAAATCCCGTCTTTGTTGCGCCGGGGCAGAGGGTGGTGATCGTCACGCCGCTTCCTTTTAGCTCGGCGCCTATTGCCTTTGAAACGGACAGTATGTAAGCCTTTGTTGCCGTATATACCGCATCATAAGGGCAGGGCATGTACAGAACCGGTTGAGCCGAGGTTACATACACGCCCGTATCCATTTTTCACCATATTGGGGAGAAACAATTTCATCATTTCCGTTGTGAATATTGCGTGGAGGTGTATCATTTCCACTTCTTTATGCATGTCCGTTTTCAAAAAGTGTCCGGCTTCGTTGAATCCTGCGTTGTTGATTAAGAGCTGTATTGACAGGCCTCGCTCATCCACTGTGTCAAACACTGTTTGTGCCGAGCCGGGCTTTGTTAAATCCAATGGTATCATTGAAACAGTAATACCATGTTGTTCAGATAGCATACTCGCCTGTGCGTGCAATTTTTCGGCATCCCGTGCCACCAAAACCAGATTATATTTCTCACGGGCCAACTTATCAACAAAGGCCTTTCCGATGCCGCTTGTTGCGCCTGTAACTAACGCCGTCTGAGCCATATTCACACGACCCCTCTGTATTGCCTTTTTATCTTTCCGGAAAGAAGCACAGTAATCGCCTTTTCCGGGCATCTGTTGATACAGCGATAGCACATGGTGCAGTTATGATTATGCCGAATGTCCCCATTTTCCATAGAAAAGTTACCCATAGGGCAAATCGCAATACACAGACCGCATTTGGTGCAATCGCCATCTATACTGACCCCGCGGTTGGCCTGTTTTTCTACAGCCGACATGAATACTGCCTGCGGCACCCCTAATATGCGAGACGGAATAGAAAACCCACGTTTTTTGACGGTTCCATCCTGAATATCACGGCAAGTGGATTCCATCCGTCTATTTGCTCTTGCAAGAAATTTTTGAATACCCGCTTCGCTCGATATGGGCAATATAGGTATATCGTTCATGTTATTCGGCATGAAGAAATGCTCTGTATAGATCACTTCTACGTAATTTTTTGGAAACAGCATGGCAAATTTTCTTGTCCCGTCACCGGAGAGCATGAGCTGTGTGCAAAAGATGATTATTTTTTTGCCTTTGAGTGGGTTCATGTATTGCGCCACGAACTCTCGCATCATTCTTGGTACGCTGGACATGTAAACCGGATAACAGAACGCAATCACATCTTCTGCGCTGATGATTTCTTCAAAGTCAATGCGTTCTTCAATGGAGTGACATGTAGCGTTCTTATTTTGACAAAATAACTTGGCAATGTATTCTGAATTTCCCGTGCCTGAAAAATAAAACATAACCATCAACTGGTTCCTCCTGTTTGGTCGGTTATTTAGACAAGTGTTGTGTTTTCCGACAGCTTATATTATAATAGATATATATACGGCTATCAACAATCAATTTTAGATAAAAATGTCTATTTCGAGACATTTTTGCCTAGAATTGTCCGATAAAAAGGAGTGCGGCATGGATAGGAAAGAAGACCGACGTATCAGGAAAACAAAAAAAGCCCTTCGTGAAGGGCTGGCAGAGCTTCTTATGGAAAAAAATATACAGAACATTACAGTGAGAGAGTTGACGGACAAAGCGGATGTGCATCGGTCTACATTCTATGCAAACTTCAAGGATATTTACGATTTGTATAAGCAAGTGGAAGACGTTGTGATACAAGAAGTGAGTGATATTCTCTTTGCCGAATACAATTTTGACACAAAGGCATTTTTCGGTGTGTTGTTCCGATATATCGCTGATAATAAGAGCGTATGCCGCCTAGTTTTCGGGGGAAGTGCAAGCAGCGCATTTTTCAATCGGATTTCTAATTTGATTCAAAAATCGTGCGTGGATTGTTGGCGCGGGGAATACAACCTCACAGCCGCAACGGAAGCAATAGAGCCGTACGCCCGCTTTTTTATCTCAGGCAGCTTAGGTGTCATCGGGGAGTGGGCGACAAGCGATTTTGAGCGTCCGGCAGAGGGATTGATGGTGATGCTTGCTGATATTGAAGACAGCTTCAGGCAATTTGTTAGACGCAAGTTTGCTTGAGTGAAGCAGAAACGCTATAGCGGTGCTTTGATGGCATACTACAGCGCCCCCATCACACCCCGAATTTTCTCCGCAGAGGTCACATCAATCAAATCCTCCCGTGGATACAACGCCCCGCCGAAGTGGAGTCCTCTGTCGTTCTGGCCGGAGGGTTCCACTTGCTTCACCGAGGCGGAGAAGTGGATTTGTGTGACCTTTGTATATTGGATAATATGTGCGATATTAGAGGCCCGGACACCGGCACCGGGCAGGATTTCAATCCGGCCGTTTGCTTGCTCAACCAAGCGTTTGATGACATCGATCCCCTCCGGCACGGAAGGGGCCTGTCCGCTGGTTAAAATCCGAGTAACGCCGCATTGAATGAGGGTTTCTAAGGCGGCATATGGGTCTGGCGTGAGGTCAAAGGCCCGATGGAACACGGCGGCCTTTGGGCCCGCTAATTGGACGAACTCTGTTGTGCGTTCCACGTTAACAGTACAGTCCGGGTTGAGAAATCCGAACACAATCCCATGGGCACCATGTTCGATGAACAGCCGGGCATCCTCCACCATGGTTTCATGTTCCGCCGGGCTGTAACAAAAACCGGCACCACGGGGCCGTACCATGGGAAGAATCTCGATATCCGGGATGGTCATGGCTTTGTTGAAATTCCCCATGGAGGGGGTCAGTCCGCCTAAAAACAGGGCACTGTTTAACTCTACCCGATGGGCTTTAGCCTGTTTTGCCGCCAGTACGTCCTCATACGAGCCGCAGCAAATTTCAATTTTGATATCGTTGTTCATTTCATCCGCCCCTTTGCTTTTTTGCTGTTTGGTATGATTGTATCATAAGTGGAAAGAAATATGTAGCCCGGTGCGTATGCACCGGGCTACTGCTTGTCCGGGGAAAGCCTCTATTGTGCGGGTGGGTAAGAGTCTAGGTATTTCCGCAGCACCAAGTTGACGTACTGGGAAAACGAGCGGTCATCTTCCTCTGCGATGGCTTTAATTTTTGCAATGACATCTACATCTAGGGTAATGCTAACCTTTTCTTTTAACGGCTTCACTTGTTATCACCTCAAAGGGATAATAGCATTTCATCGCCTAAAGCATTGACATTTCGCCTAAAGGAGTATAAAGTAGTATAAAAAACGAAAAAGAGGTGAATCAAATATGCAAGAGCATTTGCGACTATTATCCGAACAACTGCTGGAAGCGGTGGTTGAGTTTGAAGAGATATAAGGGGATTTTTCCAATTTCGCCACATTTTTGTTCGGATATCAACCATTCTCTAGGTAAATATAGTCTTAGCTATATTTATGAGGAGAACCCATGATGAAACGAAAAATCTTACTTTGCTTGTTGGTTTTGGCCCTGTTATTACCTGCCGGTTCCGCTGTGGCGGTGACGGCGATGGGGGATGTGCGTGTGACGGCCGACCACGGGCAGAATGTGACACTGACTACGGCGGCGTTTTTGGACAGTCTGCAAATTGACCCCGGAGACCACGGAATTGCTGTGGTTAGCATTGCGTTTCCCACCCTGCCACCAGCGGAGACGGCTGTGATTCGGCAGGGCGGTACCGACTATCCCGCCGATACGGAAGTAACCGTGGGGGAGATATCCCGCGGGGGCTTACAAATCCGGGCGGCGGAAAGCGTCACCATCCCGTTTCGGGCGACCCTTGACAATGCCGGTACTCTAACGGCAAATTTGGTAATTGATGTGCAGGCGGTAAATGCTGAACCGCCAGAGATTCTCCATTACCGGGACATGGCCAGCCACTGGGCGGCCTATGCCGCTGGGCGTTTGGCGGTGTTGGATAAGGTTGTGGGTCAACAGGTGGATCATCGTTATTTCTTTTTCCCAGATAGTGAGATCACCCGTGGAGACTTTGTGGTTTGGCTTTGCTCGGTCATGGGCATGGAACCGGCAGGGGAGGGGCATACCCTGTATGCCGACCCGGACACTCCCGGCTGGCTGGGGGGTTATCTCAACGCCGCCACGGAAGCCGGTATCATCCAGGGCAGCCCGGCAGGGTGCCCGGCCGTTACCAGCTATTTTAACCCCCACCACCCTGTGACACGGATTGAGGCGATTCGCATGGTAAGCATTGCCCTTGGTGTGGAGGGGCATGACGATGACCTAAGCGGTCTGTTTGCAGACATGGGGGACGTGCCCGGATGGGGGAAAAACCATGTGCGGCATTTGGCAGAGCGACGGATTATCAACGGAGATTCCGCCGGGTATTTGCATCCCCAGCGAACGCTCCGCCGAGGTGAGGCGGCAGAGATGTTATATCGGCTATATCGGGAGCGAGAGGTTTGACTTACCCCCGGCTGGCTTGGAGCAGTGCCTGTGTATATGGATGCTGTGGCGCATCAAACACGGTTGCCACACGACCTTGCTCTACAATACAGCCGTCTTTCAGAATCAGCACCCGGTCACACATCTGCTCGACTACTGCCAAGTCGTGGGAGATGAGCAGATAAGACAGCCCCAGATTTTGGTGCAAGTCCCACAGCAAATCCAATACCTGTGCCTGCACGGTGGCATCGAGAGACGACACCGGCTCATCGGCGATGAGCAACCCGGGCCGGGCGATGAGGGCGGCGGCGATACTCACCCGCTGCCGCTGACCGCCGGAGAGCTCACCGGGATAGCGGGTGAAATGCCGGGGGTCAAGGCCCACGGCTTCTAACATGCTCACCGCTTGCTTGCGCCGTTCTTTGCGGGTGTGTCCGCCTTGGATGACAAGGGGTTCTTCTAACGTTCGCCCCACGGTCATCCGGGGGTTGAGAGAACTAACCGGGTCTTGAAACACCATCTGGGGCCGCTTTGTGTGGTGGATGATTTGGCCCTGATAGTCTGGCTCTAACCCTAGCACCACGCGGGCGAGGGTACTCTTGCCGGAGCCGGACTCGCCCACCAGTCCGAGGATTTCGCCCTCCATTAGCTCAAAGCTCACACCATGAAGCACTTGCCGCCGCTGTTGCTTGGCAAACAGACCGCCGACTGTGTCCCGGTAGAAGGCGGAGAGGTCTTTGACTTCTAACACCGACTTAGCCACGGCGACCCCTCCTTTCCGGCAGGGCGTTTAAGAGATGTTTGGTATACGCCGCTTGGGGGTGTTCAAACAACTGTGCAATCTCTCCTTGCTCTACAACATATCCGTCTTGCATGACAATGGCCCGGTGGCAGAGCCGCCGCACAACACCAAGGTCATGAGAGATGAATAGGATCCCCACCCCTAAGTCTCGGTTGATTTTTTGTAACAGTGCCAAAATCTGAGCTTGGGTGGTTACATCCAAGGCCGTGGTGGGCTCGTCACAGATGAGCAACTCTGGCCCCAGTAAAATCGCCGCCGCTAACATAGCCCGTTGCCGCATCCCACCGGAGAGCTGGTGGGGGTGCAGGTCATAGACCCGTTCTGGATGGGGGAGTTCCACGGCTTTGAGGGCATCTAGCACTGACTCACGCCGCTCTCTAGGGGTCTGGTGGGTGTGGATGCGGAGCACTTCTTCTGTTTGCCGCCCGACTTTCATCAGGGGGTTCATGGCGGTCATGGGTTCTTGGAACACCATACCGATTCGCTTGCCCAGAATCCCCTCCATTTGCCGGGGGGAGAGGGTTAGTAAATCCAGTCCGTCGAACAAAATGTTCCCCGTGGCGGTGGCCCCCCGTGGCCGGATTAGTCCGCCAATGGCTTGCGCCGTCACGGTTTTACCGGAGCCAGACTCGCCCACCAGCCCCAGAATCTCACCGGGGGCCATGGTGAAGCTGATGCCGTGGACGGCTTCTTCTGCGGTGAGTTGGTCGTGGAATTGGATGGCTAGGTTTTCTACTCTAAGCATGGCGGCCCCTCCTTGCTCCGGCTAGGGCTCGGGCCAATAGGGAAAACGCAAATACCACCAATACAATGGCCCCCCCGGTGAACAGTGCCACCCATGGGGCAGTGGCCAGATAACTCTGACTCTCTGCTAACATCCGGCCTAGGCTCACCTGCGGTTGTTGAACGCCGAGGCCGAGAAAGCTCATGCTGGCCTCTGCCAGCACGGCGTTATTAAACCCAATCACCACTGCGGAAAGGTATACCGGCAGTGTTCCCGGCAGGATATGGATAAACAGGATGCGCAGGCGAGAAGCCCCCATGAGCCGTGCCCGTTTCACATAGTCTAAATTTCGGCATCGCAAAAATTCCCCCCTCGCCACACGGGCAAAGCTAGGGATGAATAATAGTCCCAGAATCAGGATTAAATTCCACGTCCCCGACTCGGTGAAACTCATAATCACCAAGGCCAACAGCACAGAAGGGAAGGCCGTAAGCCCATCGGACAGACGCATGATGATCTCGTCCAACCAGCCGCCGAAATACCCGGTAACGGCCCCGATAATTAGCCCTGCCATACCCCCGATGAACACTGTGCCTAAGGCCACAAACAGCGTCATCCCGGCCCCATTTAGCACCCGGGCCAGCACGTCCCGGCCCATGTGGTCAGTGCCCATAAGATGGGTGAGAGAGGGGCCGTCTAACCGCCCCCCGGCCCCCAATTCTGTGGGGGAAAAGGGCACGAGAAACCGACCCAGCAAGACGGCTAATACCAACACCGCCGTCAATATCCCGCCCGCTAATAGGGCTTTGCTAGGCCGCCTCATAGTGTAATCCTCCGATCAATGGCACGGGCAAGAATGTCCGAGACCGTATGAGTTACCATGACCACCGCCGCAATCACCACCACCAACGCCTGTACCACCGGGTAGTCCCGGCCCCGGATGGCGCTGATTAACAGCCGCCCTGCGCCGGGGATGGAAAACACCTGTTCCACCACGATACTGTCGGTCATCATCATAATCAGCGTCAAGGCCGAAAACGTAATCACGGGTACCGCAATATTCGGCAACACATGCCGATAGAGGATAGCCCGCGGCCCATTGCCCCGGCTGATGGCGGTGAGGATGTAATCCTTTGCATACTCCTCTGCGACCGATGTCCGAATTAGCCGCACGGTCATGGCCGCCTTGGGCAACGCAATGGCCAGAGCCGGGAACAGCATGTACCACAGAAAGCCGCCTGTGCTATCTCGGAACGAGACAAATGCAGACGGTACAAACCACCGCAGTGTCACGCCGAATACAAAGGTCAGCACCAGCCCCAAAAACAGGGGAGATGCCGCCATCATGATTTGGGTCAGCCCTGTCACCGTCCCTTGCATGGCACGGTGTCTGTTCCGCTTTGTTCCTGCCGGACGACGGGCGGTGAGCAGGCCGATTGGCAGAGCGATTGCCAAAGTGAAAAGAAAACTCATGGTCATTAAACTGCCGGTAATTGCAAGTCTATCTCCCAACAACTCCCGCACAGAAACACCGTGATCGAAAGAGCGGCCCATGTCGCCGAATAGCATATCGCCCAGCCATTGGGCGTAACGCACAAGAACCGGCTGGTCAAGGCCCATTTCAATCCGCAGGGCCTCAATGCTTTCCGGCGTGGCGTGGACACCCAGTTGCAGAACAGCCGGGTCGCCGGGGATGACCGCAAAGGCGAGGAAGGCAAGGAGGGAGATTGCGAATAGGGTGATGAGCAGGGTAATGAGTTTGCGGATTGCGTAGTGCATGTTGGTTGTTTTTCCCTCCTTGCTTTTGTTTTTTCTCCTCGCCTCTACAAGGAGCGGGGGCAAAAGGCCGGGCGACCGAAAACGGTCGCCCCTACAACAATTCTCCTAAAAACTCCCGATGGGGAACTTAGAGAGTGCCGCTTTATCTGCAATCACAGTCAAATTCCCATGAAGCTGTAAGATACTTCCCGGCACTTGCGGTGTAATCGGCCCGGTCAAGCTTTGATGTAAAATGTCTGCCTTCTCCTCACCGGAGACCAGCAGTAACACATGTTCCGCCTGTAGAATCGGGGCCATGCCCATGGTAAAAGCTTGGCGGGGGACATCTTCACGGCGGTCGAAAAACCGCTGGTTGGCGTCAATGGTGGCCTCACCCAAGTCTACCACATGGGTGCCTGCCACAAAATGGTCGTCAGGCTCATTGAACGCAATGTGGCCGTTGTGACCCAAGCCCAGAATTTGCAGGTCAATGGGCGCAAGACTGTCAATGAGGGCATCGTATCGGGCGCATTCGCCGGCGGCATCCGGGTTTGTGCCGCTGGGCAGATGGGTATTCTCCGGCAGAATATCAATATGATTGAATAGCTTATCTTGCATGAAATATCGATAACTTGCGGGGTTTTCAGGCCCCAAACCCATATATTCGTCTAAATTGACGCTACGGCACTGGGCGTAAGTGACCTCACCGCGTAATTGGGCCTCCGCCATCTTCGTATAGGTGCCGACAGGGGTTCCGCCAGTGGCGAGGCCCAGCAGGGTAGTAGGTTTCTTTTTGACCTGATCCACCACCAATTCCGCTGCCTGACGGCTCATTTCATCGTAATTTGAAACAGCTATGATCTTCATGTATGTTACCTCCTCTAGTTGTGTTGCAGGTATTATACCATATCTCTGGTTCTTTTGGGGAAACTTTTTACTTTATATTGACAGGCAGACGGGAAGATGATACCATAATTTTAGCTTGTACAGACAAGTTAAAAATCATAAGTGCAAGGAGTGTAACGCATGAGTATTTATAAAGACATGAACTTTTGGTTCATCACCGGTAGCCAGTTTTTATACGGTGAAGAGACCCTGCGGCAAGTAGAGGAGAACAGCAAAGAAATTGTCAAAGGGTTAAACAAAGCCGGGCTGTTCCCGGCAGAACTGATCTACAAAGACACCATGAAAACCGCCGGTGGCATCACCCAAGCGGTCAAAGAAGCAAACGCCGACGACACTTGCGCAGGGGTTGTGGTGTTTATGCACACCTTTTCCCCCAGCAAAATGTGGATTAACGGCCTGAACCTGTTGCAAAAGCCCTATCTGCATTTCCACACCCAATTCCATGCCAGTATCCCCAATGAGGACATTGACATGGACTACATGAACCTCCACCAGAGTGCCCATGGAGACAGAGAACACGGTTTCATCGGTACCCGGATGCGCCTAGCCCGCAAGATTGTAGTGGGACATTGGGAGTCTAAAGAGGTACAGCAAAAAATCGGAAAATGGATGCGTAGCGCCATTGGTGTGGCCGTGAGTAAGAGCATGAAAGTCATGCGCTTTGGCGACAACATGCGGGAAGTGGCCGTCACTGAGGGTGATAAAGTCGAGGCCCAAATGAAGCTGGGTTGGGAGGTTAACACTTGGCCTGTCGGTCAACTGGTCAAGGCCATGGACAAAGTCAGCGATGCCGAGGTAGACGCATTGGTGGCCGAGTACGAAAAGCGGTACAAGATTGTCACTGACGACATGGAGGCTGTCCGCTATCAAGCTAGAGAACAACTGGGGATGCAAGCCATGTTAGAGGCCGAGGACTGCATGGCATTCACGAATACCTTCCAAGACCTGTTCGGCATGATGCAATTGCCGGGTCTTGCAACCCAAGATTTGATGCGCCAAGGCTATGGTTACGGCGGAGAAGGGGACTGGAAAACCTCTGCTATGACGGCGATTATGAAAGCCATGGCCGAAGGTATGGACGGCGGTACGAGTTTCATGGAGGACTATACCTATGATCTGGCCAGCGGCCTTACGCTGGGTTCCCACATGTTGGAAGTTTGCCCCACGGTGGGGGCAGACAAGGCGAAGGTTGAGGTACACCACCTCGGCATTGGTGACAGAGAGCCGCCGGCCCGCTTGGTATTTGAAGGCAAAAAAGGCCCGGCTATTCTGGTTAGTCTCATTGACATGGGCGGTCGTTTGCGCTTAATTGTCCATGATGTCAATTGTGTCAAGCCCACCAAGACCATGCCGAACCTTCCCGTTGCCCGTGTTATGTGGCAGGCAGAGCCGAGCTTAGAGGTTGGCGGTGAATGTTGGCTGTTGGCTGGCGGTGCTCACCACACAGTACTCAGCTACGACTGCGATGCCGAGATGATGCGGGACTGGGCACGGATGATGGATATTGAGTTTGTGCACATTAGCAAGGATACAGACCCTGTAAAATTTGAGCAAGAGCTATTGCTTGCGGATTTGGTTTGGAAATTGAAATAGCTTGCGATGGGATTCTTTTCATAAGAGCAATGTAAACTGAGTAGGGGCAGACCTTGTGTCTGCCCCTACAGGCGACAATAGAGTGTGAATATTTGACAAACCTAGAATCATAGCATATACTTATTCGGCTTGCCGGTGAGCAAGCATAAAAACAAACATGATGAATAGAGGAGGAAATTATTTTGAAAACTCTCAAACACACCTTACGTATCGGTGCACTGGTGTTAGCGCTGGTGCTTGTCTTGGCCGCCTGCGGCGGCGGCAATGGCGGCGGCGGTGCAGGTCTATCCGGCACGTTTGTCTACGAAGACGGCACACCTGGCACATGGACCTTTACCGGTGACACATTTGAGGCAAGTGTTCCCCACAGCGAAATGGATATAGAAGAGCTACCCGGTGAGTTCTCCATCAGAGGTACCTTCAGCGTAGACGAAGATGCACAAACCATCACCCTGAGCGTTGATGAGGATGCATTGAAAACAGAGGCCCAACAGTTGATTGATGCATTGTTCGATCAAGACCCAGAACTGACAGAATTGATGGCAGACCCTGATTTTGCGGAAATGATTGAGGCCGCTTTAGAAGAGGCATTTGATACAATGGTCGCTACACTGCTCGCAGAGTTTGGTGACATTGAGTGGCAATTTGAAGACGACTTCGACCGAATCATTGACGACGAAGGTTCTGTACTTGTCAGGCAATAAATAGCCCATAACAAACCGACCGTATGTCTTACGCAGACATACGGTCGGTTTGTTATGGGCAGCTTATTACCATTGGTGCTCCAATTTCCTTTGACAAGTGATTGCCGATTAAGGAAAATCATGGTATGATAGTGGAACCAAATAATAAGACACGAAAGGTTGGTCATTATGTTAAACTTTGATTTTCATGTTCCTACACGAATTTTGTTCGGAAAAGAGACTGAGAAAGAAATCGGAGCCCTGCTCAAACCGTATGCCAAGAAAGTGCTATTGCACTATGGCGGCGGCAGTATCAAGAAAAGCGGCCTCTACGATACCGTAACGGCTTCCCTCAAGGCCAATGGTATTGCGTTTGTGGAGCTGGGCGGTGTAAAGCCAAATCCAAGGCTTTCTCTGGTACATGAGGGCATCGACCTCTGTAAACAAGAAGGGGTTGATCTGATTTTAGCTGTGGGCGGCGGCAGTGTAATTGACTCTGCCAAGGCCATCGCCATGGGCGTGTACTATGACGGTGACATTTGGGATTTGTACGAAGTGGCACAACCCATTGAGAAGGCGTTACCCATTGCAACCATACTCACCATCCCTGCGGCGGGCAGTGAGGCCAGTGAGGGCACGGTGATTACCAATGAGGCAAAAGATTTAAAGCTTCCCTACGGTAGCCAGTTGCTCCGCCCCCTGCTTTCAGTGATGAATCCGGAATTATTTTTCACGCTCCCCAAAGAGCAGCTTGGCTACGGCGTGGCGGATATGATGTCTCATATTTTTGAGCGGTATTTCACCAACACCACCAACACCGACCTGACCGATGGGCTGTGTGAAGCCACGTTAAAAACCCTGATGAAAAATGCGCTACTGGCCAGTGAAAACATGACCGACTACAACGCCTGGGCAGAGCTTGGTTTTGCGGGCACTGTGGCCCATAACGGCCTGCTCGGCATGGGCCGGGAGCAGGACTGGGCGTGTCACGATATGGAGCACGAACTCTCCGCCATCTACGATGTGCCTCATGGTGCAGGGCTGGCCGTTGTCACACCGGGCTGGATGCAGTATGTGTATAAAGAAAACATCAACATGTTCGTCCAGTTTGCGGTCAATGTTATGGGTGTAGAAGCCAGCTTCCGTGATCCCGATGCCATTGTGCAGGAAGGGATTCGCCGCCTGCGGGACTTCTTTGTAAAAATCGGACTACCGGCAACCTTGACAGAGCTTGGCATCGGCCCAGATCGATTAGAGGAAATGGCCAAAAAGGCCACGAAAATTCCCTTCGGGGAAGAGAGACCTCTCGGTGGGTTTAAGAAGTTGTATTGGCAGGATATTCTGGAGATTTATAAGTTGGTTCAGTAGGGACAGCGGCGTGATTTGCAACGGATAAAGGTATGCCACCATGCCGCCCTGTGCCAAGGGCGGTATGGTATTGGGTATACATTAAAATAGTTGATGGTCAAACAAACCAGCTTGGCTGCTTGGAAGAGCAATCGGCTGGTTTGTTTTTGTCGTTCTTCTATTAATCAACTATTTAAATGCCTGCCCCGGGGCTCGGCTCCTCATTGACAAATGGGACGTGCTGTTGTATACTGCTTTGATAGGAAGGAGTTCTATACTCATGCGAAAAATCACTTCAATCCTAGTACTATGTTGTATCCTGCTGGCACTTCTGTCCGGCTGTTCCTTCGAGTCCTTAGAGTCTTTGGATGTCTTCGGTCTCTTTGGAGGGCCCACGGGAGAATTTGAAAGTTTGTTGCAGGATCTCGATAACCTTTCCAATTATGCGTTTACCGCCATTGGCACGGTTACATTTGTGGGGGATGCGCCTCCGCACCATGTGCCGGTTGGATTTTCCATGGAGGGAGCACACGCCACTGGTACCGGGCAGTTTTCCGCTGTCCTCCAGTACTTGGATGCCTATGGGCAGACCATGTATCGCACGAATTTATTAGAGGTAGGGAATGATGCCTATATCAGCGTTGTTCCATTATTCCAGCGTATGATGGACGTGAAATATATCGTACACGGTGCCGACTCTGTAGCAGAGATTTTTGAGGGCGAGGGTGAGCCTTATTTGCGTTACCCGGATGCCGCCTTTTCTGCTCTGCTCCCGGATGTACCGGCACTGGTGGCTTCCTTGAATGCGGAGGCGGTGCAAGAAGCGCTGATTACAGATCAAGGGATATTCACGATGACCATGCCAAACGTGTCTCTCAGCATAGAACAGATTCGCTCTTTTGTTGGGCCGTTTGGGTTGCTTTCTGATTTACATACCCTTGCCACCCTGTCAGAAGATTCGGTTCCAGCGGAGGATGTCGTGTCGCCTGATTTAATTGTGACACGCTTGACCGCTCCTTTCGTGCAGGGTGCATCGACAAACTACACCCTAGAGTTCACCTTTACCCACGACGAGGAACTTGGCACCTTCACCTCTTGGCTGACGCTCTCCCTACCGGGGGAAATGACCGTTACTGTAGATGTCACCTATCAGGCATTGCATGTGGATGCTGTTGTCACCCCCGATTATGTGGTAGACACGATACAGCTGCAAAAATCCATGGCAGAGTTTCATGACGCCCAAGCGCGTAGGGCCTCTGTGAGAGAAAGCGGATTGGAATTTTTCCACGATTTGCCGGAACTTCACATGGTGAACCATCGGTTAGATGAAACTGATTTATTAGAGCATTATGACATGGAGATTGACGGAGAGATATTCCAAGTCAGTGTCATGTCAGGCACTACCGCCACCTCGACAGAAGATACTGTTTTTAGCTGGGCGCCGTCCCTCTCTATCTTCTATAGGGCCCTGCCGGCTTACTCCGCCAGTGAAACCATAACACCTTTCATCTTAGAGGATTTAGACCCGGAACTAGACCATGATGCAGAAAACTTCCACCAGACCGCTATGCGGCTCAACGCACAAGACACCGCTGCTGCCACAAGTCTACACTTCGATGATAACTTAGTGGGCCGCACAGTACACATCTATGTACTCCAAAATTTAGAGGGTACAGAGATGGCCTTGTTTTTACGGATCGTGGTGATTTTAGAAAACATGACGCCCCATGGGAGCGAGGTATTAGAACAACTTGGGTTGCAGATTGGGCTTGATTTCCAGGAATATTTAGACATTGCCATAGCAGCGGACCCGCCGGAAGCGGAGCCGACAGAGACAGAAGAGTAGTGAGCAATCAAAGTATCTTCTCCAAAAAAAATCTAAAGCCCCGCCTCATTGAGGCGGGGCTTATCCTTATGTCCGCTTAATGGTGATGGCATCCGCCGCCGCAATCTTTGGCACAGCCGAGAATCGGCTCTGGGTCGATGCCTTGCCGCTTGTAGTAATCGCCGATGGCAGAGCGAATGGCGCTCTCTGCCAGTACAGAGCAATGTATTTTATCTTGGGGCAAGCCGTCTAAGGCCTCTGTCACCGCACGGTTAGAGAGTTGCAGGGCCTCTTCGATGGTCTTGCCTTTTACCATTTCTGTAGAGATGGACGAGGTGGCGATGGCGGCACCGCAACCGAAGGTTTTGAAGCCTACCTCTTGGATGATGTTGTCTTCAATCCGCATATAGACTTTCATAATATCGCCGCACTTGGCGTTACCGACTTCGCCGATGGCGTTAGCGTTGGGAACCTCACCTACATTGCGGGGGTTGGCGAAGTGATCCATTACTTTTTCTGAGTACATGGTTGTATTCTTCCTTCCTATTACTATAACTCAATCATACGTTCTAAGCTGGCGTATGCCAACTGTCGCTCACTCTCGTCTAGGCGCATTTCATGAACGCCTGTGGCGAGGGACTCATAGATGTCTCGCAGGGTGGTTTTCTTCATGTTGGGACAGACAAAGCTTGCCGAGACGGACAAGATTTTCTTTTGAGGTAGTTCTCGTTGGAGCAGTTCCAATACGCCGATTTCAGTGCCGATAATCATCTCGGCGGCATCGGTCTTTCTGGTGAATTGAATCATTTGGGCGGTACTGCCGATGAAATCGGCCAAGGCCAGTACTTCCTCCCGACACTCAGGATGGGCGATGAAGAGAGCATTGGGATAGCGCGCTTTTGCCTGTTTCACCTGCTCTGCCGATACCCGGTCGTGGATGGGACAAAAGCCGGGGTGGAAGTAAAACTGCTTGCCCGGCACCTGTTCTGCCACATAACGGCCTAGGTTTCGGTCCGGTACGAAGATAATCTCGTCTGTGTCTAACTTTTCGGCAATCCGCACCGCCGAGGAGGAGGTGCAACACACATCCGATACCGCTTTCACGGCGGCGGAAGAGTTCACATAGCACATGACTTTGGCACTTGGGTACTTGGCCCGCAACGCCAACACATCCTCCGCCTCCACCATGTCCGCCATGGGGCACCCGGCGTCCGGAGCGGGGAGTAAAATGGTTTTCTCCGGGCTTAAAATCTTGGCACTCTCCGCCATGAAGTGAACCCCGCAGACCACGATGGTGGATGCTTCTGCACTTCTGGCCTGTTTTGCCATCTCGTAAGAGTCCCCCACCACATCAGCGATGTCCTGCACGTCTAAGGTCTGGTAGTAATGGGCGAGAATGAGAGCGTCTGTGGCCTCTGCCAAGCGCCGAATTTCTTGTTGCAGCTCTGTCATGCGTCCACCCGCTCTTCCCATAGGGGCGACATGGCCCGGAGCTTTTCTACAATGGGGGGGATTTGCTCCAAGATATAGTCCACGTCCGCCTCCGTGGTCTCTTCCCCTAAGCTGAGGCGCACAGACCCGTGGGCACTCTCATGCGTCAACCCGATAGAGAGTAGGACATGGGACGGATCCAATGACCCTGATGAACAGGCCGAACCGGAAGATGCGGCAATCCCGGCGGCATCTAGCATTAAAATCAGTGCCTCACCCTCAATACATGCGATAGCGAAGCTGGCGATGCCCGGCAGACGGATTTCTGGGTGGCCGGTGAGGCTTACAGCAGGGAGTTGCAGCATCCCTGCAATCAGCTTGTCCCGTAGCTCGGTGACATAGAGTAGATTTTGTTCCATACTCTGGACAGCGTCCTCTAAGGCCATCGCCATGCCAACAATTCCGGCTACATTTTCTGTCCCTGCCCGGTGGCCTTTTTCCTGTCCGCCGCCGGTGATGAAGGCGGGTAATTTCACGCCTTTTTTTACATACAAGGCACCCACGCCCCTTGGCCCACGAAACTTATGGGCGGACAGACTGAGCAGGTCGATCTTGAGCAATTCTACATCAATGGGGACATGGCCCACGGCCTGTACCGCATCCGTGTGGAACAGTACACCCCGTTCTCTGGCAATGTCGCCAATGGCCGCAATGGGCTGGATGGTGCCAATCTCATTGTTGGCGAACATAATGGTGATTAAGATAGTGTCCGGCCGAATGGCCGCCCGCACCACATGGGGGGATACCATGCCGTATTTGTCTACCGGCAACACGGTTACCTCAAAGCCCTGTTTTTCCAAGTCTTCTAGCGTGCGGCTGATAGCGTGGTGCTCAATCATGGTGGTGATGATGTGCTTGCCCTTGCCCTGTAAACGCTCACAAATCCCGCGGAGAACCCAGTTGTTGGACTCTGTACCGCTGCCGGTGAAAAAAATCTCTTCGGTTTTTGCCCCGATGGCACGGGCCACTTGGTCTCTTGCCCCATCTAAGGCCCGCCGCGCGTCCCGCCCGATGCGGTAGACAGCAGAAGGGTTACCGTACCCGTCTTCCAGCCAAGGCAACATCGCCTTGCGTGCCACAGGTGACATCTTCGTGGTGGCGGCATTATCTGCATAAACGAATCTTGACATAACTTTTCTCCTATTTATTCTGAAATTAGCTCTTGGATATAGCATCCCCAGATTACTAAATTTTGTTACAACCTTTACTTTATAACAAAGAGTTAAGTTTGTCAAGACGGTAAGGTGGGATTTTGGTGTTTGGATTTCGGCCTTTGTAAGGGAGAGTATTCGCATTCGGGGAATTTTGCGACCCTCTTTTCATGAATAGAAATGCCACACAGCAAAAACGAAGCTCTGTAGTTTCTGGAACTACAGAGCTTCGTTTTCGTGGTGCTGCTGGTCAGAATCGAACTGACAACCCCGTCATTACGAGTGACGTGCTCTACCATTGAGCCACAGCAGCAAATGATAAAACAGGTGGCCCGAACCGAACCACCGTTTGGAGAACATACCACACTTGGCTCCGTCTGTCAATGGGTGAGGGTGACTACTTTTTGTAGTCACCCTCACCCATTGGGCCGAAGGGTAAATCTATACTGTTTGATATTCGACTTGATGCTTTCACCAGTGAAAAGTCAATTGTGATATCAGACAAATCTGTGACAGGTTTTTTCGCTATTTTTCCTATAAAATTCGATTTTTTCGACAAAGGAAAAATGAAAAACGTTACCATAATTTTGGGTATGAACAGGTACTACAAATAGTTAACCACATTATCCACATAGTTTTCCACATCGGGTTCCTATTGGTAAATGCACAACACTTTCTTATTTCGTCAAAAAATAGGAAGAGCGCAAACGAATTTTTCTGTAAATATTTTTTGGTACATTAGGTGACATAACACATTTTTCGCCATGAGAGCCGGAAAAACGTGCAAAGTCGCCCAGAGTCGCCGGGATTAGAGCGATCTCTCCAAACCAATACATTGTCGCAACGACATAGAAAGAAAAAGCGTTGTAATTGTCTGGGAAAAATGGTATACTTTATTTTGGACTGCACCAAACGCAGATTAAAGGACATAGGAGAGTGAATTATGCCAAGCATTCCAGAAACAAAACTTGCCGAGATAAAGGATATGTGCGGACAGATGCGGCTTGACCTGATCAAGCTGTTGCACAGTATCCAAACCGGGCACCCCGGCGGATCGTTGTCCGTATGTGAAATTTTGGCCACGCTATACTTCGGTATCGGCAACGTGGATCCGAAGAATCCGAAATGGGAAGGGCGGGACAGAATCGTCCTGACCAAAGGCCATGCGGCGCCTATGCTGTACTTTATGTTAGCAGAGAAGGGTTTTTTCCCGAAAGAAGAACTCAAAACATTACGCCAAATCAACTCCATCCTGCAAGGGCATCCTTGCAGCAAGACGACACCGGGAGTTGAGGTGTCCACCGGGCCATTAGGCACCGGCTTGTCTGCGGCGGTGGGAATGGCCATGTCGTTGAAGTTAGACAAAAATCCGGCCATGGTCTATGCAATTGTGGGCGATGGGGAGCTCAATGAAGGTACGGTTTGGGAGGCGCTTATGAGCGCATCTAAATTTAAACTAGACAACCTGATTACTATCGTGGATCAAAATGGCGTCCAATTAGACGGCACCTGTGAAGATATTATGCCCATGGGTGACATCGGCGCAAAATTTGCGGCCTTTGGCTGTGAAGTGCTGACCTGTGACGGTCATGATATCGCAAACATTTTTGACACCATTGAGAAAGCAAAAACCATAAAAGGAAAGCCTGTGGCCATTTTGGCAAACACGGTAAAAGGCAAAGGCGTGTCCTTCATGGAGGGCAAGAGTGCGTGGCATGGCGCACCCATCGGGAAAGAGCATTTTGATGAGGCCATGCGTGAATTAGGAGGGAAGGCATAATGGCGAAAACAATTCGGGAAGCATACGGGGAAGCCTTAGTCGAGTTCGGGGCAGATAATCCCCGCATTGTGGTATTAGATGCGGATTTATCCGGTTCTACCAAGTCCGGTATTTTCGGGAAAAAATATCCAGAGCGATTTTTTAACCTAGGGATTGCCGAGGCCAACATGGTAGGTGTAGCCGCCGGGATGGCGTCAGAAGGTAAGATTCCGTTTATTAACACCTTTGCGGCCTTTTTGGTTACCATGGGCCTAATCGGAGCGCGGGCTTATGGCTCGTACTCCAATTTGAACATGAAATTCATGGGCGCATATACCGGTCTGTCGGATGCGTATGACGGCCCCACCCATCATACGTTAGAGGACATTGCAATCATGCGGGCCCTGCCCAACTTCCAAGTGTTTGCGGCATCTGATGCCAGCAATGCCAGATGGCTCACTAAAAACGCTATTGAGGTAGAGGCACCCATGTATATTCGCCTTTCCAGAGGGTCTGTGCCGGACTTATACGCTCCCGACGAGAAGTTTGAAGTCGGCAAGGGCAAGATTCTTCGTGAGGGAACAGATGCCACCATTATCTCCTGTGGTATTGTTTTGCACGAGGCCGTCAAAGCGGCAGAAATCTTAGCGGGACAAGGGGTTAATGTGCGGGTGGTGGATATGTTCAGCATCAAACCCATTGACAAAGAGTTGATTTTAGACAGTGCTGCGAAGACCAAGTTCATCGTCACCGCAGAAGAGCACAGCATCGTCGGCGGCCTCGGTGGCGCAGTAGCGGAAGTGTTGACGGAAGCTGGCGCGTCTGTGAAACAGGCCTTTGTGGGGTTGAATGACACCCATGCCGAGACCGGTGATTATGGGAAGCTGTTTCAAAAGTACGGTTTGGACGCTGATGCCATTGTTCGCAAGACATTGGCGGGGTTAGGGAAGTAAGGTGTAAGCAAGTTGGTATGTGGCAGGCGCACTCATGGGGGTGCGTCTGTTTTTTTATTGTTTTGTACTCTTGTGGGGGGGGATGTGTCCTTGTGTGTCCTGTGCCCTTGACCTTCTTCCTTTCGGCGTTGCCGTCGAGGGTTTCTTGGCACAAGCCAAGAGCTTGTTATGTCCTGCCGGACAGGCCTTCTTTGCCGTTTCGCAAAGAAGCAAAAGAAACACAAGGGCTGCGCCCCTGTGTACCCGCTAAGGTCAAGGGCAGAGTGACGACGGTTTTGCACCTTATACTCCGTACTGGTGTCAAAGCCCTCTAGCCGGATGTAATAGTACTCGGAACTCCAATGGTCAAGGGCGGTGGTGCCCGGACTTCTGGTAGGTGAGCATTGTCGCCAGTGCGGAGAATAACCTCTACCTTTGCCCTTGACCTTGCGGGTACATAGGGGCGCAGCCCCTATGTTTCTTTTGCTTCTTTGATATCGCTATACAATGTACAACAGAAAAATACAGCCTCGAAAATAGGAGTTAACCTACAACTATCAAAACCTCTATAGGCAAGGTACGAAAAGTATTCGTACCTTGTTTTTTGCTACGTACTAATTGCTTGTCGCTTTACTAATCAAACGCATCTATAAAACTCACATTGCCACAGTTAAATGTTCAGTTGCTCACCATACTTGAAGCATGAATAACGAAAACGCCGAAAATAAATGGATATATTTTAAAAAAATTGTTGACTTTGTAGATGTTTAGATGATATAGTAGTATGGTCTATAATACATTACAAGTAAGGGAGTGGTTTTTATGCGTTCAAGTAAGTATTGCCCCAAGCGTGTTGTCTGTTTGTTGAACATTTTACGCATTCGGATGAACTAGAGCCGTTGTGTCCAGAACTGGAGACAAGGATAAGACAGGATTTTCAAACCGTCTTTAACGATAACCTCGACAAAATTCGGATTGAGTCCTATTTGGGGACATATAACGGCAGTGTCGCTCTATATCTTGGCCTGGGCGTCCTAGATGTTGCATGGGAAGAAGAAGTTGCCGGCCATATATTTTTCTATCCGACTAATGAATGTATATTGGTTTGGAATGAGGGTGCGTTTTATACTCTATCGGGAAAAGGAGGTGGTTTCAGTATTATTTTGCCAAGTGCATATGAATTGGGCTTATTAACAGCAGAAGATATTGGTCATATCCATTTTCGTTTTGGACTTCTGATTCGGACTTAAATGACGGCTGGCAACGCGGCAGCTAAGCAGGTATCCAAGTCTGCACTGACCATTAAAGCACACAAAAAACCAGCCAAAAAACCGCCCTTGAGAGCATTTGCTCCCAAAGGCGGTTCCCTATTATCTTTAACGAAATGTAACGCTACCCATATTGCTATTGACAATATTGATATAACTCTGTCCGATGCCAAGCTCCAACGGAAGCCCGTCCTCTAATGTAAACACAAACGGTGCATCATAACCGCCTTTACTCCAGCGGATGGGGATACCTTGGCCGCCGGAGAAGAAATATCCCTCGCCGCCCAGATTGAGGTCTACCATCAGTCTAGCGTCCGTATCCATGACACGGAAGCTAGCAAACAGAACCAGCACATTTGTCACAGAAAGTTGCTCTTCCACAGCGCCATCCATGTGGGGTGCGCCGTATTGGCTGACCAGATATCGTCCTGTAGTCGTATCAAACTCGAACTCGCCGGTCTTTTGATCAGAAAACCGAACCGATACCTCTTGTGCGCTGGTGCCACCCTCGGGGGTGCCATCCTCTACAAAGGCAAAGCCGCTGGTGAAGCCGGTCTCATGCTCACGGCGGAAGGGATAACGCTCCACGTTTTCTAATAGCAGTTCATCCGTGGTCATCATGGTGTGTTCCATGGCGACCCGCTGGCGGCGCTCTGGACACCTGAAAAACTCTCTGCCACTACCGCCTACACCGTCAATGCTGGACACGCCGCGACTCCAGATACCCTCAATGCCATCAGGACTGCCTCCGGCATGGACATAGATGGCATCATGGGCTTGTATCGCATCTAAGAAATAGAGTCGTGCGCTACGAACTGGGCCAATCTCGCCAATCCCTTCTATATCTTGAAACAGGGCCAATAGACGAGTGATTCCGCCCTCTACCGGAAATTCATAGATAATCTCTGCCTGAGAAAGTCCGTGCTGCGGCAGGGCCGGTTGCAGATTATTAATCGTCACCGCAAAGGGACGGTACTGGCTGATGTCCGTCTCTGTGAGTTCACCAGTCAATGGGTTGCGGTACCGAGTGTCAATGACAGGCTCTGGAGTCGGTTCTGGGGTTTCTACTACTACCGGGGTCGGTGTGGGTTCCAGTGTGGGTTCCGGCTCCGGCTCTTCTGCGCCGCTACAAGCCACTAGGAACAGGCTCAAAACCAGCAGGGCAAAGGCCCCAAGTCGTTTTAATGTCATGATAAACTCCTTTTTTCTCTGTTTTCATAGCCTCCATTCTAACATTCTACCTTTTTCGTGTCAACTGCTTTACCAAAACTGAAAAGTGTATTATAATAAAATTACACTTTCCGACCACCTATAGGGAGCAGTGCAATGGAACATGGATTCATCCACGAAAAATTAGATATCAAAATTTTAATCCTGTTTATTCTAGGCAGACTGGGTGAACCGGTGGATATAGACACCCTTACCGACCTGACTTTTGTGGATGCAGGGATTGGCTATTTCGACTTTTCCGAATGCGTGGCCGAGTTGCTCAACACGGGGCATATTACAGAGACAGACGGCCGCCTTTCTATTACGGACAAGGGCTTGCGAAACGGACAAGTAGCAGAGAGCCGTGTTCCCTACTCCGTCCGTCGTCGGGCAGAAAAAAAGACGGCGGCCCTAGTGAAAATTCAACGCCGCAACGCCATGGTAAAAGCGGAAAAAGAGAACCGCCTCGGCGGCGGACTCACTGTGGCCCTGTCCCTCAGTGACGGCCTGGGCGAGATTTTAAGCATGAATATCTACGCCGCCAACGACACCCAAGCCACCGCCATGGTGGAGGCATTTACCAAACAAGCCGAGCAGATTTACGGCCAAGTGGTTGCACTTTTGGTGGACGAGCCGTCATGACAGGGTATTTTGTCTATATCCTCCGCTGTGCTGACGGCACCTTGTATACCGGTTGGACCACAGATGTAGCGGCCCGGTTGGAGGCCCATAACAGGGGCCAAGGTGCAAAATATACCAGAGGCCGTGGCCCGTCGGTGCTGGTCTATCAGGAAACACTCCCGGATAAAACTGCCGCAATGCAGCGGGAGTATGTGATTAAGCGGCTCTCCCGGCGGGGAAAGCTGGCGTTGATTGCGGGGACAACGCAATTACTCCCGTAACCATCCGCCTCGCCAGACAGCTCTGCGGCACTGCGGAACAAAATCAAAAATTTTACGTCTTAATAGTATACAAACAAAACGAGGAGACGATAGTATGAAAAGAATCATTTTACTGCTCGCCGCCGTCATGTTCCTGTTTGCCTTTGCAGGGTGCAGAGCGGAAGGCCCCAGAGAACCTCACGTAACCCCCGCCCCAGTGGCCACAGAACCGCCCGAGACAACAGATACAGATACTCAAGAAGAACCCTTGCCAGAAACACCAGCATTTATGAGTTTTACTGGCACAATCACAGAAATCAGCCCCTTTTACGGCGGGACTGAAGACACGGTTTTAGTCAACGTAGCAAACGAAACCACCAGCACAAACTTCATCGTTGGCCCAGAAACTGTACTTGTCATGGACGGGGAGCTGGAAGTAGGTGCAGAAGTCACCGGCTTTTACGACACCTCACTCCTGACCGCTATGATTTATCCGCCCCAGCTTGGCGCAGTTGCGCTGACAGATCGTGACCATGGCGTCATGGTTGATCGTTTTGACGAAGCGCTCGTCAGTTATGATGGCACGCTACAAATCAACCTTGGTGAGGACACGGTAATTCTCCTACAAGACGGCACAGCGTTTTATGAGCCGAGTGCCGAGACGCTTGCACATCGCGCTATGGTTGTTGTGTATGATATTTCGACTCGCTCTATCCCCGCACAGACGACACCAGAGACGGTGATTGTCCTGTTTGAACGTGCCGAGCATCCGATGCTCTTCTTGACAGAGGAAGAGCTTGCTGGGCTGGAGTATCCGGGAGATCATGTAGAGCAATAGGAGAGTGCCAAGCGAGAAGGTATCTTGACCCTATGCAAAAAATTCGATAGAAATGCATTTTCGACATGCTGGGCTGACTATGGTATACTATAGTCAGCTCTTATTTTACTCTACGAGAAGAGCGATGAACCAGTCCCCATCCACACCCACAGGAGCTGTCATGAAAGACCACCAAGGCCGGAGCATTCAATATCTGCGTCTCTCCGTCACCGACCAGTGTAACCTCAACTGTCGCTATTGTAGGCCGGAGGGCCATAGCACTCATAGCGGCACTCTTCTCACCCCGGCGGAATTGGAAGCCATTGGGGCGGCTGGGGTGCGCCTTGGCCTCACCAAGCTCCGGATTACCGGCGGCGAGCCGTTGCTCCGGTCGGATGTGTTAGAGATTACCCGCCGCCTAGCCGCCCTGCCGGGCGTGGAGGAGTTGGCGATGACCACTAATGGCCTACTTTTGGCAGATATGGCCGCATCCTTGCGTCAGGCGGGGCTGATGCGGGTCAATGTGAGCTTGGACAGCCTTGCCCCTGCGCAATTTTTTGCCCTCACCGGGGGCGGTGATTTGGCCGCCGTACTCCGTGGGCTAGATGCCGCCGAGCGTGCGGGGCTGGTACCCATGAAGCTAAATGTTGTACTCATGGGCGGGATAAACGAGGATAAAATCCCAGACTTCGTGGCCCTGACCAAGCATCGGCCTATCATTGTCCGATTTATCGAACTCATGCCCATAGGCGAAAGTACCGCATTTGTTACAGAGCGGCTCGTCAGCAGTGATGCTGTATTGCACGCTTGTCCGGAACTGACCCCTGTCCCCGGTCGCCTGCAAGGTGTCGCCCGTGTATACCAATTGCCGAATGCCGTGGGCAAAGTGGGGCTGATTCGCCCCATGAGCCGCCATTTTTGCGGCCAGTGCAATCGGATTCGTGTAACGGCGGACGGTAATGTAAAGCCCTGCCTTCACCACGAGGTGGAGACTTCTCTCCGGGGCCTCACAGGCGAAGGACTGGTGGCGGCCCTCAGGCAAGGCATCCTCTCTAAGCCAGCGGGGCACACCATGACATCCCACCGACCCAGCAGGGCCGGGCGCAATATGCATCAAATTGGAGGCTAGATTACCATGGAACTCACCCATTTTAACAATGCCGGGCAACCGAACATGGTAGACGTAGGCGAAAAAACCGCCACCCATCGGGCGGCCACAGCTTGTGCCACCATCACCATGACCCCAGATACCCTGCACCTGATTCAAACAGGCGGCACAACAAAGGGCGATGTGTTCGCCGTGGCCCAAGTTGCGGGCATCCAAGCCGCCAAGCGCACATGGGAACTTATCCCCCTCTGCCATCCATTGGCCCTGACCGGGGTGGACATTTCCTTCCGGCCTCAAGAGACTCCGCCCGCCGTCCATATTGAGGCAACCGTCCGCTGTATCGGTGTCACGGGGGTAGAGATGGAGGCACTGACGGCAGTCAGCGTGGCGGCCCTCACCATCTACGACATGGTAAAGTCTGCCCAAAAAGATATGGAAATCACCGGGATTCACTTAGTGGAAAAAACCGGCGGCAAGTCCGATTATCGGCAGGAGGGTGCAGATGACTAACGCCGCTGTTCTTACTATCAGTGACCGGGCATCAGCAGGATACCGAGCAGATCAAAGCGGCCCCGCAGTGGCGGCCCTGCTTGCCGAGGCGGGCTATACCGTTGCGTATCAGGCTGTTTTGCCCGATGAGCAAAGGGACATCGAAGCGGCCCTGATTCACTGTACAGACACGCTCAAAATCCCTTTCGTCCTCACCACCGGCGGCACCGGGTTTTCACCCCGAGATGTTACGCCGGAGGCAACCTTAGCCGTCTGTCACCGCCTAGCGCCTGGCATTCCGGAGGCTATGCGGGCAGCCAGTCTTTCCATCACACCCCGGGCCATGCTGTCCCGCGCCCAAGCGGGACTTCGGGGGCAGAGTTTGATTATCAATCTCCCCGGCAATCCGCAGGCGGCGGTGGAACATGTACAGACCGTCCTTCCTGCTCTGGCCCATGGATTAGAGATTCTGCAAGGTGTTGCCCAAAACTGTGCCACAGGCCGAGTGGTGTCGGTGAATATCAGCAAAGAAACAGGAACCCCCAAATATCCTGTCTCCACCGTCACCCTGATTTCAAACCATGGCATAAAAGGGGACGCCCACGCCGGACCCGGCCCACGTCAGGTAAGTTTGCTTGCCAATGAGAGCATCGCCCGGCTCCGTCACCAAATCCCGGCACTACAACCCGGTGCATTTGCAGAAAATATCGTTACCGCTGGCCTCACTCTCCACACCTTGCCTGTGGGGACAAAACTCCAAATCGGCCCCACCCTTTGCGAACTCACCCAAGTCGGCAAAGACTGCCACAACCACGGCTGTGCCATCCACCAAACCACAGGCGACTGTATCATGCCGCGAGAGGGTGCCTTTGTCCGAGTACTGACAGGCGGAACCGTCCAACCGGGGGATGAAATCCAAGTCGTAACTGACTGATTCGAAACATATATATAGTCAAGGAGGAATCAGTATGACGAGGGATGAAATCAACCGACTGGTCGGCCATGCCGCCGGTATAGATGTCAACACCACAGAACAAGTGCTGGTCGGCTTGGAGAAGATTATTCTAGCCGAAATGGCCAAGGGCGGGAACAAGTTTGCCCGGATTATGGGGCTGTATCAGAACTGGAAAACGAAGTAGAGAGGCATACACATATGGAACCAAACCTACAGGCCTGGCGCATTTGCGCCGGGCCTGTAGGTTTGGTCTAGGTTCAGTTGCGCCGGTCTGTCTGATAGCGGCTATTGTTGGATATGGACATACTTCCAACTAATTACCCCATCATCATCTCTGCGCAAATAGTGGTCGTTTGCCGCACCGAGCACCGGTGCGAAGAACCAATTTGCCTGTGTTACATCCGGGAAAATACGGGCATTGGTTTTATTCACTGCATCCGCTTCGTCTAAGACGTCTAAGACACCTCGGCTATCTACACGTTCTAACATCCGGTTCACTGCGGTTGCTACCTCGGCGCGCATGATGTTCGCACGGGGACGGAAATTGCCCGCAGTGTCGCCAACCATCCAACCTGCATCGAATACCATGTACACATAGTCGGTCGCCCAGCTACCGATATCCCCTCTATCAGGGAAGGTCGTCTCGCCTATCTCAACTTCGTCCACAATGGTACGGGCCAGCATTGCGGCCAGTTCTTGTCTCGTTACAGGGTCATTCGGTCTAAACCGGCCCCTGTACCCTTCTACTAATTCTGCATCAAAGGCCCAAGCCACATAGAAGTAGAACCAGTTGTTCGGGGCTACGTCCTCGAAGGCATCAAAGCTATCCATACCCTCCGGCAGACGTTGTACGCCTTGCTCAAAGTCTAACAGCTGCGTTCTCGCCAAAATCGTCGCTACCTGCGCTCGCGTGATTTGCGCAGTCGGCATGAAGTAGCCTCGCTCGTTGCCGAACATGTACGCCGGGTGGAACTCAGGTTCCGGGTCTACCGGTTCACGGTTTACTAGGGCATCCATCGCCGCTTGGAGGGCTGCGGTTGCCGCATCTATTGCGCCTTGATTTGTGGCAGTTTCCAGTGCATCTTCTGCGGCATCTCTCGCTGTCACAAGGGCCGCCCAACTTTCTGGGGTGTAGTCGGCTTCGTCAAGCTCCCTTGCGTCCGCAATCGCCGTTTCCAAATCAGTTGTGTCTACCGGATCACGGCTTACTAGGGCATCTATCGCCGCTTGGAGGGCTGCGGTTGCCGCATCTATTGCGCCTTGATTTGTGGCAGTTTCCAGTGCATATTCTGCGGCATCTCTCGCTGTTACAAGGGCCGCCCAACTTTCTGGGGTGTAGTCGGCTTCGTCAAGCTCCCTTGCGTCTGCAATCGCCGCTTCCAAATCAGTTGTGTCTACCGGCACTGCCGTCCACACTGCATAGAGCCGCACATTCTCTGTCAGTCCGGTGGTAAAGTCAAATGGTGTGTCCACCCCAGTATCTAGGGTCCAGTGGATAAAGGTATATCCTGCACGAACCGGGGCCGCCGGAGCGGTCAGCGTCTCCCCTGTGAGCACATTGATTGTGGCAAAGACTTCCTCTTCCTGTTCGTCATTCCACAGGAACGTGGCTGTGACATAGTTGGTCTCAGCAACGCCCACAGACGCTAGATTGAGGGCAAAGTCCACTGCTTGGACGACAATGTTCGCCGGGTTTAAGCCGACTACAGCGTTTAGGTCAAAGGTGTGGGTGATGGATGCGGCGTTTACCAATACCATATCCACCAAATCCCCATCATGGAACACGCCCAAGGCTTGAATCCCGCCGGGGTCTGTCGCTGTGACCCGCAACGTGTTATGGCGCAGGGGGCCCACTTCCATAAAGGGTTCTGCCACGTCCACCCAAACCGGGAAATAGGTGTATTGCACGGTGGGTGAGTTGAGCAGTGCGTCAATCAGCACATCTTCCGGCACCATGTAGGCCCCCACTGTGTTTGTGGTGAGGTCAGCTTGCACCTCGTCAAGGAGAGCCAAGAACTCAAACTCTACCATGGCGCGAATTTCGTATGTATAGAGACCGTCCGGCACGATGTTGCCGTCAAAGTCCGTTCCATCCCAACCAGCGTCTCTGTGGAACCGGCCACCGTGTAGCGGAATCCAGTGGCGGTGTCCGTGGTCATAGCCGGACAGAATCTGCATCAGGTCATACTCCGGGCCTAAGATGTTGACAATTTCACCATCGGCATCCCGGATGACAACTGCCGCCGCCTTGACGTTACGCAATAGATTCAAGTTTGCATAAATCATATCCGCATAGCCGTCACCATCCGGTGAGAAGGCAATGAAGTCACCTTGGATGTGTCCGCCTGTCCGCATGGTGTTGAAGTAGGCTCTCGCCGCAAGGAAGCGGTTGTTCCCGTGAGTGGTTGTTTGCCCCATGGTCGGGCCGCCCACGGCACCGGGTCTGGCGTTTGCGCCGGTTGCGGCACGATGGAACAGTGCATATCCGCCCCAGTCGGTGCCAGTAAACTGATTGACACCAGCGACAACCTCTCTGGGTACATAGGTATATCTGTAATCTACGCCCTCTGTCACCCGCTCTACTGCACCGGGGACAGTGGTGTGGATGGCCGCTTTGCGGTACATGGGATGCTCTAGGTCGTTGGGCGTTAGACCGTCGATATCGTCATAGATATTGGCAAAATCAAACACCGGAATAGAAAGCCAGCAACCACGGAAGCCCAAGAATGGAATGTTGACACTTTCAAAATCTGGAGTTGCGCCAGCGGCTGTAAACCAGATAAAACCTTCTAAGAACATACCGTTGGTGAAAATCGCATCTAAGCGTTCAAAATCCACACCTCTGGCATCTACCGCAATGGTTACTACGGTAGAAGAGTTGGCCGGAACGACCACCCGAGTGGTACCAATATTCTCTGCATACCGATTGATATTTGCCGCCGGAGTTCCAGCAATTACGGCGTCGCCGTTCACGTTTGCTACGGTCATGATGGCATCCGGCAACGGCATGATTTCCCCACCGGTAGAAGTGTTACCCAGCGGCAGACCCGGACGGTCACTTCCGGCGGGTGCGCCGGGGGCAGGGGTTACATATTGGTCTGTCTGCAACACCGCTGATACGTCAAAAGAGCGTGGGGCATCGTTGAAGTTGTCTAACACAAACTCAAATTCAAATTGATCGCCTAAGTTGTCAAACAGCTCTACTTTGTTCCGCTGGGACTCCCCGGTGAAGGGGTTATAGTCAATCCCGCTGTGGAGCACCACGTTACTCTGTACCGCACGGCCCACATGGAGCATTCCGGAGCCTTGACGGCGCGGCGAGAAGTACCGACCGGGGTTGCTGTTGTTCACCGAAGGATTGACCTCATACACCGTAGCAGTACTACCTGCCAATTGGTTGACTAGCTCGGAAAATTCGATTGTGCCATTTTCAATGTGTCCAAACACGCCGGACTCAATTCGCTCAATCACAGATTGTTGAATCAGCAGCAATCCGCCGTTGGCATTGGGCGAAGACATGGATGTCCCGCTCATAGTCGTGAACAACGCATTGCCGTTCGGAGCACCCAGAGGGTTTTGTGAGTTGAGACTACCTGAATAGACATTGACACCGGGCGCCATAATATCCGGCGTGAGCCGCAGGGCATCGGTGATTCCCCAAGAGGTAAACGTGGCGGGGCCGTTGTCTTGGAACGCAGTTGTGCCGGAGGGCGGATGGGTCGCTGTCCGACTGCCAAAGCTAACTGTAACCGGGCCGGCTGCTAGGGCTGTGCGGATTGCATCCGCATGGCTGGAGCGGAACAAGCCCAGTACAGGAAGCTTGCTCATGTCATAAATCCGATTGTCTACATGGATTGCAACTTGCCCACGGTGGATATCATCGGTGGCACCGGTTGCGGCAGGAGTTAATACCACAATCCGATCCTCGTCATTTGCAATGACTGCGGCGACTGCACCGGCAGCAGCGGCTCTCTGTTGTGCCCCGATTAGGTCGTCACTGACAGTGATTAAGGCCACCCGGCCTGTCAACGGCCCGGCTGCTGTAATCTCGGCGGCAGTACCAAACCCGATGTCCACAACCGCAAACTCTTCATCTTGGAACTGGATGCCGAATACAATAGGGTTGTTGTCCCGCACTTCTAACGGCGGGTTCCGATAAGTGTGGTCAAGGTTGACCACAGACTCAATGACCGGAGCTCCTGTCGCAGTTTCAAACTGCATATTGGTCAGGTTGAAGCTGATTCTGGTGCTCCCTGATGCAATGGCCGCCGCCACACTCATGGGGGCAAACAAAGACGAGGGGAACCCAATTGCGCCATGGTTGGGGAAATTTGCTGTCCGCGTACCCACCAATGTATTTTGCTGGGAGGTACGGTTAGAATTTCCGGCAGAAATCGTCGTCACAATCCCCAACTCTTGGGCCCGGTTGAGGGCGGCCTGATAGCCGGAACGGGCCAAAACCTGATGCTGGGTACTAAATCCGTGGTTCGATCCGAAACTCATATTAAACGAGTGGGTGCCCAACGTAATGGCATCCTCAATGGCCGCAAAGGCACCTTCATCGGTCTCTTGCAAGTTCGGGTCACTGCCCAACTGCCCGGTGGCCGTCCGTGTGGCATGGGCACCGTAGGTGCTGACGCCCAACAACTGTGCATCATGGGCAAGCCCTAAATGGCCGTTAATCATATTGGGGCCGGGGTTTCCTAAGATGGAACCAGCAACGTGGGTGCCGTGGTTGTGTGCCGGTACGGTCATCTCATAAGTACCGTAAAAATAACTCATATTAAAGGGCACTTTATCTGACCGCCAAAAAGCACCTTCTAACAACCTTTGCCGCACACCGGGGTCATAGAATCCTACTTCGGCGGGGTCACGCCAGTGGAACCAACTGTCCCAGCCGTATGTAAAGAAGTTGAGGGTATCTTGGTTGTCATACACCGTCTGCATGATTCCGTCCCGGCTGATGAACCCGGCAGGCTCTTCTGCGGCGACAACAGGATCCATGTAAGAGAAAATCATGTGGGTATCCAGCACCATGGTATCCAGCACAGCGGCCACACGACCGGCACCGGTAAAGCCCAAGTCCCAAGCCTCATGTGCGCCCATGACATCCCAAGACTGGTTGTCGCTGAGGGGCATAATCCCCGCAAATTCCGGCAATTCTGTCGGAATGTCCAGCTCGTCCATCAACGCCAGATATTCGTCTTTGTCCATGTCGTTTAAGTCAATGAATGTTAACTCAAACTCTTCTTCCACCCAGCCAAACTGGCCGCTGTACGGATCTTCTTCCAACGCATTGAGGGGAAGTGCCGTCTCTTGGCTAATATGTACCGCCAACACACCGTCAATCTCTTGCACCGCCTCTATCAATCCCAGTGGAATCCGTGCGGCAAAGCCGTTGATGAGGTTCGTGTAGCTATAGCGGAACAGCGCATCGGCATAGAGTGCCGCAATCTGTGCTTGCACCTCGTTTTGCTCTTCTAACATCTCTAGCCGATGGGCAGCAGCCTGTTCATTCAGAGCCTGGCCCAACTCACTGTCCGCAGGTAAGGTCATGTCCACCAAACCCAAATCCACGGTGGTGGGCGAGGCAAGCTCTACGATAACCGATACAATATCATCCCAATCCGGCACAGCGTACAAAGGTGCCGCCCCCGCCATCTCATTGCGTAAATCAGGGCCCGTGACCCCGTCCGCCGGTGCAATTCCCTCTGGCTCTGTCGCAGTACCGGGCAAGGCAATCAAACCAATCACCATAACCACACTCAACAACAGGGCGAGATAACGTCTACTTCTACAATTTTTCATTTCGGGATTCTCCTTTTTTTGGTTGGATTCTTTTGCGATTTACCGCACTGCTCTTTTGCTGTAATAATTCGCCATTGTACGCTATTTTTACTCAATTGTCAAGTGTTTTTTCTAGTGGGTGGGCACACACGAATCTACAGGGTTGTAATTTTCTCCCATCCGGTGTAAAATACTACAATCCCACCCTCCCTGCCAAGGGTTCTGTTTGGCCGGACAAGATAATACCTATACTAATAGAGGGACATTCCCCTATCAACCGGGTCAATCAACCCGTTTGTTATCTCCATTGCGGAAGGAACCATTATGACACAATCCGGCGCAAACAAAAAAAGTTATCTCCACGGGGCCACGGTATTAGCGGCGGCGGTGGCGATTGTCAAGGTCATCGGGGCCGTGTATCGGATTCCCATTGGCAACATTTTGGGAGACGTGGGCATGTCCACTTTCCAAGTGACGTTTTCTATTTATCAATTCCTACTCATCATCTCCACCGCCGGTCTGCCTGTGGCCCTATCCAAGCTAGTGGCCGCAGCGGATGCCTTAGACCGGCCCGCCCAAGTGCGGCGAGTATTTTTGGTGGGACGTAACACGTTTGTGACGTTGGGGCTGGTGTCTTTTCTCATCATGGCTGTGTTCCATCAACAGTTGGCGGACTTCTTCGGCTCGCCATCGGCGGCGTATGGGATATTGGCCCTGTCCCCCGCAGTATTTTTTGTGGGGCTGAGTTCCGCTTATCGGGGCTATTGCCAGGGCCTATCAGATATGGTGCCCACCTCTGTGTCTCAGGTGATTGAGGCATTGATTCGGCTGGTGCTGGGTCTTGGGCTGGCGGGTCTGTTTGCCTATTGGGGCCTACAGCTACCCATTACCGTAGCGGGGGCGATTTTAGGGGTCACCGTAGGGACGGCCCTTGCCGCAGGGTATCTCTTCTTTGCCAAGCGGAACGTAGACCGTCTGCGCCACACCCCTGACGGGTTAGACACCCCGGACTCTAATCGCCGGATTTTTCGCAATCTGCGCAACATCGCCATCCCACTGACTTTGGGGGCATCGGTGTTCCAGCTCATCAATATTATCAACAACGCCGTCATTTTACGGCGGCTCCAGTCGGCAACGGGGCTTTCACAAGAGGTGGCACAAAGCTTACACGGCACCTTTACCATGACCACGTCCCAGTTTAATCTGCCATCATCGTTTATCATCCCCATTGCCATCGCCATGATCCCGGCAATTTCCGCCGCAATCGCCCAAGGGGACAGCGAAGGGGCCAAGAACACCTCCGAGTCCGGTATCCGGGTGGCGTGTTTGCTTGCACTCCCCGCCGGGGCGGGACTTATGGTATTGGCGGGGCCGATTATGGATGTGCTGTATTACGGCGAATTTGCAGCCGCATACGGTGCGGGTCTCATGGCGTGGATGGGTGCCGCTGCCTTTTTCATCTGCTTTTTCCAAGCCACCAATTGTGTGTTGCAGGCGTATGGGTTCCAGCGGTTTACCATGTACACTCTGCCTGTTGGCGGGGCCATTAGCGTGGGGCTCAACTGGGTGCTGTTGGCAAATCCGAACATTTCTATCTATGGTGCCGCCATCAGCACCTTGGCCTGTTACGCCATTATCAGTATCATGAACATGGTGCTGGTAAAACGTTATATCCCCAAACCACCCAGTTTCCGCAAGATATTGCTCCGCCCCTTGCTTTGCACCATCGCCATGGCGGCCACTGCTTGGGTGGTCTATGGACTGATTAGCGGCGTTCTGTTCGGGATGCTTGCCTATGTCCCCACCCGGGTGCCCCTGGCCCTCTCTCTGGCAGGAGCCATTGGTTTGGCCATGGTGGTCTATCTGGTGCTGATTATCGTCACCCGGGCTTTGACAAAAGAGGACATGTACATGTTGCCCAAAGGAAAAAAACTGGCCAAACTCTTACGGGTACGCTAAAATTCAAGTATTTTTGCAAAAAATCCAAGGAAAATTCAAAGAAACGCTTGCATCTAGGGGGAAAGTATGGTAGATTTTCAATGTGGTACGTCCTACACTGTGAAAGACCTGCAAAAGCTTATCGCACTTTTGCGCTCACCCACGGGCTGTCCTTGGGATCGGGAACAGACGCATGAGAGCATCCGGCGCAATCTGTTAGAAGAGGCGTATGAGACCTGTGAGGCCATTGACACCCAAAACCCAGAACTTCTCCGGGAAGAGCTGGGAGACATGCTCACTCAGGTACTCTTTCATGCACAGATTGAGGAAGAGGCGGGGCGGTTTACCATCGACGACGTGGCCGATGCTACCTGTAAAAAGCTCATCTTCCGCCATCCTCACATTTTCGGGGACAGGGCGGCAGAGAACGCAGAACAGGTCATGGAGAGTTGGGACGAGCTAAAACGGCAAGAAAAACAACACACCACCGTGGCCCAGTCTATGGAAGCCGTAGCGAAAAGTCTCCCCGCCAACTGGCGGGCGGAGAAAGTGCAAGGCAAGGCCCAAAAAGTGGGATTTGACTTCCCTGGCGCCAAAGACGCTTTGGACAAGCTCCAAGAAGAGTGTGACGAGTTGAACACCGCCATGTCAACGGGCACCGGCATTGTGGAAGAGGCGGGGGATATCCTGTTTGCAGCAATCAATGTGTTGCGGCTGTTAGGCGTTGACCCGGAAGATGCACTACATGCCAGCACAGATAAATTCATCCGACGGTTCGCCTACTTAGAGCAAGCGGCGGGTGACAAGGGACAAGCCCTTGAAGATTTGACCTTAGACGAGATGGAACACCTCTACCAAGAGGGGAAACATAAGCGGCTATAGAGCGCATTGCGCTTTTTAGTAAATACACTAGGCGGCAGGAATCTGTTGCCAAAAGCTATTATTTAGGAGGAACTAAGTTATGAACAAGGCAGAACTCATTGCTCTGGTTGCAGAGAACGCTGGGTTGTCCAAGAAGGACACAGAGAAAGCGGTAAATTCCCTTATCGACACCATCACCGATACCCTCAAAGGCGGCGACAAAGTACAATTGGTTGGGTTTGGCGTGTTTGAAGTCAAACAACGTGCAGCGCGCATGGGCCGTAATCCCAAGACGAAAGAGCAAATTAGCATCCCTGCTTCTTCTGTTCCGGTATTCAAAGCCGGCAAGGCGTTCAAAGACGCGATTGACAAGTAAGAAACGCAGTATAATCTAAAAACCGCCCGCATCATGGGCGGTTTTTCTATCGGGAGCAACACCATGCGACTAGATAAATATCTCAAAGTGTCCCGCTTAATCAAACGCCGCACCATCGCCAACGAGGCCTGTGACAATGGCCGGGTTAGTGTAAACGGCAAACCCGCCCGTGCGTCTTATGCGGTGCAAATAGGGGACATGATTGAAATCCAACTGGGCCAACGCACCACCCGAGTAGAGGTGGTCAGCGTGGCAGAACATGTGAGCAAAGACGGCGCAGAGGCGATGTACCGGGAGACATAGAGGACAATGTCCTCTATGTCTCGTGCCTCTTAGGCTCCCTTCCCAAAGGAGACAAGAGCCAAAGGTATGGGACATGCGGGGGCGGTGTGTATATCAACCGTCCTAGGGGCCGGAAAATGCAAAGGGTCTTTTTTGCTATCATTTTTTGACTATCGGGACTTGATTTTACTATTTTTTTATAGTGGACGCCACAAAAAGTGAAAAAAGACTTGCAATTTACTCCCTATTTATGATATGGTATAGAACATTATAAATAAAGAACGCACAAAGTGAGGAGAAGTGTTATGAAAAAGAAAGTGATTGCATGTTTGGCCATGGTGCTTTGCATCTTGCTGGTCGCTGGTGCTTGCGGCGGTGATGGCGGCGGTGCGCAAACCCGTCTGATTATGGCCACCGGCGGCACAGGCGGCACCTACTACCCCTTCGGCGGCGTAATGGCCGGTGTCATCAACAATACCACGGATTTGCAAATTTCCCCCAACGCTTCCGGGGCGTCTGTCGATAACCTACGTCAAATCGCAGCAGGAGACGCGCACATCGCATTAGCACAAAATGATGCCTCCTATTATGCGTTTACCGCCACAGAAATCTGGTCAGAGTTTGACGCAGTAACCTCTCTGCGCTCTCTCATGGCGCTCCACCCGGAGCCGGTTCAGATCGTGGTGCTGGCTGATTCCGGCATCTATAGTGTGGAAGACTTAGCGGGCCGGCGTGTCTCCGTCGGGGACATCGGTTCTGGTGTTGAGGCAAACTCAAAACAGATTCTGGGCGTGTACGGCATTACCTTCGACGACATTAATGTGTTCAACTTAGGCGTTGGCCCCTCAGCCGATGCGATGCGGGATGGGAGCATTGACGCATTCTTCTTCACCGCCATCGCCCCCACAGCGGCTATTATGGAATTATCCACCCGGCATGATGTCCGGCTACTCTCCATTTCCGATGCCAGAATCGACATGCTGACATCACAGTATGCGTTCTATGCCAGAGCCACGTTGGATTCAGAAAACTACACTTTCCTGACTGAGCCTGTGCAAACCGTGACGGTTCATGCGCAATTGATCGTGTCAGAGGACATGGACGAGGATCTCGTATATACCATCGTACAGGCGATTATGGACGGCAGAGAAGAAATCATCGAAGGACACCGTGCCGGTAACTACATTGACCCGGCCCATGCTGTGGAATACATCAGTGTCCCCCTCCATCCTGGTGCAATTCGCTTCTTCCAAGAAGCAGGCGTGTTAGACTAGACAGTGCAGGGGCGCAAACGCCGCCGACTTGTGTGGCTTGCTGTCTGTGTGACCTTGGGGGCGCTTGCCCTGTTTTCCCTGTTGCACCGCACCCCTTACTTAGTGTTGTCTCACGCTGAGGCGGCACAAGTGTTGTACATCGCACCCCTTTCTGAGGGAGAAGGGTTTTCCGTCAATCACATCCACTCCCTCAACCAAAGCCCTGTGACAGAGATTTATGTGCTCCGTGACGGGCAGATTATGCTAACAGCCATGGAGTTCGAGACCTTCGGTGCGGGGATGCCCGCAGTCTTAGAACCGGGACAAACCCTCATCCGCCCAGAGACAGGCGGGATGCGTATAGACGGCTTTGAGCGCCGCATACCCGATTTGCGTTATCTCATCGGGTATGCGGCAGAGCATACTTTACACATAGCGAACCAAACCGTCCCCTTGGACACCTTAGCCGATGCGGGACAGTCCGTGCAATTTACTCCAAGACAGCTCAATCTTTGGCAAAGACTCTTCTGGGGCCTTTGTAGATAGCAGATAAAGGAAGTGTGGCCCATGACAGATCATGAAGAACAAGACTTCAAACAAGAAGACAACTTAATAGATCAACCCATCGCAGACGAACAACTTGTCAGCGAGGAAGAAATCCAGCGCAAGATGGCAAAAGTAAGCAAAGAGTCTAACACCCGGCAATTTTCCGGTGTGCCAAAACTCATCATGCGCTGGCTTTGTGTTGCGTTTACGCTCTATGTGCTGATTATCAACATCGGCTTTATCCGCCTGCCGCCGCAAATTCACCGTGCATCCTTTGTGGCGTTGCTGTTACTCTATACCTTCCTGCTCTATCCCGCTAGGAAGAAAGACGGCGGACGGCTCAATCATATGCCTTGGTATGACTTGGTATTGGGCATTGTGGGGGCGGCATGTTTCTTTTACTATGTCGTCAACTTCCAAACCATCGTTGGACAAATGTCAACCTTTACGACCATGGATGTGATTGTGGCCATTGTGGGGATTGCCATCCTGTTCATCGCCTGTCACCGTGTGGTGGGACTGCCCTTGATTATTGTGGTGGGTGCCTTTCTCGCCTATGCCTATTTCGGGCGGTATATTCCGGGCGTCTTAGGTCATGCGGGCTATCGTGTTGAGCGTATCTTCACCTACCTCTTCTATACCACAGAGGGGGTCATCGGCACACCCATCGGGGTTATCTCTACCTTTATTTTCCTCTTCTTACTCTTTAGTGCCTTTTTGATGCGAACGGGTATCAGCACCCTATTCATTGACCTAGCCAACGTCATCGCTGGCAGAGCCGTAGGCGGCCCCGCAAAGGTATCCGTTGTCGTTTCTGCACTGGAGGGCATGGTTTCCGGTAGCTCTATTGCAAACACAGTGGCCTCCGGCTCGTTTACCATCCCGCTGATGAAACGTCTGGGCTATGAGAAAAACTTCGCAGGCGGGGTTGAGGCCGCGGCTTCTACCGGCGGACAAATCCTACCGCCTATTTTGGGTGCCGCCGCCTTCTTGATGGCAGAGATTACAGGGATTCCCTTCGGTCAAATTGCCTTGGCCGCTTTGATTCCTGCCTTTCTCTACTTTAGTTGCGTGTTCGCCTCCGTACACTTTGAGGCGAAGAAAACGAACCTGCGCCCCATTCCATCGGATGAAATTCCCAAATTCCGCTCTTTGGTTGGGCGGCTTCATTTGCTCTTGCCCCTCGTCTCTCTCGTTTTGTTGCTCGCCACCGGAACCACTATCGCCCGCGCCGCCTTGTACTCCACTGCTGTTGCCATTGTGGTGAGTATGATTCGCAAAGACACCAGACTGACACCCAAAAAGTTTTTTGACGCACTGGAAGCTGCTGCAAAAAACAGCATTGGTGTCGGTGTGGCCTGCGCCATGGCGGGTATGATCGTTGGTGTCGTCACCCTGACGGGGCTGGGCATGGCTTTTGCAACCTCCATGATTTCTCTGGCAGACGGTATCGCCAACGACACGTTGCGGATGGTGATTATACTCTTCTTCTGTCTGTTGGCCTCCATTATTTTAGGGCTCGGTGTGCCGACCACAGCCAAATATCTCATTATGGCGACGATTACTGCACCCATTATCGTTAGCTTGGGGGTACCGATACTCGCCGCCCACATGTTTGTATTCTTTGCCGCAACCGATGCGGACATCACGCCGCCTGTCGGCCTTGCGGCGTATGCCGCAGCCGCAATTTCCGGCGGCTCACCCATGCGGACGAGTGTCATTGCCACCCGCCTCGCCATCTCGGACTTCATCATACCCTTTGCGTTTGTCTTTAACCCCCAGATGCTGTTTATTGAGCCCACTCTGATGGGGGTCATACAGGTCACCGTCACCAGCCTGATTGGTATCTTGGGTGTCGCATCCGGTCTTTCCGGTTATCTTGTGCGGCGTTTGCACGGGTTTGAGCGCATTTTACTCATTGGCGGCGGAATCTGCTTGATCAGTACCGACATCACAACCGACATCATCGGTGCGGTGATTGTTGTTGGGATGTATCTTTTGCAGAGAGTGCAAAACAGAAAAGGGTCTGGGCCGGTACCGGCTTAAGTAGGATCATCATGCAAGAGTACGCGGCAAGGTTGAGATATCGCCTTGCCGCTTTTTTGTTTTGTGGGGGTGCCCTTGGTCTTTCCTGTTCGGCGTTTCGCCGATTTTGGCTTGGCGGTTCCCGCCAGCTGGTTTTGTCCTGCCGGACGGGCCTTCTTTTTGTTGTTGAACAAAAAGAAGCAAAAAATCAACACAGGGGCTGCGCCCCTATGTACCCGCTAAGGTCAACGTCCAAGGTAGAGATCGTTTTCATGTTATACTCTGTGCTGGCGACAATACTCCCCTACCAGAAGTCCAGTTGCCTCGGAACCTAGAAGGGCGGTGGTATTGCCGGAATGATGTACTATTGAAATGCTACCCATTCATGAGCACATTTCAATAGTACATCATTCCGGCAATACCACCGCCCTTGACCATTGGAGTTTCGAGTACTATTACATCTGGCGTGAGGGTTTTGGCACCCGTGCAGAGTATAAGGTGCGAAACCGTCGTCACTCTGCCCTTGACCTTGCGGGTACATAGGGGCGTAGCCCCTGTGTTGATTTTTTGCTTCTTTTTGTTCAACAACAAAAAGAAGGCCCGTCCGGCAGGACAAAACCAGCTGGCGGGAACCGCCAAGCCAAAATCGGCGAAACGCCGAACAGAAAAGGTCAAGGGCCGGGACGCACAGGGCATCATACTACAATGTACAACAGGCCGAACCCCTTGCAACTACTGGGCTAACCTACACTGAAATGCCGTCTGATCAGACAATTGTTCTGATAATGGCGGCATTTTTGCGCTACAGAACAAGCAAAGACGGACAACCCATTTTTTATGTATATTATCATTATTTCAAGCAAATGACAAGATGCTTCCCTAAAGCCTGTGCCATTTTTCTGGCAACGAAGGATGCTTTGTGATATACTGAAGAAAAACTAGGGATTGCGGATATGCCAAAAAAGAAACGCACAAAACAAGAACGCACACAATTGCGGCTGCAAAAAGCGAAGCAATGGGTACTCACATATAAGGGCTCGCACATTGTTCGTGCCTACCGGAAACGCTTTCAGGTAGATTACTCTTGTGCGCTTCGGGATTTAGAGGCCATCGGTGCCATCCCGCCGGAGCGGTTGGCAACCTTGAAGGCCGCCGAAGAAATCCGGTTGCAAAAAAAGCGCGAAGACCGTGAAAGCAAACAGCTTCCATCCATGTGGGAACATAATCCCGACTGCGATGATACCTTTTTCTACATAGCCGGATACACAAGCGGCGGTGCGCCTTATGGCGTGACGTGGGAAGAAATGGGAATGACACCTTATGA
>WRBE01000018.1 GCA_009779845.1 Oscillospiraceae bacterium
ATACTTTCTCAAGTATGAGATGTCCATATTGATTCTTCATAAAAATGACTCCTAACGTAGTTTTTCATTCTACATCAGGAGTCCCTTTTTCGCAATGTCCGTTTTTAGGGGGCCTGTTCAAAATGGCATCCCCTGTGCTATATGGTTATCCCCGGCTAAGGCCGTAACACAAGCCCGTGGATAAACCCGTCTAAATAAACCGACTGAATATCCCCCCCCACAATCCGATTGTGTACAATCAACACATCCGCCACAACCCCCTCGGCTTGACCGGGATAGTTTTCAATCTGGAAACTGTACCGCAATGCGGGCAATCCCCGGTAGTCGGACAGGTCAAAGCCTGCTTGGAGCTGCATGTGGTTATAAGCCTCAAACACATGGTCGAATTCTCGGGGTATGATGATTTCTTGCACCTCTAGTGGTAACCTGGCCGCTTGCCAGCCGAGATGTTCTAAGTAAGCCACAATGTCGCCCTCGGTATGTACTTCTCGGCCCGGTGCATCGGTACCTTCTTGGGTCTGTTGGTCCCGCCGTCCGGCGAGGAGAATAATGGCGGTGAGTATCACGGCCAATGCGATGAGGATGAGAATAGCTTTCTTTTTACTGAGTTTTGTTGTGAAAACAAACATAATAACGCCCCTTTATAACGCCCCTTTTTTTGTACATAGTCGCTTCATAAATCGTTGACATGCACATCGCCGTGTAGGGTGTGCCGCCTTCGGCGCACCGGCCCTTGCCCTTTGTAACGGGCACCACAATTGTGAAACGACCATGTTTCTTGTACCATGTCTATTCCCATAAGAGGGCTTGTATGCTATAATTTTAGTTTAAACAAGTCTGGAGGAACACAATAATGGCGGAATTGAAACTGACTGGAGTAAATAAGATATATGACGGCGGGGTAGAGGCGGTGGTAGATTTCCACTTAGATATCCCCGATGGTGCGTTTGTGATCTTCGTGGGGCCGTCGGGCTGTGGGAAGAGCACCACATTGCGGATGATTGCGGGGCTAGAGGACATCACCGGCGGCGAGATTAAAATCGGCGACACAGTCGTAAACAACACGCGGCCCCAAGATCGGGATGTGGCCATGGTGTTTCAAAATTATGCCCTGTACCCCCATATGACGGTATTTGAGAACATGGCCTTTTCCCTGACCCTCCAAAAACTACCCAAGCGAGAGCTTCGCCGCCGAGTGGAGGAAGCGGCGGAGACGTTAGAGATCGCCCATCTATTGAGCCGGTTCCCGGCGGCCTTGTCCGGGGGTGAGCGGCAACGGGTGGCGCTGGGGCGGGCACTGGTGCGGAATCCCAAGGCATTTTTGTTTGACGAGCCCCTGTCCAACTTAGACGCCCGGCTCCGTGCCACCATGCGGGGCGAGTTGCGACAGCTGCATCAGCGGCTGGGGACGACCTTTATCTACGTGACCCACGATCAAGTAGAGGCCATGACCATGGGGGACGTGATTGTCATCATGGACGAAGGGATAATTCAACAGGCCGCACCGCCGCAGGAGATTTACGACCGTCCAGCCAACCTGTTTGTGGCCACCTTCATCGGTGCGCCGCCCATGAATCTGTTTGAAGGAACCCTAGTGCAAGAAGGCGAGCAGATTTTGGCCCGGTTCGGGGAAGGGTATGCGCTACCCCTGACAGAACAGATGGCGGCGAACCCGGCGGTGCAACAGCGGCTGGGAAAACCTCTGACGTTCGGTATGCGGCCGACAGATATCAAGCTAGACGGAGAGGCGGCGGTAGAGGGCCTGACCATGACAGTCAAACAGATAGAGTTTTTCGGCGCCGAGGTGAGCATAGAGATGGAGGGAGGGGGCATCCAGCTCACGGCCCTCGTATCGAATCAAATTAAGGTGCGTGAAGAAGAAATGCGCTCTGTTACCCTGAAACCGGAACGGCTGCACATATTTGACCCTGAGACGGCGCAATCTATCTTTTGTGAAAATGCATAAAACAAGAGTCAAAAAACATAGCTTATCCCGCTCCGGAATATCATGAAAAATCAGCAAAATAGACAGCGGAAGGCCAGTGTTTTCGGCACATAAATACAATTCGTGAAAAAAAGCACAAAAAATTTTCAAAAAATTATTGAAATCTCTGCGAAAATCGGTTATTATGTAAATGTTCAAAATCACGAAGATAGAATTGTTGTTACAGAACGGAAGGTGGAACTGGCATGTCTAGTCGAATGTTTCAAAGTGTTATTGTTCAACTGAAGGAAGCAACGGAGCGCAAAATTGGTGTCGTAGACGCAGAGGGTACCGTGGTGGCCTGCGGCGAGCTATCTCTTATCGGCACCAAGTTAGAGGATGTGAATCTTCACGAGGTCAGAGATGACGTCACCACCACGGCAGAGCGGACGTACAAGAATCTCGTTGGGTGGAGTACAGAGATGGAGTATGCCATCTTTGTCCATGGGACAGACTCCATCGCCCGGACTGTCTGTCTGATGGCGGCGGCCACATTCCATGAGGCCAAGCTGTACTATGAGGAAAAGCATGACAAGACCGCGTTCATCAAAAATATCATCTCGGACAATATTTTGCCGGGGGATATTTACGGACGGGCAAAGGAGCTCCAATTCTCTGCAGAAGTGTTGCGGGCCGTGTTCCTGATCCGGCAGGTGGACAAACACGACATTGCGACGGTGGAACTTCTGCAAAACTTGTTCCCGGAGAAAGATCAGGATTTTGTCATCTCTGTCAGTGAGGCGGATATTGTGGTCATTAAAGAAGTGTCCGCCGGAACAGATGGGAAAGCGTTGCTAGAGATTGCCGCCAAAGTCGAGCAGGCCATTGCAGACGAACTCTCGATTAGAACGGTTATTGGCATCGGCACCTTGGCATTGCACCTGCGTGAGCTTGCGGATCGCTATAAAGAAGCACAGGTGGCCATTGAGGTGGGCAAGGTCTTTGAGACGGAAAAGACCATCATTCACTATGAAAATTTAGGGATTGGCCGACTGATTTATCAACTGCCCATTACCCTATGTGAGATGTTCTTATCTGAGGTGTTCAAGAAAAACCCCATCGACTCATTAGACCCGGAGACACTATATACCATCAACCGGTTCTTTGAGAACAACCTAAACGTGTCTGAGACCAGCCGGAAGCTGTTTGTCCACCGGAACACGTTGGTCTATCGGTTAGAGAAAATTAAAAAACTCACCGGGTTAGACCTGCGGGAGTTTGACCACGCAATTGTGTTCAAAGTGGCGTTGATGGTAAAGAAATACCTCAACGTGCAAGCAACCAGATAGCGAAATCGTAGTAGTAAGGAGCTAAGAATCCCCATGATAGCCATGAAGGATGTGCATAAGACTTATGATAACGGCACCCGGGCACTCAAAAGTGTCAGCCTGACCATTCAAGACGGTGAGTTTGCCTTTATGGTGGGCCCGTCGGGTTCCGGGAAGTCCACTATCATCAAATTGTTGACCGCCGAGGTAACCCCCAACGAGGGTACGGTACTGGTCAACGGGTTTATGGTGAACAAAATTCGGAGCAGAAAAAAATCCATGATGCGCCGGACTTTGGGCATTATTTTCCAAGATTTCCGATTGATTGAAAAGAAATCTGTCTATGAAAACGTGGCCTTTGCCATGCGAGTGACAGGAGCGCGGGAGAAAGACATCAAAAAGCGCGTACCTTATGTCCTAGACCTAGTGGGCCTAAACGTAGACACAGACCGGCGGCCGGAGGAACTCTCCGGCGGTGAGCAGCAGCGGGTGGCCATTGCAAGGGCCTTGGTCAATAACCCCTCCACCATCATCGCCGATGAGCCCACAGGGAACCTGGACCCCGTGCGGAGCTTGGAGATCATGATGCTGTTAGAGAAAATTAACGAGCTGGGCACCACCGTTTTGGTGGTCACCCATGAGAGGCATTTGGTCAACCGCTTCTCCAAACGAGTCATCGCCTTAGACAACGGACGAGTTATCAGTGATGGAATGAAAGGGTATGTAATCCATGAGCAGGAAACAGCCGCGCCGACGGAATAATTTAGGCTATTATTTAAGAGAAGGAACCTCCAGCATCTTCACCCATGGATTTATGAGCTTTGCTTCCGTGGTGATTATTGTGGCCTGTCTTGTAATTATGGGTAGCTTTTTGTTGGTGGCCTTTAATATCAACGACATGATGGAAGAGGCGGAGAGCCGCAACCAAATCATGGCTTTTGTGGACGAAGAACTGACAGAAGAAGAGGCACGGGATATTGAGCGCCACATTTTAACAATTTCCAATGTAGAAGGGGCCACCTTCATCAGCCGCGAACAGGCTTGGGCCAGTTGGATTTATGACGACCCAGAGCGGTTTGCGGGACTGGATGAAACCACCCTTCGTCATCGATTTATTGTAGACTTAGAAGATATTGCCGGAATGGAGATGACCTTAAACCGCTTAGAGCAGGTGCCGGGCATTGCCGAAGTGCGGGCAGACACAGAGATTGCGGGCTGGTTTGTGACCGCTCGTAATGTCATTGCCACTGTGTTTATCGTCATTATAGCGGTGTTGCTGGCGATCTCGATATTCATCATTTCCAACACGATTAAACTCGCTACATTTGACAGACGGGAAGAAATCGCTATAATGAGAATGGTAGGGGCCACGAATTGGTTCATCCGCTGGCCGTTTATATTCCAAGGATTTATTCTCGGTTTGGTCGGTGCGGCCGTTGCGTTTTTCCTTCAATGGGGCCTGTACGGCGTACTGACGGATCAGATTTTAGTCCTCTCCGGCGGCGAGTTAATCCAAGTAGCCAGCTTCGGCGAAGTGGCCGAGTATATGATGCTATTGTTCCTAGGAACCGGCTTTGTTGTTGGTATACTAGGCAGTGCTCTAGCAATTCGGAACTATTTGAAAGTATAGAGCCCGACCCACTGTATGGAGGTACAGAATGTTATGAAAAGTCGAAAATCAGTTAAAATTATTTGCCTTGTTTTAGCAATCCTTATGGTGTTGACCTTGTTTACCGGCATCGTTGTACACTTGGCTGATGCCAGAAGCTTGACCGACATTGACCGTGAGATTGGCGAAGCCAGAAGTCAAATCAACAACCTAGAAGGCCGCCGTGAGACAATAGATGATCAGCTTTCAGAACTTGGCGACCGGCTACAGGAACTGCGGGTACAAGAGGACGCTTATCTGCAAGAGGTTGCGATCCTGCAAGACCAATTGCAACTGTTAGAAGAGCGGATTACCCTCACAGAAGAGCAGATTGCGATTTATCAGCAGATGATTTTGGATAAAGAGCAGCGTTTAGAAGAGGCCATTGCCCGAGAGTATGAGCAGTTTGAGCTCTACCGCCTCCGTATCCGTACCATGGAAGAGCAGGGGCATGTCAGCTACATACAAATTTTATTAGGGGCCCGCAGTTTCGGTGATTTAGTCGCCAGAATGCACGACGCTGGCGAGATTATGAACGCCGACCAGCGGATTGCAGAGGCTTTAGAGCGTTATCGTGTGGCGGTTGGGGCATATAAAGAAGAACTGCTGTCCGACCGGGAAGAGCTAGAGATACTCATTGCCCAACTAGAGGCAGAACACGCAGCACTAGAGATTGAGCGGGCGAACCTGCAACGTCTCATTGAAGAAATTGAGGCGCGGATTGAAGCCAACGAGATTGAATTTGCGGCCCTAGAGGAAGAAAAAGATCGGATTTCCGTAGAACTTGCGGCCCGCTCTGCGGAGATGACCACCCTCAGTGCAGAACGGCAAGCGGCCATTGCAGAGCTAGAGCGGCAAGCGGCGGCAGGGGGCAACCCCGGCGGCGGTGGTATGGGCGGCGAGCCAGCGCGGCGTGGCACCGGCCACTTTGTCTGGCCCTCTGACTTTACAACCAACGTGACCTCCGGTTTTGGCCCACGGGCCCGGCCCGGCGGGTTTGGATCATCTAACCATCGCGGTATCGACATTGCGGCGGCGGGTATTTACGGAACCAATATTCTAGCGGCGGCCAGCGGGGTTGTGACCTTCGCCGGCTGGAACGGCGGGTTCGGGAACGTGGTTATGATTAGCCACGGTAACGGCTATTCTACGGTCTATGCCCATAACAGCCGAAACTTGGTATCCAACGGACAAAACGTGGTGCAGGGGCAAGTCATTGCCTTAGTGGGTTCCACCGGTGCTTCCACTGGGCCCCACATCCACTTTGAGATTATCCGAAACGGGGTACATGTGAACCCTATGCTCTACTTTACTTAAATCTACACTTCTGTTAATTGCTCGAACTCCCTCAGCGAGTCACATACTTGCTGGGGGAAGTTTCTTCCTAAGGGGTTTTAGAACATGGAACATAATAAACGATATTCGACAACATCTCTCATTGTATGCGTGGCAATCGGTGTCCTAGCGGGCTTTGTGTTGTCTTTGTTTTGGTTTCGGGAGGTTCATGGTATCGGCACTCCCGCTTGGGAAGAAGCCAAACAGTTGCAAGAGGTGCGGGAAATCATCAGCTATAGCTACGTCGGTAAGGTAGACGAGACGGCCTTGACAGAGCTTGCCCTAGCGGCCACCGTTGCGGCCTTAGAGGATCCCTGGTCTTTTTATCTCAACCAAGAGCAGTATGAGGCCCACCTAAACAGCATCGGCAACCGCCAGCAGGGGATTGGCATCTACCTAGAGCGGGACGAGGAGACCAACGAGGTGACCGTGCTTGAGGTCATGCCGGGCAGTCCGGCAGAGGAAGCGGGTCTGCAACCCAGAGACAGCATCGTGATGCTGGAAGGACAGCCCACAGCACCCCTAGAGACGGACGAGGTGCGAGAACTTATCGGCGCAAACTATGGCGGCACTGTAACCTTAGAAGTGCGGAACCCGGCCGGAGAGATGCGGACGGTGGTGGTAGAAGTCCGTGCCTTTGATGTGAACCCCGTGGCCTTCAAGATGCTAGAGGACAATGTCGGCTATATTCGTATCGCTAACTTCGACCTGAGAAGCGGGGAGGAGACCATTGAGGCCATAGAGACCCTGCAAGAAGAAGGGGCGGCGGGGCTGGTGTTCGATGTCCGCAACAATCCCGGCGGGCGGGTGAATGAGTTGCTTATGATATTAGACCATCTGCTGCCTAAGGGTGAGCTGTTCGTGTTTGCCGACTACACGGGCCGAGAAAAGATTCACTATTCCGGGCCAAAATATCTGGATATCCCAATCGTTGTGCTGGTGAACGAGCACGCATTCAGTGCCGCAGAATTTTTCGCAGCGATTTTACAAGAAACAGACCGAGCCACAATTGTAGGGATGCCCACCACAGGCAAAGGCCGCAGCCAGATTCTGATCCCCCTCACCGGCGGCGGTGCCATCAACTTATCCACCAGCCGCTATCTCACCCCCGGCAGGATAGACCTCCACGAAGTCGGCGGGATTTCACCGGATGTGGAAGTAGAACAAGAGGACGGCGAAGCGGATGTACAGCTAAAACGGGCGATACAGGAATTGGCGAGGAGGTAGTGATGCCTTGACAAAACGAAGTTATTCTAGAAAGTTTGTTATTGGTTCATCGGTGATTTCGGCATTAGCTATGCTGTGGCTGGTTCTTTTCTGTTTAGGTGTATTCAACCCTGTTTGGGGTGAGGTGCAACAGTTGCAGCGAGCACGGGAGATTATAAATCGCCATTATATGGAGCCGATAGATGAGGCGGCTTTGACAGAGAAGCTTCTTATTACGATGGTTGAGTTCTTAGAGGACGAGTGGGCTACATACTTGACTCAAGCGGAATATGAAGAAATACAACGCAGAAACGAAAATCGTTTTCAAGGGATTGGGACACGCTCAGTGCGTGATGAATACACCAATGAGTGGATTGTTTCAGAAACTATGCCGGGTAGTCCGGCGGAAGAGGCAGGTCTTCGGTCAGGAGATACTATTGTCACCATAGAAGGGATATCTACAGGACTCCAAACCGACCAAGAGAGGGCAGAAATCATTAGTTCAAACTACGGCGGTAGTGTGAACTTAGAGGTGCGAGATTTGGCCGGAGAGATGCGGACGGTGGTGGTAGAAGTCCGCGCCTTTGATGTAAACCCAGTGGCCTTTGAGATGTTAGAGGACAACATCGGCTATGTCCGCATTTATAATTTCAGAAGACCTAGCGGGAGAGAGACCATCGCCGCCATAGAGACACTGCAAGAAGAAGGGGCAGAGGGGATTGTGTTCGATGTCCGCAACAACCCCGGCGGGGGCGTAAATGAGGTGACGCAGGTTTTGGATCGATTATTGCCCGAAGGAGAAATTTTTGTTTATGCCGATTACGCAGGCCAGGAAACAGAAATTATCTATTCAGATACAGAATACTTAGATATGCCAATCGTAGTGCTGATCAATGAGAATTCAGCAAGTGCTGCGGAATACTTTGCAGCCGTTTTACAAGAATTTAATCAAAAAATGGAATGTGACACCATTACTATTGTAGGTGTTCAAACAACAGGAAAAGGTCGCTCGCAGCAAACGCATTCGCTCCCTAGGGGTGGTGCCATCCGTTTATCTACTGCTCGCTACCTCACCCCTAGACGGCGGGACCTTCAAGAAGGAGAAAGGGAAGAGCGTGGAGTTCGACCGGATGTGAAAGAAGCAGATGAGGATTTTCAGCTAGAGAAGGCTATACAGATATTGATCGGAAAGCTAATTCTCTCTTGACAATCCCTGTAAACATGTTATAATGCAAGCGCCGTTACCGTACATTTGAGGTACGGCTCTATTGCGTTCTATAGTCGAACAAGATTATAATAATAGCCCGGTTATCCGGGCTGAACAAGTTCACACACGGAGGGACAGGTACACTGTGTGATTGTTAACCCCTAATACGCACTTGGCCTGCGCTAAGACAGAATCGGCCGATAGCCGAACACCAAAGCCCAAGGACCCGGCGTTTGCACACCGGGTCCTTGGGCTTGTTATATTACGATAAGGACTAAGATTCCGGTTGAGGTGCTGGAAGGATGTCCTTCCAGCTGATATTCCCCTCACCGTCTCTAGTCAATTGGTGGTCATTCGCCGCACCCAATACCGATGCAAAGAACCAATTGTGCGCCGCCACATCCGGGAAGGTTCGGGCATCGTCTAGGTTCTCCATTGTTGCAGCTGCAAGGGCTTCTCGGCTGTCAAGCCGGCCTAGCATCCGATTGACTGCTGTGGCCACCTCGGCACGGTTGATGCTGGCTCGGGGGCGGAAGTTGTTTTGGGTATCCCCAATCATCAAACCCTCAGCGTAGGCCGCATACACGTAGAGGCGTGCCCAGTTGCTGATGTCAGCTACGTCATAGAAGGACATCTCACCCACTACATTCGGGGATTCGTCTAAGGTTCTTGACAGCATGGCCGCCAACTCTTGGCGAGAGATCGGATCCCGTGGTAGGAAGTTGCCCCGGTCATCGCCTTGAACCAATTCTGCATCGTATGCCCACGCCACGTAATAGTAGAACCAGTTGGTTACACCTACGTCAGGGAATGTATCGAAACGCTCCATGTCGCCCGGCAGTGTACCTTCAACAAATTCCGGAACCATGGTTCGTACCAGAATTGCCGCTACCTCGGCACGGTTGATGTTTGCAAGCGGAAGGAACTGACCGGCTGGGTTGCCATGCATATAGGCTATGTGGGTCTCACGTACAGAACGCACAATGAATTCCCCGCTGCCCACTGGATACTCTATGATTTCAGAGCCTTCCGGCGGTGTGATGATAATGATCACATTGCTGTTTTCGTCTACGCCTTGCTCATAAGTCCAGCCCTCCGGCAGGTTGAGCCGGATCGTATACTCCGAGTCTACGTCAGGCAGAGTGATCACGAGGTTGCCATCTTCTGCGCTGAGGTCATAGTTGCCGTCTACAGTTACGGTAATGTTGCCGTCTTCTACATCAACGGTAATCTCAATACCTGTGGGCGGGAGTGCGGGAATTAGAGCATCCATTGCTGTTTGCAGCGCATCCAGAGCATGTTCAATCTCTTCTGCCGTTGCAGCCGGATTGTCTAACACATTTTGTGCATCGGCAAGGGCCTTTGCAAAGTCTGCCCAACTATCTGTAGTGAAGTCAGCTTCGTCTAACTCTTCTGCATACGCTACGAGAGCACGCAATTCACTAATGTCAACAAGCGCCCCTAGTGCTGCACGCAAAGCATCGTAAGCATTGTTGATTTGCGTTTGGGTTGGAGCCTGCGCATCTAACGCTGCGTTAGCATCGGTTAGCGCTGTTTGGAGGGCGGCCCAACTGCCTGCTGTGAAATCAGCTTCGTCTAGATCCATGCTTGGAATTTCAACATGCACCAGGTTGTATAGTGCCACGTCATTGATAAAGCGCTCAAGCTCAATCCAGTTTAGGCTAAACGGCAGATCACGGGCAAATACACGCAGCCATGTAAAACCCTCGTCCAGCCACAAGACAAAGTCTGCGCTGGTTTGCCAATGCTCGGCCGCACCGCCTGCGCCGCCTGTCGCCCCATAAGTAACGGTTGTTGCCGGATCCGTTTCCTCCAAACCAACAAAGACAGGAATCAGCAGGTGTGTTGCGATAGAATCTGTGATGTTTGCGGCATAGCGTAATCTGATGTGATAGTAACCGGCCTCTTCAACATCTATATTATACGTTGTAAAGCGGTTTGTTGTCATCAGCATATGTTGATGGATATTCGGGTCAGTGCCGCCCCCCATGCCTTCAGAATCAGGGTTGTTGGCAGTCGCGCCGCCCGCACCACCGAAGTTCCAGTTTCTGGCAAGGGATGCACTGAATCTGGTCGGCCCATCGGCAACAATTGGTGTCACAGGCGGCTGTTCAAAGTCGTCCCCTGTTGTTACTAAATTGATGGTGTATATAACACGCTGGAAGTCGGACTCGACGGTGATTTGCACTTGGTTCCCTGTTCGCACAATGGCAACGATTTCGCTACCAGGCGCAGCAGTGGCAGTTACGGCCGCCGTTTCAATATCTTGTCCGTCCGGCACACGCATTGACCACGCTTGCTGCCAACGCATCGGGTGGAAGTCTAAACGGACTTCATCGTTGAGACGCACCTCGACCAATCTTGCCTCGCCGCCGGGCAGTTGAGACGGTGCGCCGGTGGTGCTGTTGAAATGCACTCGATAGTAGCGGCTTAGTCCGATTGCGGGGTCTGTCACTGTGATGGTTGTGGTTGTATAGAAGCCTCCTGATTCGGTCGATGGTGTTACTGTTACCACAAGACCTTCTCTTGCGATGCCTTCAACAACCGGCAAGTTTTCTAAATCCCTCGCAAACACAACGTAATTGGTTACATTGGACACAAAATTGGCAAGTGGCACTGTCTGTCCGCCTGTGGTTAAGGTAATGCCGTCTAACACAGGCGGCGCTACTTGTGTTTGCGCCACGCTAAATATTGGTTCCATAGGGCCAAAATCAGCCAATGGCAGATCATTGTCTAGTCTAAATCGGGCGGACTGCATCGCAACATGCAACACATTGCGTCCGGCGGCTTGGATTTCACCGATGTTCAAAAAGCCCAGTCTGTACATGTGGATGGGGTTAGACATTGACCAGTTTACACCGTTTGGTGAGCCGGAACCGTCACCATTGTATGCCCACGCCGCGCCGCGGCCACGCCATTGGTTGCCCGGCATAAGCAGATCAAGACGTCCGCGGATACGATAAGAGTTGTACCCAAAGCGCATACCGTCTGTCAAGTCATGGTTGTTTAAGTTTGAACCGAGAGAGTCTGGATGATTTACCTCACCTTGTGCGCCGGTGCTGCCGGGTGCGCCAAAGGCGACAGGATTCCCTGTGCCGGACGCTTGTCCAAGCCAACGGCCATCTAGCGGCAACGTCAGAATGTCATCCAATGATCTGCGCGGGCCGCCGGGGTTCACTGTAGTATCCGTATTCACGGCAGGGGCATCAATCGTAGCAATGAATCCGCCTTCACCGTCCGGTGCTACTGAGATCGGTATTGCACCCGGGCCCAGGTCAAACTCACGAGAGTAAGCGCGGCTTACGTGGTCGCCGCCACGACCCCGTGCACCGGCATAGTCAGTGCGTAACCACCAGTCTGTCATGATTAGGCCTTCAAAGCCGAGATGTTCTCTCATGACGATGTGGTTCAGTTCATAGTTCATGTGTGAAAATCTGCCGTTGATGAGCGCATACGAACCCATCGTTGCTTGCAGATTTGTTGTGTTGATAATGTTTTCATAGCCGCGAATGTAGAGCTCATTCAATGCACGGGCAGTCACACGGGCATCATGGTTGTAACGGTTTGCCTCTTGATTATTTGCCGTAAAGTGCTTTGGTGAGGCCGCTACACCTACTCGGTGTAATCCGCGTACTGCATTTGCGCCCATGTTTCCATTTAGCAGAGCATCTTCTGAGAAATATTCAAAATTACGCCCATTAAGTGGTGTTCGTTGCAAGTCCATGCCCGGGGCAAGTAGCATATCCACACCGTTTCGTAACATTTCACGACCTAGCGCAGAATAAAGCTCTTGCACCAGCGGATCGTTCCATGTGGCGGCCAACGCTGTCGCCATCGGCATCAGTGTCGCCTGTGGTGTCATGCGCAGACCGGACGGCCCGTCCGCCGCCGCAACAGACGGAATGCCGAAGAAGTTTCTCATACGCGGGTTGTTCCCGCCGAATAGCCCCGCAATGCCTACCTGAGCAGAGCCTGTGCCGTCCGGCTGATCCATCATGTTGGCAGCGGTGGAGTTGCCTTTTGTCAGCTCGGCCAGTTCCTCTACGGTCATTTGTGCCATAAATTGCTCTAACGTATAGTCTCCGTTGAATACATCAACTAATTGGATTGGTGCATGGGTACCTGTGAGCGGTGTGCCTGTGTTATACGGCAAGTTCGGCGCCCATGTATCTGTTGCGGCTAAGTCATCGAGGATTCTTTGTCTCAGAGGAGACGGGGCATCCCCTTCTAAGAAACCGCGAGATGGCCGGATGCCGCGGACAGTGTCATTGATAACTTGGTTGTTGTTCAGCGTACTGACAGGCGTGGGTATTGTCGTCCACTGATGCGGTGATCCGTCGGCCGCAGGGCCTGCTGTCAGGTCAACCACCATTCTGTCAAACTGCATCGAAGCGGGAACCGCAAGCGCCTCACTGAGCTGGTTTGTGATTCGTGTGGCTGGCACGTTGTAATTAAAGACCCATGTATCGTTGCCGGCGTTGGCTGGCCCACGGGTATCTGCCACAGAGTTGCCTACAAAAATGCCGTAATTACCGGCTTCCAACACCCATGCGTGGGCAATGGGATTTTCCGCTGTGCCGATGTTAAAGTCTGCAAATGCGCTCATGTCATTGACATCAAACGTGATGACAAGCGTTTCAGACGCACCGGGGAGCAATGTGTTGGTTTTTGCATACGCAATGAGTTCACGAGCAGGTTTTGTAAAGCCGGGTGTCACATTGGGCGATGAATGGTACACTTGTACCACTTCTTTTGCCGCATGGCTCCCTGTATTCGTCACGCGGATGGTGAGTTCAATTTGATCACTAGGGCCCCATCCAAACTGCCCTGGTACATTTGAGCCGGGTACAGAAACCACACGGTGATTTTGCACATCGATATCAAATGTTGTATAACTAAGCCCGAATCCAAAGGGATATCTGACGGCGGAGTGGTTGAAGGTTTCGAAATAGCGATAGCCGACAAATACATCCTCCCAATACTCGCCATATTGCATAAAGTTTGCATATCCTGACTGACGGACAGCCGGGAAATCATCAATTGTGTTTGCGATGGTTGTGTGAAGTCTGCCGGAAGGACTAAGCTCTCCTGTCAGAACGTCTACAACGGCAAAACCAGCATCAACGCCGCCTTGCCATACATAAGACACTGCTTTGATGGCATCTGTGTCGATATTATCATAGCGCAAGTATACACAATTACCGGGAAGGCAGAACTCATGCAGGTTACTGGCAGGCATACCCGCAATACCGCCAAGGCCTGTCATCCGGTCATCCGGGTTACCGCAATCATGGACGAAACCGGCAGGCAGACCGAGCCAAGACATGTCAAAAATATTGCCGGCATTCAGTAACACGATGACATTATCAAACGCATTTGTCACTTCTTCCAGCATCGTTACTTCTCGATCCGTCAAATACCAGCTGCCTTCATTTAACTGAACCGCACCGGTCCCTGACCAACCCAAGACAGGATCATTTACACCCAAAGGACGTCTGTTGAGAAGATTGTCCCTGTCTTCACCGGCAGAACGTCCGATAATAACAACAGCGACATCGTTGTTTGCGGCTGCTGTTTCTACAATTGTTCTGCCCCCAAGTTCAGGATTTGCTATCAAGCCCAGCGCATCTGTGCGCGCCGCTGCACGTTCCGCAACCGGCAACCCTGCTATCCTCTGCCACTCTGTAACCGCTACAGATAAGTCACTGATAGGCATTTCAGGATGTGAGAGGGGCCATGCTGCCCAACCAGCACTGCGCGGCGGAAAGGCTTGTGCCCATGCTTGGTAATACGCAACCACATCTTCATCTACGTTGATGCCCGGATGGCGGCGCATCGCTTGCAATATGTTTACAGCTTGCCCCGGCGGCATATTCACCTCGCCGCCAGAGCCGTAGCCAACGTGGAAATAATTGATTTGGTGACGTCCAAATAACGCAACATTCGTCCCGGCAGGCAAGGGCAGAATCGGTTGTCCCGCACCCCAGTTGCCGGGTGTGCCTGTCACCGGGTCATTTTCAAGCAACACAATACTTTCCGCCGCAGCCTGGCGGGCAAGGCCGAGCAACTCAGGCTGCAAACCCGGATTTACGCCCGGTTGCCATCTATCAGCCAAAGCAACTGGGGGAAATATCCCAAGCACCATAACGATACTAAGTAGCATTGTCAAAACTCTTCTAACCATGTGTTTTTTCATAAAAATTTTTGCTCCTTTTTTTATTTTGAATCTCAAATATGTTTGCGCCATCAACGTTTCTCTTCCTGCCACCCCTCCTTGTTTTCTTAATTTATAGATACAAGCACCATCCTGCTTTGGTTAGGAAGCTTTTCTAATCAATTAGTTGGTTCTAATATATAATAGCATGGCACTCACGTCAAGTTCATTTTGGATTTTTGCTACTTTGACCATAGCCGACAAAGGAGAGCCGAGCTGCGCTGATGGCGTTGTCTGCTCTGTGAAGCCGGTGGCGGACGCTTATTTCGTATTTATCCAGCACCAGTTTTGCGCGGAAAATTGAGACACTACAGGCGGTAATAGGGGTATTTATAGCGGCCTATAACCGCTTTGGCAACGCAAAGGGGCGGTTTAGGCGTAAGCGTAATCCCAAGTCCTGTGAACTTCCATTCTCCGTGTTTGATTCCTTGTGATTCAACGCCTTTGGCTACAACCATTTTCACCCCGCACCTTGACAAACCCCAAAAATCACCCTATACTATAATCAGTATCTGGGAGAATCGTTCGCCCTGAAACGAATCAATCCGTTTCAGGGCGATTATTGTATGAAGGAGCAAGCGTTATGAGAGAACTGCCGAAAGTATATGACCCCCGTGCGGTGGAGCAAAAAATTTACGATTTCTGGATGGAGGGCGGGTATTTTAAAGGTGTCATCGACCCGGAAAAAGAACCCTTCACCATCGTCATCCCGCCGCCCAATGTGACGGGACAACTGCACCTAGGCCACGCATTTGACGAGACGTTGCAAGACGTCATTATCCGCCACCGCCGGATGCAGGGCTATGCCGCCCTGTGGGTGCCGGGGACGGATCATGCGGGTATCGCCACGCAAATCAAGGTGGAAGAACAGCTTCGCAAAGAAGGGAAGACCCGCTTTGATTTGGGCAGGGAATCCTTTATCGACCGGGTGTGGCAGTGGAAAGAAGAGTACGGAAGCCGGATTACAGAACAATTAAAAACCCTCGGCTCCTCTTGCGACTGGAGCAGAGAGCGGTTTACCATGGATGAGGGCTGCAGCCGTGCCGTGCGAGAGGTGTTTGTCAATCTTTATGAAAAAGACCTGATTTATAAAGGCACTCGCATCATCAACTGGTGTCCCACATGTACCACCGCCCTGTCTGATGCCGAGGTAGAGCATGAAGAGCAAGACGGGGGCCTCTGGTATCTCAAATACCCGGTGAAAGATTCTGACGAATATTTGGTTGTCGCCACCTCCCGCCCGGAGACCATGCTGGGGGACACAGGGGTTGCAGTTCACCCGGAGGACGAGCGATATGCCCATCTGGTAGGGAAAACGGTACGATTGCCCCTCATGAACCGAGAAATTCCTATTGTGGCGGACGATTATGTGGATATGGAATTTGGCACCAGGTGTGTGAAAATGACTCCTTGCCATGACCCGAACGACTTTTTAGTCGCCCAACGGCATGATTTAGAGCATATTCTGGTATTAGACGAAAACGCCAAGATTAACGAAAACGGCGGCAAGTACTGCGGCATAGATCGCTTTGCCGCCCGAAAAGCAGTATTGGCTGACCTGAAAGCCATTGGTCTGTTAGAAAAAGAGGAAAATGCCCGCCGCAACATCGGTGTGTGTTACCGCTGTACCACCACCGTAGAGCCCATGACCAGTCCCCAGTGGTTTGTAAAGATGGAGCCGCTGGCGAAAGAGGCTCTAGATGTGGTTGAGGATGGCCGCATTGAGTTCATCCCCGACCGGTTTGTCAAAATCTACCGCAACTGGATGGAAAATGCCCATGACTGGTGCATCTCCCGCCAACTCTGGTGGGGACACCAGATTCCGGCGTGGACGTGTGCGCCCTGCGGTCATATTACCGTGTCCAGAGAAGACCCAACGGTCTGCGAAGCTTGCGGCAGTGATAACATTACACGGGATGAGGATGTGTTGGACACATGGTTTTCCTCCGCCCTCTGGCCCTTCTCCGTGTTTGGCTGGCCGGATAAGACCCCGGATTTAGAGTATTTTTATCCCGCCAGCGTGCTGGTGACCGGGTATGACATCCTCTTTTTCTGGGTGGCCCGGATGATTTTCTCAGGGCTAGAGCAAATGGGGGAGGTGCCGTTCCATAAAGTCCTGCTCCATGGCCTAATCCGGGACGCAGAGGGGCGGAAAATGGCGAAATCCCTCGGTAATGGGGTTGACCCCATTGAGGTCATTGACACCTACGGTGCGGATGCCCTGCGGTTTAATATTGTCACCGGTAATTCTCCGGGGAATGATATGCGCTATATGAGCGAGCGTTGCGAAGCCATGCGGAACTTTGCCAACAAAATCTGGAACGCCGCCCGGTTTGTGATGATGAACCTGACCATCACCGACAACCGCCTGCCGGAGACGTTAGAGCTAGAGGACAAGTGGATATTGTCCCAACTCAACCAAGTGACAAAAGAGGTCAACGAAAGCTTAGAGCGGTACGACCTCGGCATCGCCGCCGGGAAAATTTACGACTTCATCTGGGACACGTATTGTGACTGGTATATCGAACTCACTAAGCCAAGGCTGAACGGGGAAGATGAGGCAGGCAGAGAATCTGCCCAGCGGGTGTTGCTATTTGTATTGATTGAGACCCTGAAACTACTCCATCCCTTCATGCCCTTCATCACCGAAGAAATCTGGCAAGCCCTCCCACATGAAGGTGAGGCGTTGATGGTCGCACCTTATCCGGCCTACACAAAAGACCTAGACTTCCCAGCAGACGAGGCCCGTTTCGAGAAAATCATGGCTGCCGTCCGCGCTATCCGTGTCCGCCGGAGCGAGATGAAGGTACCGCCGTCGAGAAAAAGCAAGGCATTAATCGCCACCAACGACCCCAAAACCTTCGAGGCCGGACGAGTGTATTTCGGGAAATTGGCCTACGTCAGCGATTTGGAGATTGGCGCAGACGCCCCAGAGAACATGGAAGGGCAAGTGTCTGTGGTGACGAAAGATGCCCGCATTTTTCTGCCGTTGTCGGACTTGGTAGACTTAGCCGCCGAGCGTACCCGCATAGCCGGAGAGATTGAGAAAGCCAAAGGCGTGTTGGCACAACAACAAAAAAAACTATCCAACGAGGCGTTTGTACAAAAGGCGAAAGAACATGTTGTAGCCGCCGAGCGTGAGAAGGCCGAGAAAGCGGAAGCGTTGATTGCGAATTTGGAAGAAAGTTTGCGGCAATTGGGGTAGCTCAAGGCCAAGCACCGGGCAGACACAAGGCCTACCCCACGATGGATGCATAGAAAGCATCTCATTTTTGAGCGCATTTCAATAGTACATCAATCCGGCGGCGAAAAACGCCCTTGACCATTGGGGTTGAGAGCGCTACTACATCCGGCTAGAGGGTATCGGCACCAGTGTGGGGTATAAGGGGCAAAACCGTCGTCACTCTGCCCTTGCCCTTAGCGGGTACATAGGGGCACAGCCCCTGTGTTTCTTTTGCTTCTTTGCGAAACGGCAAAGAAGGCCCGTCCGGCAGGACAAAACAAGCTGGCGGTGCACGCCGAGAAAACCCTCGGCGGACACGCCGAAAGAGAAAAGGTCAAGGGCCGGGACGCTGACAGCTCCTTAGTGAAGCGACAAACCAATCAAGCAACCCCCTCACCTTCACAGGCGAGGGGGTTGCTTGATTGAACTTACTTACAATACCTTCGATGCTTCCTTCTCTATCCGAGCATAATACCGTCTCTTATATATCTTATAGATCTCTATCATCGGAATAATCATGACCCCGGCAGCTACCGCTATTACCCACTGTAGCGGCGATATGGGCGCTATCCCTAGGGCGTGTTGGAACGCTGGGATTGGCAAGACGAGGCTTCCCACTACAAGAACCACTGTTGACAGCACTGCCCAATTTAAGGCCCTGCTTTGGAACGGAGCGGACTTGAAGATGGATTTTCTGTAATGAATCAGGTTGAACGGATGGACTGTTTCAACCGTTCCAAGCACCACATAACTCATCGTGATCGCAATGATAGGTTCCCAATTGAACACGGACAGGGCGATAAAGTAGACTGCGAACACAACCAAAGATTGGAACGCCGCATGAACGACAATGGTCAAGCCTGTCATGCCCCGGAACAAGCTCCCGCCTGTGGCGTTGGGCTGTTGCCGCATGATGTCACGTTCCGCCGGCAATGACCCTAATGCGATTGCTGGCAGTGTGTCTGTCACCACATTGATCCACAGGATTAGCAAGGGGTTAAAGAACGGCAGTCGAAATACAGCGATCAAAGTCGTAAGAAGCAAGATTTCAGCGACACTCAAGGAAATCAGATACACCACAATCTTTAAGATGTTGCTGTATGTCCGTCTTCCTTCCTCCACCGCAGATTCAATGGTTGCAAAGTTGTCATCTGTTAAAATGACGTCCGCCGCCCCTTTTGTGACCTCTGTACCGGAAATTCCCATTCCGATTCCAATATCGGCAGCCTTAATGCTGGGCGCATCGTTGACACCATCCCCGGTCATTGCGACAATTTTGTTCAGGGAACGCAGGGATTTCACAATCCGCAGCTTGTCTTCCGGGTTTACACGGGCATATACGCGATACCCCATTACCTTTTCGGCCAGTTGCTCGTCAGACATCTTTTGAAGCTCTGCCCCTGTTACAACTTGGGTTTCATCCTCTGCTATGCCGACCTGTTTTGCGATGGCATAGGCGGTATCACGGTGGTCACCGGTTATCATAATGGTTATGATGCCGGCACCCTTGCATGTCTCTACGCTATGCAAAACCTCTTCCCGGGGCGGGTCGATTAACCCTGAGAACCCAATGAAAATCAGGTCATTCTCATCCTCTGCTGTCAGCTTTCGTTTTGTCTCAAAGGGCTTGTACGCATAACCAAGTACACGTAACGCCTGCTTGGCGAAGCCCACAGCCCGCTCACTGAGCCGTGCCATATCAGCATCTGTCATGGGGCGGACTTGCCCGTTATCCAAAATCCTGTTACAGCGGGTTTTGATGATTTCAAACGCACCCTTTGTGTACATGGTCAGGCCGTCTTTGGTGTGATTTAGTGTAGACATCATTTTTCGCGCACTGTCGAAAGGCAGCTCGCATTCCCGGGGATTTTCAAGCTCTACCTCGTGCTTTTTCAGCCCGAAGGTATAGCCATAATGGACAAGAGCGGCCTCTGTCGGGTCGCCGATGGTTTCCAGTTCGCCATCGTCGGCATATTTTGCGTGGGTATCATTACATAAAATCATACACTCACGCATTTTCTGTTTATCGCCTTCCGATGCGGCTTCCTCCGGGTAAACTGCCGTCACGGTCATCTTATTCAACGTGATAGTTCCCGTTTTGTCCGAACAGATAATCTGTGTGCTTCCCAATGTTTCAATGGCAGGCAAATTCCGTACAATCGCTCTTCGCTTACTCATGCGCTGTACACCCAGTGACATGGTCACAGATACACAAATCGGAATGGCTTCCGGAATGGCGCAAACGGCGATGGCAACTGTGATTAACATGCTGTCAATGAACGAGTCCCCCGAAAACGCACGCATTAAGAAGATAAATGCTGCGATAACCCCTGCGATTGCGGTAATAATCCGCATGGTTTTATTCAGGCTGATTGTAAGCGGTGTCTCTGGTGTTTTCTCACGAGCGAGATGTCCCGCTATGATGCCAAGCTGGGTTTGCATCCCGGTGGCGACCACCACACCCCTTCCGCGGCCGTATGTAATGATACCGCTCATGAAAGCAATGTTTTTCATATCGCCGAGAGCCAGATCCTCGCCGAATATGGCATCTGTGCCTTTTTCAACCGGCACAGATTCTCCGGTTAGCGCTGCCTCTTCTACCATCAAGCTTGCGGTTTCAATTAGTCGCATATCGGCGGGAACGATATCCCCCGCTTCGATTAGAACCACGTCTCCCACCACAAGGTCTTCTGTTTTGATACTCACTACCTCGCCGTCACGCAATACCCGCGCAAATGGTTTGGTGGCTTTTTTCAGGGACTCCACTGATTTTTCCGCTTGATTCTCTTGGAAGAACCCAATACTTGCATTCACAAGAATAATCAAAGCGATCAAACCGACACCGACCCACTTTTGGTTTGGTGGATCCAGAATCGAAGTGACCGCCGTTAAAATCATAGCAACAAACAGCACAATCATCATAATATGCTTCAGTTGCTTTACAAAACGCATCCATGCTGGAACTTTTTTCGCACCCTCTAACGCATTCTTCCCGTCTCGATCTAGGCGTTTTGTCGCCTCCGAAACGGAAAGTCCCTCAGTGTCTGTCTTTGCAAAAACCAGAACTTCCTCTATGCTTTTGGCATAGAAATCGCTACCTATTTCTTGCATTGTTTTTCATTCCCTTCGTTTCTTTTCACTGAAATCGGTTAAGTACAGAGCTACTTGTTGCCCCCATCCCTCCTAAAAATGGAAAAGATTTTTTAAATTTTAGAAAAAAACCTTTTTTCAACGCCCTCAGTTTAGCATGCCCCATTGGTTGTGTCAAGCTATTTTTGGTAAAAAAATAAGTTAAAATACATGATTATTTCAAAAATCACAATTCGCTTTTGTGGCATGAATGCCACAAAACGAGAGAATCGTTCGCCGAAAGAAAATAACCCCATAAGTTTCTAAAATTCCCACTATCTTTTCTGCGAAGATTGTGGTATTATAGCAAAGGTCGGCCCTTAATCGGGGGCCTATGTAGATGTGTCAATGTTAAAAAAATAACATGATTAAAATTGGATCGACACATGAAAAGGAGGGGCAAATCGTTATGCCAAACACAAAAACGTCGGTGCCGTTTGTCGGTACCACAGAACAAGCCGCAAAGCTACAAGCGGTAATCCAACGGCACAAAGGACAACGTGGTGCCAGTATGCCGGTGCTGCAAGAGGCGCAAGAGATTTATGGATACCTGCCTGAAGAAGTGCAAGTTATGGTGGCCGAGGGGTTAGATATTCCGCTAACTGAAATTTACGGAATCGTGTCTTTCTACTCACAATTTATCCTAGAGCCCAAAGGGAAGACCCACATTGCGGTCTGTATGGGGACTGCGTGCTACGTCCGTGGCGCCGGGGATATTTTAGACGACATTGCCAACCATACCTGTTGTAAATCCGGTGGGATTACAGACGACGGCAGCGTTTCCATTGAAGCCACCCGTTGCATCGGTGCTTGTGGTCTGGCGCCTGTTCTTACCATCAACAATGATGTGTACGGCAAGCTGGATCGTGGCCAGATTGAGCCTATTATTGATGAGTACTTAGAAAAAGCCAAAGCGGAAGAAGCGGCAGAGCAAGAGTAATTCACACTATGTGTACGCCAAATCCGGGCGACACGATTTGATTGGAGGGTCTGATAGATGGCAAAAACATTAGAACAGCTACGCACCATACGGGGCGAGATGGAACCCGAAGTAGCAGTGCGGCAAACCAGCCACGATGAGGTACCCAGTGAGATTGCACAGCATCACATTATGGTCTGTGCAGGGACTGGTTGCGTGGCCGCTAAAAGCATGGAAATTATTGATGAGTTCAACTTGCACTTAGAAAAGCACGGTTTGCAAGATAAGGCGAAAGTGGTATTGACCGGTTGCTTTGGCCTGTGTGCCTTGGGGCCGATTGTGGTTGTCTACCCGGAGGGGTCATTCTACTCCGAGGTGAAGTTGGAGAACATCGGCCGGATTGTGGAAGAGCATATCAAAGGCGGCAATGTGGTCGAAGAGTTGCTGTACCACGAAACGGTGCAGGAAGACGGCGGCATCTCTTGTTTGAGCGAGACACCTTTCTATAAAAAACAAATGCGGATATCGCTGCGTAACTGTGGTGTGATTAACCCGGAGATTATTGACGAGTACATCGGCGTGGGTGGGTATGAAGCCCTCGCCAAGTGTCTGACCGAACTCTCTCCGGAGGCGGTCATCCAAGAAGTGCTAGACTCCGGTCTCCGCGGCCGTGGCGGTGCGGGCTTCTTAACAGGACTCAAGTGGCAGTTTGCGGCGAGAACCGAGAACGAAGTCAAATATGTCTGCTGTAACGCCGATGAAGGGGATCCCGGCGCATTCATGGATCGCTCTGTGTTAGAGGGTGACCCACACAACATCATCGAATCCATGGCCATTGCGGCCTATGCCATTGGTGCAAGCCAAGGCTATATCTACGTCCGTGCAGAATACCCCATCGCTGTTGAGCGGATGCAGGTTGCCATAAAGCAAGCCAAAGAATATGGTTTCTTAGGAAAGAGCATACTAGGTAAAGGGTTTGACTTTGACCTAGAAGTTCGCCTTGGTGCCGGTGCGTTCGTCTGCGGTGAGGAAACGGCATTGATGATGAGTATTGAGGGACAACGCGGTGAGCCGAATCCCCGTCCGCCGTTCCCGGCGGTGAAGGGTCTGTTCGGTAAGCCAACAGTACTCAACAATGTAGAAACATACACCAATATCACATGGATTTTGCTCCACGGTGCGGAAGCGTTTAAGAAGATTGGAACCGAGAACTCTTCCGGCACCAAAGTATTCGCCTTGGGCGGTGCGATTACCAACGTGGGTCTGGTGGAAGTGCCCATGGGTATCACCCTGCGGGAAATCGTAGAAGAGATCGGCGGCGGTGTGCCGGACGGAAAAGCCTTTAAAGCGGCCCAAACCGGCGGCCCATCTGGTGGCTGTATCCCCAACAGCTTGATTGACACCCCCATCGACTTTGACAGTTTGACTGCCGTTGGTTCTATGATGGGTTCCGGTGGACTAATCGTCATGGACGAGACCAGTTGTATGGTGGACATTGCCAAGTTCTTCCTAGAGTTCACGGAAGAAGAGAGCTGTGGGAAATGTACTCCGTGCCGCATCGGTACCAAGCGGATGTTTGACATCCTGACGAAGATTACAGAAGGCAACGGGACAATGGAAGACCTAGACGCTTTAACAGAGCTGTCTGCTTATATCAAAGACAATTCCCTTTGCGGTTTGGGTCAAACGGCCCCTAACCCGGTGGTATCAACCTTAGAGCACTTTAGAGATGAGTATGAAGCCCATGTGTTAGAGGGCCGCTGTCCGGCGGGGGTCTGTAAAGACTTGCTCCAGTATTTCATCATCGCAGAAAAGTGTATCGGCTGTACTCTCTGTAAGCGGGTCTGTCCGACAGATGCCATTATCGGTGAGGTCAAACAACCTCACGAGATTCTGCTTGACAAATGTATCAAATGCGGTGCGTGTTTAGACGCCTGTAAGAAATTCAACGCCATCATCGTGAAATAGGAGGAGGGACAAATGAGCATGATTAACATCAAACTAAACAACATGGACCTTGCCTGTCCCGCTGGCTCCACGATTTTAGAGGCGGCCCGGACAGCGGGGATTGAAATCCCCACCCTATGTTACCTAAAAGAAGTCAATCAAATCGGTGCGTGCCGTGTGTGTGTGGTAGAGGTCAAAGGTGCCCGCACCCTAGTTGCCGCCTGTGTATACCCCGTGTCAGAGGGGATGGAGGTGTTCACCAACACCACCCGCGTGCGGGAAGCACGGAAGAAAACCTTAGAGCTGATTCTGTCGAACCACAGAAAAGACTGTTTGACCTGTGTGAGAAGCCAGAATTGTGAACTGCAAAAGCTCTGTATCGAACACGGCGTAGATCAAGTTCGTTTTGCCGATGACGAGTTAAAAGCTGAGATTGAGGCATCTACTGCGCACTTGGTGCGGGATAACTCTAAGTGTGTCCTCTGTCGCCGTTGTGTCTCGATCTGTAAAAAGCAGCAAGACGTAGCCGTTATCGGTGCCAATGACCGTGGGTTTGCTACGAACATCGGTAGTCCTTTTGGCCGGACGCTGGGCGAGATGGCCTGTGTGTCTTGTGGTCAGTGTATCATCGTCTGTCCCACCGCCGCTTTGACGGAAAAAGACGACACGGAAAAAGCCTACGCAGCCCTAGCTGACCCGAAGAAACATGTGATTGCCATCACCGCCCCTGCCGTCCGTGTGGCGTTGGGTGAGTGTTTCGGAATGCCAATGGGCACCAACGTGGAAGGGAAGATGGTCGCATCTCTCCGCCGCCTTGGGTTTGACAAGGTGTTTGACGTGGGTGTCGGTGCCGACTTCACCATCATGGAAGAAGGTACCGAGATGATGCAACGGCTGGAGACTGGCGAGAACCTGCCCATCATCACCTCATGCAGCCCCGGCTGGGTGCGCTATTGTGAGCAGTATTACCCAGAGTTTATCAAGAATTTGTCTAGCTGTAAGTCACCGCAACAGATGACGGGTGCCTTGATTAAGACTTACTACGCCCAAAAGATGAATATTGACCCGAAAGACATTTTTGTGGTCAGCGTCATGCCCTGTACGGCGAAAAAGTACGAAATCTGGCGGCCCAACCAGCAAGCGGTAACAGGTTGCAACGACATTGATGTGGTGGTCACCACCCGTGAGCTGGGTCGTATGATTTCCAATGCGGGTCTCATGTTTACCAACTTGCAGGACGAGGAATTTGACCCCATGTTGGGCATCTCCACCGGCGCCGGGTACACCTTCGGCGTGACAGGCGGCGTGACAGAAGCCGCTTTGCGGACTGTTGTGGAAAAACTGACGGGCAAAGAGCTGGAGAAACTGGTATTTGAAGAGGTTCGCGGCTACGACGGTATCAAAGAGGCCCAGTACGACGTAGCAGGTCGCACAGTGAAAATTGCGATTGCTTCCGGTCTGACCAATGCCGGGAATCTGCTGGACAGCATCAAGTCCGGGGAAGCCAACTATGACATGATTGAGGTCATGGGTTGCCCCGGCGGCTGTGTCAACGGCGGCGGCCAGCCCATCCAGACCGGGTTTGTACAGAGCTTTAACGACTTGCGGGAAATCCGTGGTTCTGCGCTATATAAAGGTGCCACCGATAGCCGTCACTTGCATAAATCTCACGAGAGCCCCATTGTCAAAGAGGTCTACAGCGAGTGCCTCGGCGAGCCGGGCGGTGAGAAAGCTCATCACTGGCTACACACCACGTATAAAGAACAGCCCAAATATCCGGGGCTGGCGGCGGAACAGAAGAAGTAATCTATCTAGATAGAAGTAGGCCTAGGGAGTGTATTTGCTCCCTAGGCTTTGTATTTGTGCGAAGACCAGACACCCAACAACACGCACACTTTCACCCAAACCGCTTATAATAAAGCAAGAAACAAGTGAAAGGAAGTGTAACATGGAATATATTCCATTGAGGATAGGGGCATCTGGTCCGGCAGTTCGGCACTTACAGCGGATGCTGATACAGATGGGTTACTCGGTGGGGCAGGCAGATGGAAGGTTTGGGGCAAAGACATTGCGGAGTGTTCTTGCCTTTCAAAGTGCCCATGAGCTCCCTGTAGACGGGGTCGTGGCGGCCAATACGTGGATGGCACTAGAGCGACACGGGGGCCGGTTAGAGGCACCGGAAGAAGAGCGACCTGCGCCGTTGCCGCTACCCGAAATACCAGAAGACACAGTACCGCCGGCCCCGCCGATGGAGCAAGCGGCACCGCCGGAAGAAGTACATACCCGTCCCCATACTCCTATCCCCATCGTCCCGCTGGTAGAGTGGGAGCCGATGCAGACACCAAAAATAGAGCGTGTGTGTGAACCGTCCCCAAAGCCAGAACCGAAGCCGGAGGAACCTGTGGCAGAGCCGGAACCCGCCCCCTCGTGCAGTGCGCCAGAGGCACCCGAAGAATCGCCGGTACCGGAAACGCCGCCGGAGCCCGCCGGGCAATGGACACCGGTAGTGCCAGAGGTCACCCCGCCAGAGATGGTGGCAGCGGTAGAGGCCATCGCCGCCGTTGTGGCAGACACTGGCCCGCCGCAGAACCCATGGCAGAAGATGCCAGAGGTGCCTTGACAAAATATAGCCGCATGGCACCCTTGCCATGCGGCTATATTTTGCCTTGACGACACAGCGCATCGGCGGGTATACTGGAATGCGTGAGGAGGGGTTTCCATGACACATTACGCCAAAATTACCATAGACACCCAAAGGGAAGGTATGGTGAATATTACAAGCCGCATCACAGAAGCCATCATGGAGAGCGGTGTCACAGAGGGGCTTTGCGTGATACACTGTCCCCACACCACGGCGGGGCTTACCATCAACGAAAACGCAGACCCGGACGTGACAAAGGACATGCTATATGCCCTCAATGAAATCAGCCCGGATCGGGCACGGTTTCGACATATGGAGGGTAACAGCGCAGCCCATGTGAAGGCCAGCCTCATGGGGGCAGGTATCACGCTGATTGTCCACCGGGGGCGGCCCGTGCTGGGCATTTGGCAGGGGATCTATTTCTGCGAGTTTGACGGCCCCAGAGCACGGACAGTCCATGTGCAAGTGGCGGGGGAATGATGGAGCAGATACCATACCGAGTAATCCGCTCGAAGCGAAAAACCATGAGCCTCGGCCTAGGTGATGGGTTAGAGGTTATAGTACGTGTACCCAACCGAATGCAAACGGCGTATATTGAAGCATTCGTGGCCAAGCACAGGGACTGGATTCAAGATAAGCTGGAACAACGCCGTGTGTATCTGGAACGCTACCCTGCGCCCACCCAAGCGCAACTCGCAATGTGGATGGAGGAGGCAAAAGCAACGATTCCTGATCGTGTGGCGCATTTTGCCCAAATCATGGGGGTAGTGCCCAGTGGGCTTCGCTATACCAAGAACCGAACCCGTATCGGTAGCTGTACGAGCTGTAACCGCCTGTCTTTCTCCTGTCGCCTTATGCGGTACCCGCTGGAGGTACTGGATTATGTGGTGGTGCACGAGCTTGCCCATATTACCCACAAAAACCACGGGCCGGATTTCTGGGCTACCGTGGCAGCGGTGCTGCCGGACTATCGGGCACGGCGTAAGATGTTGCGGGAGTCGTAGCCATCTGCCCATTTACTTTATCCCTGTTTTATGATAAAATAACTCCACGCCATCATAAAAAGAAAGAAGCAATCTATCATGTTTGATAAACTAAAATTAGTCGAAGAAAAATACCAAGAACTGGACGCCAAAATGGCCAGCCCTGAGGTCTATAGTGACCCCGGTCTCGTGGCGAAAATCGCGCGGGAGCAAAAGGAACTCGCCCCTGTGGTGGAGGCATACCGGGCCTACCGCAAGGCGGAAGAGAGTGCGGAAGAGGCCCTTGCGCTGTTAGACGGCAAGATTGACGACCCGGAGTTCAAAGAAATGGTACAGCAAGAGCTGGACGATGCCAAAAACGAAGTGACACGATTGGAAGAAGAACTAAAAATCCTACTACTGCCCCGAGACCCCAACGATTCACGCAATGTTATCATTGAGATTCGGGGCGGTGCCGGCGGGGAAGAGGCGGCCTTGTTCGCCCATAGCCTGTACCGGATGTACTGCATGTACGCCGAGCGGCGGCGGTGGAAGACAGAGATTTTGAATATCAACGAGACCGAGCTTGGCGGGATTAAAGAGGTCAGTTTCCTCATCGCAGGGGACGGGGCCTATTCCCGCTTAAAGTATGAAAGCGGTGTCCACCGGGTACAGCGGGTGCCGGATACAGAAGCGTCAGGCCGGATTCACACGTCTACCGTTACCGTGGCGGTGCTGCCGGAGATGGAGGAAGTGGATTTTGAAATCAATACGGCTGACCTGAAGATTGACACCTTCCGCTCTTCCGGGGCAGGGGGCCAACACGTCAACACCACGGATAGTGCCATCCGCATTACCCACATTCCCACAGGCGTTGTGGTAGAATGTCAGGACGAGCGAAGCCAGCACAAAAACAAAGCAAAGGCCATGAAAATCCTAGTTTCTCGCCTGTATGAGGCCGAGCAGGAAAAGCAACAGGCCGCCCAAGCAAGTGATCGAAAAAGCCAAGTGGGGACAGGCGACCGCAGTGAGCGGATTCGTACCTATAACTATCCACAAGGCCGGGTGACGGATCACCGGATTGGGCTGACCCTCTATAAAATCGAGCAGATTCTAAACGGCGACATGGACGAGGTGCTAGATGCCTTAATCACCGCCGACCAAGCGGAAAAAATGCAGGCCAGCGAGGGCGCATAAATGACCATATTCGGCATCACCGGCGGCAGCGGGGCGGGGAAGTCTACGGCCCTTGGCGTTCTGGCGGACATGGGGGCCCTCGTGATTGATTGCGACGCGGTCTACCACAGGTTGTTAGAGGCTGGTGGGCCTATGTTAGAAGAAATCGGCACACGGTTTCCCGGCACTGTGACGGCGGGGAAGCTGGAACGCAAAGCCCTCGGCAATATCGTGTTCCACGACCCTGCGGCTTTAGCAAACCTAAACCAAATCACCCACAGCCATGTACGGCAAGAGGTGGAACGGTTCGTGGCGGCCCATCAGGCGCAAGGCGGTACCTTAGCAGCCATCGAAGCCATCGCCCTCATTGAGAGCGGCATCGCCGCCATGTGTGATGTTGTGATAGGTGTCCTCGCCCCGTCCGGAGTGCGGGCCCAGCGGATTGTAGCCAGAGAGGGTACTGAACTGGCATATGCCGAGGCACGGATTGCCAGCCAGAAACCAGATAATTTTTTCGAGACGCACTGTGACTATGTTTTGGAAAACAACCACCAAAGCCAAGCAGCGTTTGTCGCAGAATGCCGAAAGCTGTTCAAACAGCTTTTGTTCTAGACTTCTTTTGTGCAACTCTTTTTGGGTGGCAGGCTCTCCGTCATTTGGGAGAGCTGTTCGGCAGAGAGTGGACAGTAGACAAATGCCGGACACCGATCCCTACTTGACAATCCCTGTAAACATGTTATAATGCAAGCGCCGTTACCGTACATTTGAGGTACGGCTCTATTGCGTTGCGAATACTACAATTTATATTACCCCACCCGCTAAACAGTATCAATTCGGAACGGCCTTTTTGCCGACCTGCTACGTTGTCGTTCTTGTCTTACGTCAGTAAAGTTGTATCCTCTGCCTTGCAGGACAGCAAAAATTTTCGTTCCAAATGGAGACTGCTTAGCGGGTGGGGTAATAGCCCGGTTATCCGGGCTGAAAGGATGGTCAGTATGGCTGGAGAAAATAAATTTAAGATGAGTAAGGCCCGGTATGATGAGTTGGTGGCAGAGCTTCACCACTTGCAAACCGTGGGAGAAAAGGAAGTGGCAGAGCAGATTAAGGTGGCGCGGAGCTTCGGTGATCTCTCGGAAAACAGTGAGTATGACGAGGCGAAAAATGAGCAGGGGAAGCTTTACTCCAAGATTGCCGAGATCAAGAATCTGATTGACCGGGCCGAGATCATTGAGCAGAGCAACCGGGCAGGGCTTGTGTCTCTCGGCTCAAAGGTCAAAGTGCGCGAGATTGCCACCAAAGAAGAGGACATCTATGAAATCGTGGGCAGCCAAGAGGCGGACCCCATGCAACTTCGTGTGTCTGACGACTCTCCCATCGGGTCGGCACTGATTGACCGGAAAAAAGGTGAAAAAGTAACCGTTCATGCGCCAGCAGGCGACTTTGAGCTGGAGATACTTTCTATCAAATAGCTAAGGTGTGATGATGAGATGACCGAAGAAAACCGTACGATAACTACGCCGGAGGAAGCAGAACCGAGCTTGTCTGAAATTCTGCAACATCGGCGGGATAAGCTCAACAAATTGCAAGCAGACGGCAGAGACCCGTACCATGTGACCAAATTTACCCGCACGGCCTATAGTGCGGAAATCAAAGACAACTTCGACCAAATGGAGGGGAGCGATGTTTCTCTGGCTGGTCGGATGATGTCCAAGCGTGTCATGGGGAAGGCCTTTTTCGTGGATATCCTCGATGACCGGGGCCGGATTCAGTTGTATATCAAGGTGGATAACTTAGGGGAAGAGCTCTTTAATGAGTTCCGCAAATGGGACATCGGGGACATTATCGGCGTGTCCGGTACCGTGTTTCGCACCAAACGGGGAGAGGTCTCGGTGAACGTGACCTCTGTCTTGCTGTTGTCGAAATCGCTGTTGCCCCTGCCGGAGAAGTTCCATGGGTTAACCAACCAAGAGCTTCGTTATCGCCAGCGGTACGTGGATTTGATTATGAACCCGGAGGTGCGCCGTACCTTTGAGATTCGCACGAAAGTAATCCAGACCATCCGGCGATATTTAGACGACCGGGGTTATTTAGAGGTGGAGACCCCGGTGCTAAACACCGTGTCCGGTGGGGCCAATGCCCGGCCCTTTATTACCCATCACAATACCCTAGACATGGAAATGTACATGCGAATCGCCACAGAACTGCACTTAAAGCGGTTGGTGGTGGGCGGCATTGAGCGGGTATATGAGATTGGCCGCCTGTTCCGCAACGAGGGGATTAGTCCCCGCCATAATCCGGAATTTACCACGGTGGAGTTTTATGAAGCCTACGCCGACTATCACGATATCATGGAGCGCACCGAGGGGATTTTCGCAAAGGCCGCCCAAGACATTTTGGGCACCACGGAGATTTCTTATCAAGGCACACCAGTGAGCCTGAAAGCCCCCTTTGCCCGGCTTACCATGGCCGAGGCGGTGAAGCAGTATACCGGCGTGGATTTCATGACCCTCACCACCACGGAAGAGGCGGTAGCGGCGGCGAAAAGCATCGGCGTGACGTTGCCGAAAGAACTGTCTTGGGGTTCTATTCTGTTCGAGTGCTTCGATCAGCGGGTAGAGGCAAAGTTGATTCAACCCACCTTTATCTTAGACCACCCGGTGGAGGTTTCGCCTCTAGCCAAGCGGTGTCCGTCCGATCCACGGCTCACCGAGCGGTTTGAGCTGTTTATCACAGGCCGGGAGATGGCCAATGCATTCTCCGAGCTAAACGACCCCATTGACCAAAAAGAGCGCTTTATGCGCCAAGCTTCTCTCCGTGACGGCGGTGATGAAGAAGCGTCCATGATGGACGAGGACTTTGTCACGGCGTTAGAGTACGGCCTGCCGCCCACAGGCGGTTGTGGGATCGGGATTGATCGGATGGTGATGTTGTTGACGGATAGTGCGTCAATTCGGGATGTGATCTTATTCCCAACCATGAAGCCGGACAACCAGTAGGGGCGGATGGCAATCCGCCCGGCTTTTGACTTTCGCCCCCGGAAAGGACACGATATGCATAAAAAAGTATTCAAAATATTAGGAACCGTATTCTTTTCCGTTGGGATTTTGGTTATGATAGCCGGTGTTTTCTTAGGTATTCGCCACTGGAATATTGTGCAAAACTCTGATTCTGTCACCGCCACCATTACAAGCATTCGTACCGAGCGTGTCAGAGACATTGACAGAGTACAACAAGAGGATGGGGTGCTTGGGCCCGAGTATCGGGGTGTCGTGTATGTGGAATATGAAGTAGGGAACCGCACGATTAACGCACGCCTAAACTGGTTTAGTACAAATATGCGGGTGGGCGGCAATGTGAATCTGCTTGTTAGCCGGGACGACCCGTATGCCATTGCCGCCGACGGGATTGTCGGTTGGCTTCCCGGTATCATCCCGATGTTTACAGGCGTTATTTTTTTCAGCATAGGTGCTATCTTTTTGTTGTACATAAGGCGGAAAGCAAAACTGCGTAACTGGCTCTTACAACACGGCACCCCGGTGTGGGCCGACGTTGTTGGCACGGAAGAAAACTGGAAGGTAGTCGTAAATGGTCGCCCCGCTACTGTTTTGGTTGCAACATACAATAACATGAGGTTCACAAGCGGTTCGCTTTCCAATAAGGAGTTGCAACATGTTGGTGAGCGTGTGAAGATTTTGATACACCCAGATGACCCGGATAAGTATGTATTTGAGTTTTGAGGCGTAGGGTGTAACGAATTTATAGTAGGGGAAGTGATTGCTGTACGTACACGAAGACATTGGGCAGAGGTTCGCAAAATTTTGGAGCAGGATTTGATATGTGATGCTCTAAAAGGACGCGTACGATATTTTACTACCAGATACAGAAAAGCACATGATGGATGTGGACGAGTTTGCATACTTGTAGATGAAAAAGAAATTGTTAATATGCCCTTTACAGCCGAAGGTAAAGGGTATGTGGAAGTATCTAAGCGTAAAAATTCTGGAAGCGACAAAAGTTATGCCGAACTTCATAAAGAAGTGAAAAAAGAGTATAACGAACGAGGGTTATATTGCCCTAGCGATTTTGGGGTTGCATTGAATGAATTTTTATCAAGCGATATTTCTGAATCTTTGGAATCTGAAAACGGGCTCGTCCGTATGCTTGCGATAATGGATAGACGAGTTGGCAAGCGTACTTTGAAAAAAATCAAGCCATCCGTGGTTGATTTGCCAGAATGGCTACAGCACTTCTATCATCTTAGGATTCAAAGCAAGAGAATTTAGAATGTACCGAATAAGCGTCTCCTACAGCCAAGGGCCGAGCGTAGCAAGCAATGCCCCTACAATGCACACGCAAAAGACGAACCCTTTTTGAGCAATAGGCTCTCCGTGTTTAGGAGAGCTGGTCGGCACCGTCCCTTGACCCAGACCCTACTCTCTTGACCCCATGCTACCCATTCTTGAGCACCTTCAAATGACAAGACCGTGGCCCCACAGACTATCCACACCCGTAGAAGATTGTTGCTGCACATCACAGCTACCGCCCACCATAAGGCCCAGCCACGGCCCTTAGGGGGTTCTTAGGGGCGCAGCCCATAAGTCGCTTTTTTGTTTCTTTTTGGCGAGACAAAAAGAAAGCCCGTCCGGCAGGACATGACCAATTGGCGGTGCTCGCCAAGATAGAATCGGCGCAAGCCGATAGAGAAGGGTCAAGGAACTGGGCAGACACAAGGCCTGCCCCTACGAAAGGCAAAGGAACGGGACGCCGAGGGCGGCACCCCCTACAAGTGCCGGGTTACCATGTGATTGACTTGCGCCCATGAATGGAGCGCATAGATGCAGAGAATGGGGAGTTGTGCTATGAAAAATAAACCAAGGTATATTTGGCTTTCAGTACCTGCTTTTATCTTTCTTTCCCTTGGCACATTGCTCCGATGTTTAATTTTGGTTCCCAGAAAAGAATGTTTGCAAGCGACCGCAAAATACATATTATGGATGCATGTGTTTGCTATAGGGATGTTTCACCCAGTATTACTGGTTTCTATATTTACACAAGGGGAGACCCTTGTTGGTGCAATCATCTTATGGATCGCTATGTACATTGGCGGTGTTGGCGCAACGTATGGACTTGTATGGTGGCGTGAGAAAAAGCTGAAACCGCTCATAAAGAAAAAATATTAAGGTCAAGGGCCGGACGGCTTGCCGCCCGCATTTACAAAATAGCAAAAAAGGACAGCCTATGCAACAAATCACCAGCCGAAAAAACCCACAACTACAACACCTAAAAAAACTCGGCACCGACCGGGCCTATCGAGAGATTACCGGTGTGTTTCTTTGTGACGGACTGAAACTCTACGAAGAAGCGAGACAGGCAGGGATGGAAATCCCGCTTCTAGCCACCTCATACCAAGAACTGGCAACAGATGCAACCTGTCCTGTAGTATTAGTGCCGGAGGATGTGTTACACAGCATCTCACCCCTAAAAAACCCGCAACCACTTTTGTTCGCCTGCATCATGCCGGATAATACACCAATAGCTACGCCGAAACAAGCACTAATCCTAGACGGTATCCAAGACCCCGGCAACATGGGCACCTTGCTTCGTTCGGCTACGGCCTTTGGAATCGAACAAGTCATCCTTGTGGGGGACTGCGTGGATATCTATAACCCCAAGACCGTCCGGGCGGCCATGGGGGCATTGTTCCGGCAGCGGGTGTGTATGATGACGATAGAGGAACTGGTAGAATATACAAACCAAAACGGCCTTACCCTGCTGGGCGCGGCCCTCAAAGAGGACGCAAAAGCCATAGGCGGGCCGCTCCCGGAACGGGTGGCAATCGCCATCGGCAATGAAGGACAAGGGCTTAGTACCGCACTGTTATCACAATGCCATGGGACAATCAAAATCCCTATGGAAGCGTATACAGAATCGCTCAACGCCGGTGTGGCGGGTTCTATTTTGCTCTGGGAGCTATATCGCAACAGGGAGGGTACGATCCATGGTTGAGTTAAAATACTGGATATGGATGAACGAGTCGGGCCTAAACCCCTTTCTCGCTCGACAGGTCATGAACCGGCTAGGTGGCCCCAAGGAGGTATTCTTTGCTGCCGAGGGGGATTTTGCGGGCATCGAGGGTATTCGTTCTGATGATATAGCGGCACTCATGAACAAAGAGCTGGGGCATGTCCGGCGGATTCAAGAGGCCATGACTGCCCTAGACGGCAGAATTCTTAGCCAACAGGATGCCGAGTACCCCCAGCGTCTGCGGGATGTAGACGATGCGCCTTTGGTCCTCTATGTGCGGGGGCGGTTGCCAGCGGTGGACGATACGGCGACTGTTGTGATTGCGGGGACGAGGAAATGTTCGCCCTACGGTTTAGCGGCGGCGTCTCGCCTCGGCGGGGAAGTTACCCGCCATGGTGGACTTGTGGTATCCGGTTTGGCGTTAGGTGTGGATGCGGCAGCGGCTCAAGGCGCTCTCAAAGAAGGCGGGCCGGTGATTGGTGTGCTGGGGTGCGGTGTCGAGCGGGTGTACCCGGCGCAGAATATGAAACTGTTTGAAGCTGTGCTGGAAAATGGTTGTTTGGTCAGCGAGTACCCGCCGGGGGCGGAGATACGGGGCCATAATTTCCCACGGCGTAACCGGATTATGACCGGATTGTCTCTGGCGTTGGTGGCTGTAGAGATCCCCAGTGCGAAAAGCGGAGTCATGCACTCTGTGAACCACGCCATTGATCAGGGGCGAGATGTGTTCATCGTCCCCGCCAATATTGACGCACCCACCAGCTTGGCGTCCAATGCCCTGATCGACGAGGGATTCCAGTCCGCTTCCACCGGTTGGCAGGTGCTCCGTGAGTACGCCCAGCAGTTTCCGAAACTTAGTGAAATCCCGGCCCCGCCGGAGAAAGCGGAGGCTTGGCCAGAGGGCTGGTCGGCCCCTGTAAAGGCCAAAACCGACAAAAAAAGTAAGCGCGCAACAAAAAAAGTGATTGACACAGAGCCGAAAGAGGATTATATTGACTTAGACGGGATTTTGCCTGACCGCAGTGAGGCGGAGCAGGCGGTTTTGCGTTGCTTGGGGCAAGTGCCCCGCCATATAGACGAGATTATCAGCGAGACGGGCCTGCCTGTCCAAAAGGTAAATGTGTGTATGACCACCTTGGGGATTGCCGATTACATAACCGAGCACCCCGGGAAACGGTATAGTTTAAACCCAAAGATAAGGAGCATATAAGTAGATGGCAAAAACAAAACAGAATTTGGTTATCGTCGAATCACCGGCTAAGGCCAAGACGATTATGAAATATTTAGGACCGGGGTACACGGTGAAAGCCTCCATGGGTCATTTGCGGGATTTACCGAAAAAGACCATGGGTGTGGATATTGAGCACGACTTTATCCCAGAGTATGTCCCCTCCACAGACCGTGCGGATATTATTAAGGACTTAAAAAGTGCCGCAAAGAAAAGCGATGCTGTTTATCTGGCCACTGACCCGGATCGGGAAGGGGAGGCCATTAGCTGGCACTTAAAGGAGCTTTTGGGCTTAACGGACAAAAACAGCCACAGGGTGACGTTTAATGAGATTACCAAGCGGGTGGTTCAAGAGAGCATTGAAAACCCCCGTGCCATCGACCAAGATTTAGTCGATGCCCAACAGGCCCGGCGGATATTAGACCGGATTGTGGGCTATAAGCTATCGCCCCTACTTTGGGCGAAGATTAAACGTGGGCTGTCCGCAGGGCGTGTTCAGAGTGTGGCCACCCGGATTGTGGTAGAGCGGGAGGATGAGATCAACGCCTTTACCCCGGAAGAGTATTGGCATTTAGATGTCATGCTAGACCGCATCGGCAAGCCCGGCAGCTTTAAGGCCCGGTTCCACGGTACCACGGCGAAAAAGCAAGAGCTTCACAGTGAGGCGGAAGTCAAGGCTGTCGTAGATGCTGTGAAAACCGCACCCTTCACCGTGGATAAAGTCAAACGCCGTGACCAGAAGAAAAGCCCGGCGCCGCCGTTTATCACCTCCACCTTGCAACAAGAAGCGTCCCGGAAACTGGGCATGACCACCCGCCGCACCATGAGTATTGCCCAACAGCTCTACGAAGGGGTAGAGATCACCGGCGAAGGTGCCGTGGGTCTGATTACCTACATGCGGACGGATTCGCTCCGTCTCTCCGACGAGGCCGTGGGGGATGCCAAGCGTTTTATTGAGGGCCGCTACGGTAAAGACTACCACCCCGGTGCACCTCGGGTATTCAAGGGCAAGAAATCTTCCCAAGATGCCCATGAGGCCATTCGGCCCAGTAACGTGTTTCTAACGCCGGAAGATATCAAAAAAGATTTATCTCCGGAGCAGTTCCGTCTCTACCGTCTGATTTGGAGCCGGTTTTTGGCCAGCCAAATGTCTGAGGCCATCTTTGACAGCGTGACTATTGATGCGGTGAGTGCCGGGTATGTGTTTCGCGCCAATCACTCGGCCCTGAAATTCGCCGGGTTTTCTGCCGTCTATGAAGAGGGCAAGGATGAAGAGAAAGAAGAAGTCCAATCACCCCTGCCCGATCTGGCGGAAGGGGAAGAGGTGAAATTGGCGAAGATCCAGCAGGATCAAAAATTCACCCAGCCGCCGCCGCGATACACGGAGGCATCGTTGGTGCGGGCCTTAGAAGAAAAGGGTATTGGACGGCCCTCCACCTATGCGCCCACCATCTCTACCATCATGGATAGAGAGTATGTAATCAAAGAAGGTAAGCATCTGCGCCCCACAGCCCTCGGCACGGTGGTCACAGGGTTGATGAAGGACAAATTCGGCGACATTGTAGACCCCACCTTCACCGCCCGGATGGAAGAACGGCTAGATGAAATCGAAGAGGGCAAACAGCAGTGGCAGAAAGTACTGGGGGAGTTCTACCAACCCTTTTCCACGGCCTTAGAAGAAGCAGAAAAGAGCTTAGACGGCCAGCGGATTAAGATTCCAGACGAGTTCTCTGACGAGAATTGTGACAAGTGCGGAAAGCAGATGGTCATCAAATCCGGACGGTTTGGGCGGTTCTTAGCCTGTCCCGGCTACCCGGAGTGTGACTTTACCAAGCCCATCGTCATTGAGATGCCCGGCAAGTGCCCAAAATGTGGCAGTCGGATGCTCAAGCGCACCAGTAAGCGGGGGTTCCCTTATTACGCTTGCGAAAAGGGCAAAGACTGTGGGTTTATGACTTGGGACATCCCCGTGGCGGACGCCTGCCCGGCCTGTGGCAAGACCATGTTCAAACTGTCCGGTCGTGGACGGAAGACGCCGTTTTGTGTCAACGAAGAATGCGCCAACTTCCTGCCGGAAGACCAGCGTGGCTATAAGAAAAAGACCGCTGAAGGCGAAGAGAAGGCCGAAGACGGCAAAGCCGACACCAAAAAGACCACTACGAAGAAACCAGCCGCAAAAAAGGCGGCCCCAAAAAAGACGACCACAGCCAAGAAACCGGCGGCGAAAAAGTCCGCTGCTAAGAAAACCACCACCAAAAAGGCGGCAGAGTAATGGCGCATGTAACGGTCGTCGGTGCGGGCCTTGCCGGGTGTGAAGCGGCATGGCAACTGGCACGGCGAGACATTAACGTGACCCTAATCGACATGAAGCCGGACAAGCGGAGCCCTGCCCACGAGCGCCCGGATTTTGCAGAACTTGTCTGTTCCAACTCTCTGCGCTCGGATCGGTTAGAAAACGCTGTGGGGCTACTGAAAGCCGAGATGCGCTTGCTAGACAGCGTGATCTTACAAGCGGCAGATGCTACCCGTGTAGAGGCGGGGGGCGCCCTTGCTGTTGACCGGGCCGGGTTTTCCGAGAAGGTGACGAAGCTGATTACCGAGCATCCACGGATTACAGTGGAGCATCGGGAGGTCACAGAGGTTCCGGAAGGCGACGTGATACTCGCCACAGGGCCTTTGACTTCCGATGATTTTGCAACCACCATCGGCAATCTAGCGGCGGGGGAGTTTCTTCATTTCTACGATGCCGCTGCCCCCATTGTCAGCCTAGAGAGCGTAGATATGACCAAAGCGTTCTACGCCTCCCGCTACGGCAAGGGAACGCCAGATTATGTAAACTGCGGCATGAGTGAGGAAGAGTATCAAGCCTTTTATGAGGCCCTCATCTCTGCGGAAGAGGCGAAGGTACACGGATTTGAGCAAGGCAAAGTATTCGAGGGTTGTATGCCAGTAGAAGTCATGGCAAAGCGGGGCAGAGACACCCTGCGATTCGGCCCCTTAAAGCCGGTGGGCCTTGACCACCCGGAGACAGGCGAGCGGTATCATGCCGTGGTACAGCTTCGGCGGGATAACGCCCAAGGAACCATGTATAATTTGGTTGGGTTCCAGACCCATTTGACCTTTGGGGCGCAAAAGCGGGTGTTTTCCATGATTCCGGCGTTACATAGTGCGGAATTTTTGCGATACGGTGTTATGCACCGGAACACCTATCTAGATTCGCCCCGGCTGTTAGACCGATATTACCGGTTCAAACAAGCACCACGGATTCGTTTCGCAGGGCAAATTACCGGGGTAGAGGGTTATGTAGAATCGGCGGCTTCTGGCTTGCTGGCCGGGATAGAGCTGGCGAGAGCACTGCATGGCGAGAAACCCTTGGATTTCCCTAGAACCACCGCCATCGGGGCCTTGGCTCTTTATGTGAGTGACGGTTCCGTGACAGAGTTCCAGCCTATGAATGTGAATTTCGGCATTATCGAGCCGCTGGGCTATCGGGTGAAAGGAAAAGCCAATAAGAACGCAGAAATTGCGGCCCGGGCGTTGGATGTGCTCAAATCATTTGTGTAAGGGGGAACCACATGAAAATCATCGTAGATGCCATGGGCGGCGACTTTGCGCCGAAGGCCCAGGTAGAGGGTGCCACCATGGCGGCACAAGAGTTTGGAATAGAAGTGGTCTTGGTGGGACGCAGAGCGCAAATTATGGAAGAGCTGGAAGAAGAACTGGGCTACCATAAAGCATTGCCGCAGGGCATCTCTATTGTGGAGGCTTCAGAAGTCGTCACCATGGAGGACGACCCGGCGCGTGTCATCCGGGAGAAAAAAGATTCCTCCCTTGTTGTGGGTCTCAATCTGCTCAAAGACGGTGGTGGAGACGGGTTTGTGTCGGCGGGGAACACGGGGGCGTTACTTACCGGGGCCACGCTGATTCCCAAACGCATCCGGGGCATTCGCCGGGCGGCCCTGTCGCCGGTGATTCCCAACCGTGAGGGCGGCGCACTACTCATCGACTGCGGTGCCAATGCCGAATGTACGCCGGAATATTTGATGCAATTTGCCTATATGGGATCGTATTACGTCCGCCGAGTGCTAGGCCGAGAGAACCCGCGAGTAGGCTTGCTCTCCAATGGGACGGAAGAGAGTAAGGGGACAGCGTTGCAGCAGGAGACTTACAAGTTACTCCAATCTGCCCATGGCGCCGGGAAGTTAAACTTTATCGGCAACATTGAGGGGCGGGATGTGCTCTTAGGCGGCGCAGATGTGGTAGTGGCCGATGGGTTTACGGGCAATGTATTGCTCAAAGGTATTGAAGGCACCGCCATGTTTATCATGGGAGAGATCAGGTCAGCGTTCCGGCAGAATGCAGTTACCAAGCTAAAGGGTCTCTTAGTCAAGAAAAATCTGCGGGGTCTCAAGAACAAAATGGACGTGTCCGAAGTGGGCGGGACGGCGCTTTTGGGTATTACAAAGCCTGTCATCAAGGCCCACGGCAACGCCGATGCCCGTACCATTCGCAGTGCCATCCGGCAAGCCGGAGCGTTGGCGAAGTCGGGAATTATCGAGGACATTACAGCCAATATTGACACAATCTCGATCAAACAGACAGACGGGGAGTAAGCACATTATGACAGAACTGGAACAAAAACTGGGCCATGCCTTTAAGAATCCAAAGCTACTCAAAACCGCCCTGACCCACAGTTCCTTTGCAAATGAATCCAAGGGTAAGAAGGAAGTGTGCAACGAGCGGTTAGAGTTTTTAGGGGATAGCATCCTCGGTTTCACTGTGGCCAAGTACTTATATAAAAACCGCCCGGACATGCCAGAAGGGAAGATGACCAAACTCCGCGCAGAGCTGGTCTGTGAGCAGAGTTTGGTGCAGATTGCAGATAAGCTGGAACTTGGCACACACCTATTTTTAGGCAAAGGCGAGGAACTAGGCGGCGGTCGGGAACGTCCATCCATCCTAGCTGACGCAGTAGAGGCCCTCTTTGCCGCCATCTTCCTTGACAGCGGGATTCGGAAAGCAGAACAGGTAGTGTTGTCTCTATTAGACGAAAATCTCACCCTAGAACAGGGTGGCGGAGCGATTCAGGATTATAAGACGGCCCTGCAAGAGCTGGTGCAACGCAAAAGCGGCCAGAGTTTGAGTTATCATTTGCTCTCTGCCATCGGGCCGGATCACCAGAAGGTGTTTGAGGTTGAGGTGCAATTAAACGGCACCTCTGTAGGTACAGGGTCCGGGAAGAGCAAGAAAGAAGCAGAGCAAATTGCGGCCTCGATGGCGATTAGACAGATGAGGGAGAGATAGATTTCTATTGACAATTTCTGGAAATCGCTATATACTGATAAAAAACTGAAGATTCGACTTCCTGTTATCCCACGAAACCCTCTGCAAACGATTGCATGGCACTGTTGGGTACATATCTAGGAAAGAGCAAGTGACATAAGCCGTTGTGCAGACAGTTTTCGAAAGGAAGCTGTTTTGTGCGGCGGTTTTTTGTTGACCACGAGGATGTCAAGCAAGTAAAAATAACAAATAAAAGGAGACACCATGAAAAGGCTAATCATCGTTTTACTTCTCGGAATTTTAATTCTGACCGCTTGCAGCAGCGAAGAGGATCAGGCGGTATATGCCCCGCAACCGCAAGCTCTCATTGCAGAACAAACCGCAGAAGACTTCCCCTCATTTCAAACGAACAGCATCTTCACAGAGCTGCACACCATCGGCAGTGTGGCACCCTTTGGCAATGGGTTTTTCGCCTATGCCTCCACGAGGGAAGACCCGGAAGCGATGCGGTTGTTGTTTTGTAATGTAGAGGATGGAAGCATAGAGGCAGTTCCATACGCCTTTTCGGGGGATGACATTCGTCAAATCACAGTCACTCCCGATGGCCTGATTCTCGCTGTAGAGAATATACGCACCCTGTCAGATGAGGGTACAGCATTAGACAGTTTCGTGGTGCATAATTTGTCAGGAAACAGCCCCGCTATCCTGATAGAAGGCCCGCCGGATACGGCGGCAAACCGTGTTGTTGCGGCAAAGGATGGGTATATATATCTCCATGCGTTTGGATGGCAGGAAGAATTCATTTTCACCTATAATTTAGCGGGCGAACTGCTTCATACAGAAATATTTGAGGAAGCAATGATATGGGATATCGCATTTTCCGACAAAGAAAGCGAAGTGTTTTTTGCAAAAATGGAGGGGGAAAGTACGAACATATATGTACTTGCAGACGATACCCGGGAGGGATTGTTGGAGATGGGCAATCAGATTCCTTCTCTGCATTCAGGTAGTGCTTATGGCGTTTACATCTTGCTGGATGGATCGGTGTTTGGTTTTGACCCACAAAGCGGCGCACTTGTACCTGTCATACATTTAAGCCGCCTAGGGATTGTCGGGCACGTTGTCAGCGTATTTTCCCATGAAGATGACTACATTATCGTTTTCGAGGATAGGCAAAGCGGAGAATTTAGCATTTTTGCGCTGACGCCCACAGAAGGGTTTACCGGCGAAAACATAACCTTGCGACTTGCAACGATGGCCGTTGTGGGGGATCACTATATTGATGCGGCTGTAGCGCATTTTAACAGATTAAATCCGCAATATTTCATTGAAGTGATTAACTATTATCGTCTTTATGGCGAAGAGGCGTTGACAAGGTTCAATATGGATATGATTACAGGCAATGCGCCGGATATTTTGCTACTTGCAAGCCCAGTAGCCGAGATGACATACCCGATTCAGGCCTATATTTCCGGAGGGATCTTGGCAGACTTGGCTCCGTTCAAGGCGCGGGACTTAGACACCGGTCAACTCTTTTCCACAGCCTTGGATGCGCTACATCGGGGGGAAGCGAGTTGCTTTGTAGCACCCTCTTTCTCTCTGCAAGTACTATTGGGCACGGAAGAGGCAATCGCACAACTTGAAGGCAAGAGCTTGTTGGAGTTTTTAGAGTTTTTGCGTGCGGATTCTTTAAGTGGCCGCCCGCTTTTTGCCACGGATTTAGAGCCCAGAGCGTTTGTAGAACATATGGTCACAGTGAACTTAGATTATTTTGTGGATTATCGGTCCGGAACAGCAAACTTTGACTCAGAAGAATTTATTGCTTTACTGCAAGTCGCAGGGTCTTTGGAAAGCACGGCTGGCGTCCCCGCTGATATAAGAATTGCCCAAGGACAACAGGGGTTCGCCTTCATGCCAATACGCACACTTGTATGCTTGGAGGTTGCGGCGAATATACTTGCGGGAAATTTTCAGATTACAGGCTTTCCCAGTACGCAAAATGGGCTACATGGTGTTTCTATGGTGCCGGAATACCTGTTTGCGGTATCCGCTGCGTCACCCCACACGGAGGCGGCTTGGACATTTTTGAGATAGCTATATCAAGACAACAACCCTGCTGTAAACCACGTGATTCCCATGAACAGAAGTGCGTTTGAGGAGATATCGCAAAATTTTGTGCGCTGGACGCAAGAGTTCGCCGAAGAAGGTGGCGGAGGGGTGAGTTCGTGGTATATTGATGAAAATGGTATCGAACAATTATTTTTTGCTCCGCCGATACCCTTAGAGCAGTTATTGGCATTACCGAACTACATGGCGGGGGCGATTGCCCAAATCGATCGTGTGTTTTTTAGCGACAGCTCCATTGTCGCCTTCTTACAAGAAGAAGTAGAGCCTTTTTTCCACGGGGACAGAGGCGCTGAAGATACAGCTAGGATACTACAAAATCGCGTGGGGACTTACCTAGCGGAATTAAATTAAAGGTCATTGTTTTGCAAAATAAAAATTACAGAGAAAGAAGGAGTTACTTATGAAAAAACTATCAAGAGGAATTGCTGTTCTTCTAGCCATGGTCATGTTGCTTGGTGTAGTTATGCCGGTAATGGCAAGTGCAAACACGATTACTGTTCAATTTGCCCGTGTAAACGGGACTATTGAGCGCTTCAATGTTGGAATTTCGCCAAATACAACGAATTGGGTTGGTGATAACCATCTCGTTTCTGGCTTCAGGGTAAGGCAAGTTCAGTTTATCGTTAACAGTACCATTAATCACGGGACGCATTTAGTCACGGATGGCCTGTTTGGACCCTTAACCCGTCAAGCGGTTCGAGATTACCAAGTCCGTAGGGTGCTTGGTGTGGATGGTATTGTTGGGCGATTTACTTGGGCCGATATGAATGCGTTCCGCGGTGCGAACACGAGTTCCCGCTTCCCCAACATCTTCTAGTTTAATTTTCTAAATTCATAAACAAAACAATGACCTTACGGTTAGACCATAGTATAATAAAAGGAACTCCAGCTTGCAGGAAAAGCAAGCTGGAGTTCCTTTTACTTATATATAATCGTGTTTTTAATCAGCGGTGCGATATAATAAAAACGTGCGACATCGGCCTCTTGAAATCCCGGAAACTTTGTCCAAGTATGGTCGCTGTAGAAATTCAGCTTCAAGGGAGATGTGATATTCTTTGTCGTATAATTTTTATGAAGGCGCAGCGGCCACCGGATGCCCAGATTATGGCTTTCAATCAAAGTGGAGACACAAGGCACCACAATCACGAAGGATTTTGAGACCCTGTCGATTTCCTTTGTGATGGCGCATAGCTTTTCCATGTCATCAATATGCTCTAAAAGCCCGACGCTTATGGTAAGGTCAAAGCTTTTATCAGGAAAGGGAAGTTCTGCCGCATCGGCCTTGACAAAAGAAAAATTGTCCTGTTCGATATGTTGGTCTAACAAATCAACGCCCACCACTTTGTATTTATGCGGGTCGTTTAAAAACTGAACCACATCCTTACCGTTGCCGCAACCGATTTCCAATACCTTTATTCTGTCATGCTCTGGCAGCTTGGCGAGGCTTAAGATTCTGGCGAACCGTTTTTTTTTCAGAGACGTTGCGACACTACGCTTCCACCAAGCGTATAGTTTTGTTTTTCCTATGATCATATACATCAACCTTTTATAATTGTTTGATTTTGGCAAGTATATCTGATATACCGTATAAAGTCAAGCATTTTGCCCCAGCCATTGCCTTCCTTCTGCGCCCATGTTATAATCAATCCTGTATCACCTAAGTTCGGGATAGGAAACAGGTGAAAATCCTGTGCGGGTTCGCCGCCGTAAGTGTGTTTGTTCTTTCAACAAGGGAAACCGCAGTCCCTTGTACGCCATTGGCGCAAGCTGAGAAGGCGAAAGAGCGAAAAAGCACGAGCCGGAAAACAGTCCCTTGCCAAACAACAGCCGCGAGTTCCGGCGTTTGTATGTTGCAAGTTGTTTGTCACTTAGGCAAATTAAATATGCGAGGAGTAATGCAAATGAATGCGAAGCTATTGAAGTTCATTTTGTCATTTGCTCTGGTTGTGCTGATTGCGGTTACAGCACTGACCGGTTGCAACAATGGCAACGACCCGTCATCCACAGAAGGTGGCGGACAAGTAGCACCAGTACAGACCGTCGGGGCGGGGGAGACAGTATTCCGTTTTGAAGTAACTGACCCAGACGAGACACTGACCGCTTGGGATGTCAGCACCGATGAAGAGACCGTGGGGGCCGCCTTGTTGGCTGTGGGCCTGATTGCCGGGGACGAGTCAGAATTTGGCCTCATGGTGACAGTGGTCAATGGCATCGTGGCAGACTTCGATGCAAATGGTGCCTTTTGGGCTTTTTTCATCGACGGTGACTTTGCCATGACCGGGGTAGACGACACCCCCATTGAGCCGGATGTGACGTATGCCTTTGTCTACACAGAGGGCTAAGGCGAGATTCTCCGCCCGAGACATCACCGTATTTGCAACACTGAGCGCCATGATGCTTTTGTCCCGCATGGGGCTGCAATGGATTCCTAATATACATCCTTTGGCACTGTTTATTGCGGCGGCAACACTGACCTATCGGGTGCGGGCTTTGATTCCGCTCTATAGCTATATCTTATTAGAAGGGGTATTCTCCGGGTTTTCCCTGTGGTGGGTGGCGTATCTATATATTTGGCTACCCCTATGGGGGGCTTTCATGTTGCTGGGGCGGGTGGAGTTATCCATAAAAGTAAAAGCCCCGCTTTACATGCTCGTATGCGGCTTGCATGGGTTGTTCTTCGGTGTGTTATATGCCCCTATGCAGATGCTCCTGTTTGGGTTCAGTGTTCAGACCACGGTAGCATGGGTCATTGCCGGGCTTCCCTTTGACATCATCCACGCCGCCGGGAACCTTGCCGCAGGGAGCTTGGTGATTCCCTTGGCGTTGTTGTTAAAACGGCTGGAGAGTGGACAGTTTCAGGGGTGAAATGTTATAGAGTAGACCGCACGTTTTTCCTATGGAAAGCGTGCGGTTTCGCATCGGACTTTACACCGCCAAAAAAAGAAATTCAAAAAACCGAAAAAAAGGTGTTGACACCGGGATATCAGTGTGGTAATATAACCAAGTCGCCTTTGAAGCGAAACGGCAAAACACAGCGGAAAAAACAACGAAAATTGTTGTTGACACAAGCTGTCGGATATGTTAAGATAAATATCCTGCCGGAAGGCGAGGCTGTACCTTGTAAATTAAACAATGTAAGACGAAAGAAATCATTGGTTGAGGGCTTTTAGAGAGAGTTCTCAAGGCGATACGGCTTATTAATATAGTTGTATTGCACTAATGATGAACCCTTG
>WRBE01000019.1 GCA_009779845.1 Oscillospiraceae bacterium
GGCATCAATGGTCTCTCGCATGTTATGGGGCGGGATATTCGTGGTCATCCCCACGGCGATCCCCATGCTACCGTTGACCAGCAGATTGGGGAACCGAGCGGGCAGCACTCGCGGTTCTTTCCGGGTCTCATCAAAGTTGGGGGTGAAGTCCACCGTCTCTTTGTCGATCTCCCTGGTGAGTTCGCTGGACAGCTTTGACATCCGGGCCTCGGTATAACGATACGCCGCCGGGGGGTCCCCGTCTACAGAGCCGAAGTTCCCCTTGCCGTCTACCAGCATATACCGCATAGAGAAGTCTTGAGCCAGACGCACCAAGGCATCATAGACCGAACCATCCCCATGGGGGTGGTACCGGCCCAGCACGTTACCGACGGTGGTGGCAGACTTGCGGAAGGCTTTGTCTGAGGTAAGCCCATCCTCTAACATGGCGTATAAAATCCGCCGATGGACAGGCTTTAACCCGTCCCGGACATCGGGCAGGGCACGACCTACGATTACACTCATGGCGTAATCGAGGTAGCTGTCTTTCATCTCCTGTTCTAGTTTGACAGGGACGATGGTCTGATTCGGATATGAAATATCCGGGTTTTTATCGTTGGTTGCCAATGTGGTTTACCTACCTTTTTGTTGTTCTTATTCTTGCTCCATAAAAAAGTCAGAGTCTAGCTTTTTGATTTCGTATGTTTGGAGTGTGGAAACCCCTACGCTGTGTTCAATCATGAGTTCTGCCAGTTTGTCGCCGTCTACTAGGACGATGTGGTTCTCCCTTGCACACTGTGCCGCACCGCTTGAAAACCTTGCGGTTGTGATGAACAATCCTTTTCCGGTCTTATTCGCAATTGCACCAATAAATCCTTGTATATCGGGGCGGCTAATCATTTTGTCAAGCGCATAGCGTTTCGCCTGAATGTAGATATTGCTAAACCCCAGTTTGTCTTCTCGGCAAATCCCATCAATACCACCATCGTTAGTGCGTGGGGTCACAAGAACATCGCCATAGCCCATCGCCATCAGAAGCCTGCCTACTAGGTGTTCAAAGAAATATGAGTCATTGCTAAAAATCGCTTCAAGGATTTCATTTTTCAATTCTGCGTTGATTTCTGAAAAGTTAGAATCCATATGTTCTAAGGGCGTTTTCTCTGCTTGGCTATCTTCTTTTAATTCTAAACTTTTTTCCTGCCCCTTGAGTAGGAATGCTTGGTTCAAAGATGGTGGATTCTCTTTTAGAACTCGCTTCCCTTCGTCTGTTATCTGTGCAATTCCGTGTTGCAAGTACTCTATAAGCCCAGCATTTTTTAATTTTGTTTTCGCCCAACGTATTCGATAGCGAAAGACCGTGCTTGCTCCGTCCGGCGTCCTCACTGCAAGTTCTTCTTCTGATAAGCCTCTATGTTCTGCAATCACATCACCCAATTGCTTGTTGGACATTGCTCCGCCATTCTCTAATACCGCAAGCACTTCTCTATCAAGTTCGTTTAATTTCAGGCTTTCCATACTACGTCCCTCTTCTCTTTCAGCACCCCTACACATCAATATTCTGTGCAAACTGAGCATTCTCTTCAATATAAATCTTCCGAGGCTCCACTTTCTCGCCCATTAAAACCGTGAAAATCTCATCCGCCTTCAGCGCATCGGCGATCTCGATACGGTTTAAAATCCGGGTCTCCGGATCCATGGTGGTCTCCCAGAGTTCGTGGGGATCCATCTCACCGAGACCTTTGTTGCGGCTGATTTCTATCTTGGCGTTTTCACTCTCGCCTCGGATCCCGGCGATAATCTCGTCCCGCTCTTTGTCGGAATAGGCATAGTGTACTTGCTTGCCCCGCACCAGTTTGTATAGGGGCGGCTGGGCGGCGTATACATGGCCTGCTTCCACCAAAGGCCGCATATACCGGAAAAAGAAGGTGAGTAACAAGGTGCGGATATGGCTGCCGTCTACATCGGCATCAGCCATGATGATAACTTTGTGATAGCGGAGCTTCTCTAAGTCAAAATCTTCCCCAATCCCGGCGCCGAGGGCCGTGATGACCGGGGTCAGCTTATCGTTGCCGTACACCTTATCCACCCGGGCCTTTTCCACGTTGAGCATCTTCCCCCACAGGGGCAAAATAGCCTGAAACCGGCTGTCTCTGCCGCCTTTGGCAGAACCGCCTGCCGAGTCACCCTCGACAATGTAGATTTCCGTCAACGCCGGGTCTCGCTCATTACAATCCGCCAATTTGCCGGGAAGGGTGGCCCCCTCTAGGGCGTTTTTCCGGCGGATGCTCTCCCTCGCCCGCTTGGCGGCTTCTCTGGCGCGGGATGCGGTGAGGGCCTTTTCTATGATAATGCGAGCCACGGCGGGATTTTCTTCAAAGAAGGTGTCCAGCTTTTCCCCTACCATGCTCTCCACTAGGGTGCGAATCTCGCTGTTGCCTAGCTTGGACTTGGTCTGCCCCTCAAACTGGGCCTCCATCAGGCGGACGGATATGATGACGGTCAGTCCCTCCCGGCAGTCCTCGCCGGAGAGTTTTTCTTCCCCTTTTAACAATCCCGCCTTGGTGGCGTAGTTGTTCAGCACACGGGTGAGGGCCGACTTAAATCCGGTCTCGTGCATCCCGCCTTCCCCGGTGCGGATGTTGTTGGCGAAGGAGAGAATCATCTCGCTATAGCCGTCGTTGTATTGCAGGGCAACCTCGGCTTGGGAGGTATCTTGTTCCCCCGCCATGTGGATAACTTCTTCATGGAGGGCGGTTTTATTGCGGTTGATATCTTCGACAAATTGGCGGATGCCGCCCTCGAAGTACATCTCATCTCGCTTCTCTTGCCCTTCTCGTTTGTCAATGGTAAAAATTCGCAGGCCAGCATTCAGATACGCCTGCTCTTTCATCCGAGTTTGCAGGGTTTGATAATTGTACAGTAACGTGTCAAATATTTGGTCATCCGCTTTGAAGCGGACGGTGGTGCCGCTTTGTTCTGTATCGTCGATGACGGTAATGGCTTGTGTAATGTCGCCTCTGGCAAATTTCATCTGGTGGATTTTTCCATTGCGATGAACCTCTACTTCTAACCACTCAGACAGAGCGTTTACCACAGAGGCCCCCACACCATGGAGACCGCCGGACACCTTATATCCACCGCCACCGAACTTACCCCCGGCATGGAGTACGGTAAAGACAACCTCTAAGGCAGAGGCACCGGTTTGCTCTTGGATATCCACAGGAATGCCCCGGCCGTTGTCTCGGACGGTAATGATGTTATCGGCACCGATCTCCACAGAAATTTCCGTACAATATCCAGCTAGGGCCTCATCAATGGCGTTGTCCACAATTTCATAGACTAGGTGGTGCAGTCCGCTCTCGCTGGTAGAGCCGATATACATACCGGGCCGTTTGCGAACCGCTTCTAACCCTTCTAGTACTTGAATCTGGGACGCGTCATAACTCTGATCTTGATCCACTTTTTCAATTGAATCTGGCATGGTATAATTTCTCCTTTTACTCGCTTATACTAGTCCCAAATGAAAAGATGCCTTTTGCTTTTTTACTGGGACTTTATGAAGACGTGTATTTGCACGTTTTTGTGCAAATACCAGCCCGCAAAGCAGGCGTATTTTCGATTGCTTTTTATCGAAAATTAATATTCGCCTTCAAACCCGACCGTAATACTGCGTTTTTGCAGTGTGGCCGTGGATAGTTGACTGAGGTATACGGTGGAATTCCCACCGTTGTTTGTGATAATGAAACTCTTCGGCAGCTCTTCCGCTACCTCCTGTACATCCCCTTGCCGTTGGGCAACAGCCAAAAACTTCCGGGTGATGTGAGAGCCGGAGCAGTTGTCTAGGTCGAAGATGCCGATCACATTCTCTTTATTTACAATAATATCCTGTCCTAAATGTAGAAACAAAGCCTTATCGCACCTTTCCTTGACAAACTGAAAAAATCCGGCCGCCGGTACGGCTGACGATGCCGTTGTCCTCACAACAGGTAATAAACACCTGCCCGCATAAAATCCGGTTCAACACAAAGTCTTGCCGGGCACTGTCTAGCTCACTGAGCACATCGTCTAAGAGTAACAGGGGATATTCCCCCCGGTCATCAAACAAAATGTCCCGCTCGGCCAGTTTCATAGACAGGGCCGCTGTCCTCGTCTGGCCTTGGGAGGCAAACGCTCTAGCTGGTTCTCCGTTAATGGTGACCGCAATATCGTCCTTATGGGCCCCGGAGAGACACTGGCCGGAATCAATCTCCGCCTGGCGGAGCCGTGCTTGGTGTATCAAAAGCTGCTCAAACAGCACCGATGGTTTTTCTTGGGGTTTTAAAATCGTGCTGACGGTTTCGTAGGTAAGCTGTAACTCTTCTCGACCGCCGGAAAATTCTCGGTGGACTTTATCGGCATACGGGGCCAGCTTTGCCACATAGGCGGCCCGATAGGAAATCATCTGGGCAGATGCTTTGGCTAGTTGAAAATTAAAGTCGTCCAACGTGTCTAACAGGGTCGGGTTATCTCGGTGGTCTTTGAGTATCCGGGTCTTGTGGTCGTACAGGCGGTTAAATTCCGCCAACCACAGGGCATATTTGGGCCGGAGCTGGCTTAAACTCAAATCCATAAACCGCCGCCGATTGACAGCACCGCCTTTGACCAGTTCTAAGTCGTCTGGGGAAAACAGCACCGCCATAACTTTGCCGGCTAAGTCTGTAGCCCGCTTTTGCCGGACATTGTTGATAAAAATCTCTTTTTTCCGTCCCCGGCGGAGCTGAATCTCAATGGTCTGTTCCCGCTCTTCAGCGGAAAATACGGCATGTATCGTGGCAAAGTCTAAGTCATGGCGAATTAACTCTTTGTCGTACCGGGTACGAAAACTACGGCCCCCGGTGAGGTAATAGACTGCTTCTAACAAATTGGTCTTCCCTTGTCCATTTTCGCCGATGATGATATTGGTACCGGGGTCAAAAGAACTCTCACCTTGGTCATAATTGCGAAAACCAGAGACCGTGAGCTTGTTGAGAATCATGGCACATCTCCAGCTATGGTGATGCTTACGTCCCCTATCTGTACCTTGTCGCCGGGATAACATTTTTTGCCCCGCATGGTACAAGGCGATCCGTTGTAGGACACGTCACCTTCTAGGATATAAATCTTCGCCTCTCCGCCAGTCTGGGCGATACCTGCAAATTTTAATAGGGCATCTAGACGGATGAAGGGGGTTTTGATGGTAATGGTTTGTTCCACTTTAGCTATCACTCGCTTTCAGGCGGACAGGGAGGACTAGGTAAGTAAAGTTCTCACTCTCATCCTCTGGCCCGATGACACAGGGGGATACGCTGGTGCCTAAGGAAATGCTTACCCTATCTGCTGGTGCGGCCTTTAAGGCATCTAGGAGATATTTATTGTTAAAGCCAATCTCCAATTCGTTGCCATCGCCCACAATGATACATTCGTCTGTGGCTTTCCCTAATGCGGTGGTCGTGAACAGGCCCACTTTACCATCGGAGAACACACAGCGAACCGGACTTTTTAGCTTTTCGCTGATAATCAGAGATACCCGCTCTACCGCATCCATCAAGGCCCGCTTATCCACAGTAAGTTGGAGTTTGTTCCCCTGTGGAATGGCCTGACGATAATTTAAGAAATCCCCCTCTAACCGCCGAGAGATAACCACTGTATCACCGATAGCAAATAGAATATGTTTCGAGCCTAACGTAAGCTGTGCCGGCTCTTCCGAATCCGAGGCTATTTTTTCTACTTCATTTAATGCGCTGCCGGGTACAACAAAACTACAGTCTGACATGTCGGTCTTTTCTTCCAGTTGTTCCCGCCGTAGCGCCAGGCGGTATCCGTCCACAGACACAATCGTAAGGATGTTACCCTCTAGCTCAAACAAACTACCTGTGTGGACAGGGCGGCTTTCATTGTCGCTGACTGCAAAAATAGTTTCTGCAATCATACGTTTCAGCGTATTTTGGGGGATAGATATGGCGTTCTCCGCATCCACAGAAGGAAGTTCCGGGTAATCTGACGCCGGGGTACCAAGGATATTAAACTCACTAGGCCCGCAGGTAATGGTAGCCATGTTCTCTTCACTGACAGCAAACGAGACGATATCATCAGGCAAGCGCCGGATAATCTCTCCCAATAGCCTTGCATTTAGCACAATGGCACCAGCCGCTCCAACTTCTGCCGGAATTTCCGTCTTGATTCCAGTCTTTAAGTCGTACCCGGAAATTTTGAGCAAATCCCCAGCTTCCAGCAACAGCCCCTCTAGAGCGGGGACCGCACTCTTCGCTGAGGCCACCTTACTGGTGACGGTGATGGCAGATAAGAGTTGCGCTTTTTCACAGGAAAATTTCATGTTATTACCTCCGCTCTGTAAGTAAAGAGTACTGTTATATATGATTCGTAGTCATAGTCGTAATAGAGAAATATGTGGAAAAGTGACCGAACCTGTTGAAACGGTAAGAGATGGCTTGTGAGTGAGTTTGTGGAAAAGATGCGTGTCTGCTGTGGGAAAAAGAGACGAAGCTGTTTTCCACAAGATGGCCCTTACTTTCCCACAAGAAAATGTGGACAGTTAATTTCGTTCTGTGATGTTGTTTTGGATATCTCGGATGGTGTCCTTAAACTCTGGTTTTTCTTCGATATAAGCTTCGATTTTTTGGATAGAGTTTAATACGGAAGAGTGGTCCATGCCACTACCGCTTTTCCCCTTATACTCCTTGCCAATATTGATGAGAGACAGGTCTGTCAGTTTGCGAATCAAGTACATGGACACCTGTCTAGCCAAGGCTGTGTCTCTTGTTCTGCCATTGCCCCGGATATCATCAGCGGTGAGGCGGTAGAAGCGGGCGGTTTCTTGGATAATCACTTCCGGTGTGGGTAGAAACTCTTTGTGGAGCATATCTTCAATAGTGCGAAGGGCCACCTCTTTGTTATCAATTTCAGCACCCAACAGCTCCCCATAAGCGGTGAGCATTTTTACAGAACCCTCTAACTGACGGATATTCGACTTAAAGTGTTCTGCAATGGTGTGGGCAATGTCGTCTGGTAGAGTAAGACCTAGTTGCAGGGCCTTGTTGCGGATAATGGCCATTCGGGTCTCATAGTCCGGCGGCCCCACGTCTGCAATCAAGCCCCACTCAAACCGGCTCTGTAGTCGATCCTCCAAGCGTAAAATATCCCGGGGCGGCCGGTCAGAGGTGAGAACGATTTGACAGCCGGATTCATATAAGGTGTTAAAAGTATGGAAGAATTCTTCTTGCGTACTCTCTTTCCCTGCAATAAACTGCACGTCATCCATGAGCAAAAACTGGGCGGAACGGTATTTACCCCGAAACTCTTCCATTTTCCCTGCTTGGATGGATGAGATGAGTTCGTTGGTGAACTGGTCACCCTTGGTGTAGACAATGTTTAAGTCCGTCGGCTGCTTTACCGCATGGCGGATAGCGTGGAGTAAGTGGGTCTTCCCGAGGCCGGAATTGCCGTAGATAAAAAGCGGATTATACGCCACCGCTGGCTTTTCCGCTACCGCTTTGGCGGCGGCATGGGCAAATTTATTGTTAGAACCCACCACGAATCGGTCAAACGTCAAATCCATCCGCTCGTCTGAGGCAGGTTGCGGCGATTGCTCTTGTTTTCCCAGATAGGGCTCCAACTCCCGCTCTCCCAAGATAAGCAGGCCAAATTCGCCGGAGAATAGTTCAAACAGTGCCTCTTGTAAATGTTGTGAAAATCGAGTCTCAATCACTTCTTTTTTGAAGTTCGATGGACAGTAAACGACCAAGCGGCCGCCCTCTACCTCAACAGCGGTGGTGTCAGAAAACCATGTGTCAATTGCGGTAGAGGTCAATTTGTCTGACATAATCTCTAATATCCGGCCCCACACATCCTGTGCTGACGTCATGAAAACACCACCCCTAATCCAATAATCAAGTAAAAAAATAGCCCGCCACCAGCGAGAGTACCCACAGGTAGGCTTGCTTCCCAATATTATAGCAAATTTGGAGCGAATATGCAATGGATTTTCAGGAAAAACCTAGGCGAAAACACATTCATGTGCCGGGTGGGTATATCCAAATTAGGATTTTCCAAAAAAGGGCCGGGACGCGCAGAAACACGCCCCTTACCTCAACGCACTAACGATCCCGAAACACCCGCCTATAGATCGCTTTTCCGGCGGGGGTTCCGGCGGTTCCGCCTTTGCCGGTTTCCCGGAGAGAGGCGGGCAACATTCGACCCACTTGAAACATGGCGTCAATCATCTCGTCAGCGGGCACAACGCTATCCATCCCCGCTAAGGCCATGTCGGCACTGATTAAGGCATTGACCGCCTGAGAGGCGTTTCGTTGGGCGCAGGGGATTTGCACCAGCCCCGCCACAGGGTCACAGACTAGACCCAATACATTCATCAGTGCAATGGCCACAGCGCGCTCGGTGGTCTGATTACTGCCGCCAGCCAGATACACAGCACCAGCGGCGGCCATGGCTGCTGCTGCGCCACACTCTGCTTGACAGCCCCCCTCCGCCCCGGCTACGGTGGCGTTGGTCATGATGACGACCCCAATGCCAGAGGCGATGAGCAACGCCTCCAAAATCCTCTGATTATCCGCATCATATTTCTCGCCCACGGACATCAGTACTGATGGTAGCACCCCGCACGCCCCGGCAGTGGGGGCGGCGCAGATTTTACCCATGGAGGCATTTACCTCACTGGCGGACAAGGCTTGGGCCATGAGGCGGTTGATAAATTCTCCAGAGATACCCCCAGTGGCGGCATAGGTGTGCTGGGTAGAGGCCACCCCTTCAATCAACCCGCCGATAGTGGGCAAGGGTTCCTCTAAGGCCCGCTTTGCGGAGCGGCGCATGACCTCATACCGGGCAGACAGCCGCCGGAAAATGTCATCCGCACTCTGTTCTGTCTGGGCCATCTCCGCCTCTAGCACTACTTGCCAGAGGGACATGTTATGTGTCTCGGCTAAGGTCAACATCTGGGCGATGGAGTTATACTGCATGGTGTCTGTCCTCTCTGTCCCCTAAATCTACGGCTTGGGCGCTGAACACATCCGGCAGGGCAGCGATTGTTGCGACCAGCTCTGGGCCTGCCGGGTCGTCCATCTCTACCACGGCGCAGGCCACACAGCCCCTAGCCCGGCGGGTATAGCGCATGAGGCCGATGTTGATACCGGCATCGCTTAACACGCTGGAAATCTCACTAATCATCCCCGGTTTGTCTTGGTGATAGACCAACAGGGTTGGGAGGTTGGCAGAAAATTCCACCTCCATTCCATTCACCCGGCGAATCAAAATCTGTCCGCCGCCGATGGACGAGCCAATGACGTCGAAGGTGTCTCCATCAGAGAAATGGAAGGTGATTTCCACAGAATTTTCATGATAATCCGTGAGATCCGCCTGATGAAACGAATAGGTCACCTCGGCGGCCCCAGCCAGCGCCTTTGCGTCCCGCAGGGCCTCGTCGTCCTCTCGATAGCCCAATGCCCCGGCTAAGAGTGCCAAATCCGTACCGTGGCCCAAATAGGTGTCATGAAACGAGCCGTGCAATCCGAAGGTCACACGAGTAAAGGGTCGTCCCGCCAGCCGCCGTGCCACCTGCGCCAATCGTGCCGCCCCCGCAGTGTGAGAGCTGGACGGCCCAATCATCACAGGGCCGGTAACGTCAAAAATACTCAGCAATGGTCTTGTCTCCTCTCGATGGAGTAAGTTTGCTTGTATTTTACCACGGTAATCCGTGGTTTACAAAGTTTTTTTCAAGAATCAGCTGCCGAACAGAAAAACCCGCCTGTAACCATGCGTGGTACAGGCGGGTGGGTGATCGTATTAGCACACAGTCCCCACATAGGCAAAGCCGCTTGGGGCCTTGGGTGCCTTGGGGTAGGCGGGGTCAAACTGGAACGGTATCCCGGCAGCTTTGGTGGCGAGGTAGAGGTGACAGAGGGCGATACCCAGGTCTAGTGGTTGCAGGGTGTATAACAGGCCCCAAAGTTTGCCGGGAGCTTGGTAATAGGCGTGGATGTTGCCGGACTCTACAATGAAATGCCAAGGTTGCAGATTCCGGCCGGAGGGGGCCAGACGAGCGGCCTCTAACCGGGGGTCGGTGCCGGTGGCAATTTCGGCAAGGGGTTTACGCTTACATTCAGACCGCATTCTGGTGGCGGGGCCGATGGGTGTGCCGAAACAAATGGCGAGGATGTCATCTTCCCCGAAGGGGGACTCTTTGCCCTTCGTCACCCCCAGCCAACAACAGCCAAGGCCGCAGGCACTGAGGTAGAGGTCAAGCTGTTGGAACAGAAACCCGGCGCATAGGTCTCGGTGAGGGTGCTGTTTGCCGGAGATGACCACAAAATGGGGTGCTTTGGGGGCGAGAAGCCCACGGACATCACGGGGGCCCACAATGCGATGGTTGATGACCACGTCAGGTAGGAGCGGTTGCATGGTGGGGATGAACGCTTCGATTTCGGCCAGAACTTCCGATGGTAGAGGGTCTTGGCTGTATTTACGGCAGGATTTGCGGAGGGGGATTTGGTCGTGCAGATTCATAATGTGGCCTCCTTTGATTGTGGGATGCGGTATTCCTGAATGATGGCATCAACCGAGAGGGCGAGGTGGTAGTAATTGGTTAGCTCTTGCTCCTCTTGCGCTTTAAATTTATCTATGTATCTTGCGATCTCCCGTTTGTTTTCCGCTGAGATAATGTCGCCTGTTATTCCTTTTACCGGATGGTGATTTAATATGCGCTGACATTGCTTTCGTAGCGTTTCGTGAACCATTTCCCAATCCCAAATGTGGCTATCATAAGTTTCAAGCGTTTTGGATGCAAGAAACGCTTTTAAGATAGGTTTATGTTGTTTCTGTGGCCTTGTGAACCGGAGTCGTATGAGAATTATAATACCCGCGAGGCCAACCAGCAGACTCCCAATATAGGTTAATTGCATGTCACGTAAAATTAGCCCCAAAGCACAAAAAATGAATGCTGTTGCTGCAACAATGCCATGTGCAATTCTTAGAATCAATAAAATTTTCCTTTTCACATCATCACCACCCACAAAATAGATAAAGCCGAGCGTTCCGTCTGAATACGTCCCGCTCGGCTTTTGCTCGCCCCGCCACGAGTATTATATGTAGTCCGAGGTAAAAAGTCAAGGGGCAATTTGGGAAATGCCACCAAAAGACGAGAACGCCTGTTGTTCGACGATTTATCACCTTTTACCGCCGTCCGCCCTAGAAAATCATAGTTGCAAAGTAATCCTCCGGGGTCTCGGCCCGGCGCAGGAGTTTGACTTGACCGTCCGCAGTTTGCAAGAGTTCCGCCGAGCGTAGTTTACCATTATAGTTATATCCCATGGCGTGGCCGTGGGCGCCGGTGTCGTGGATGACCACGTAGTCGCCGATTGCAATCTCCGGCAAGGGACGGTCAATGGCAAACTTGTCGTTATTTTCACAGAGAGACCCGGCCACGTCATACACATGGTCTAAGGGGGCACTCTCTTTGCCCAGCACGGTAATATGGTGGTAAGCCCCGTACATGGCGGGGCGCATCAGGTCAACGGCACAGGCATCTAAGCCCACATACTGCTTGTAAATGTCCTTTTTGTGTAACACCCGGCCCACCAAGCAACCATAGGGGCCAAGCATGAACCGCCCCAGCTCGGTATAAATGGCGACATCGCCCATTCCCGCCGGAACGAGGATGCGGTTGTATGCCTCCTGCACGCCTTTACCAATGGCGGCGATGTCGGCACCTTGCTCTTCCGGACGGTAGGGAATCCCAATGCCGCCGGAGAGGTTGATGAATGCAATCTTCGCCCCGGTTTTCTGTTGCACATCCACTGCTAATTCAAAGAGGATGGCGGCAAGTTCTGGGTAATACTCGTCCGCAATCGTATTAGAAGCGAGGAAGGCGTGGATGCCGAACTCTGTTGCGCCGTAGGACATGAGTTTCTTGTACGCTTCCACCAACTGTTCTTTGGTCATGCCGTACTTGGCATCGCCGGGGCTGTCCATAATCTCATTATCCAACGCAAATACACCGCCGGGGTTATAGCGGCAGCTGATTTTAGCGGGAATCCCGCAGAGGTCTTGGAGAAAGTCCACATGGGAGATATCGTCCAAGTTAATAATGGCCCCTAATTCCATGGCCTTTTCATACTCCTCCGCCGGGGTCATGTTGGAAGAGAACATGATCTCGTCTCCCACAATGCCCATGCGCTCTGCCAGTAAGAGTTCTGCCAGAGACGCGCAGTCTAGGCCGCAACCCTCTTCCTGTAAAATCCGCAAAATACCCGGTGTGGGTGTGGCTTTGACGGCGAAATACTCTTTAAACCCCGGGTTCCAAGCAAAGGTCGCCTGTAAGGCCCGGACATTGTCCCGGATGGCCTGTTCGTGATACAAATGGAAAGGGGTAGGGTGTGTGTTTACGATCTCTTGCACTTGGTCTAAGGTGACAAACGGCGTTTTCATAAGTGGCGTGCTCCTTTGTTCAATATCGCTGTGTCTATTTTACTGCAAAAGACCAAACAACGCAATAGATGGCCCAAAGAAAAGGCCAAAGACAGCGATACGCAAGGGTATTACCCTACAATGTGCAATTGAAATTCAAAAATGAGCGCACTCAATAAATCAAAGACGACACAGGATTTTTAATTTTTGAGTAAATTCAAACAAACAAAAACCGGCCTGCAGGCCGGTTTCTCTCAAGGTGATTTCAACGTCTCCAACAATCTCGTAAGCCGCCGCACAGACACCAACACTTTCGCACCGTTTTTCAAGGTGGCCTCTCGGGCGGGGGAGTCGATTGTCCGTACGTGGCGGGTGTTGATTACAAAAGATTTGTGACAACGGTAAAACCCGGGACAGTTCTCTTCTACTTTGCTGATGGGGCCGTAGAATTCGATAGAGCTGTCCTCTGTATGAAGGATCATCTTATGGGGTATGTGGTGAGACTCGAAGTACAAAATCTCATCAAAGGGAATCACGCGGGTTTGGCCGTTGGATTTGATTTGATAACCGCCACGATGGGGCGCTTTATCCGCTAAGTACCGGGCATACGCCGTGTCGATACATTCACCCATCCGCTGGTCGGCACTGCTTGTTCCCAGAATGATATAGTCCATAGCCGCAATTTTATGGAAGAAGCATAGATGGGCATACTTTGCCTGTGTGGCCAAAAATACAATAAAGGCCGAGGGCTGGTGTTCCCGAATTTGTTTGGCCAGCTCCAGAACTGTGGTTTTATCGTGTTGCTCCAGGCGCAAGAAGTAGAGCCCGCTTTTGTTCTGATTATCTTTGAGGTGTGCCAAAATATCCGTGGAACAGTCGGTGGGCACGGCTAGTTCAATACGGAGATCATGGATGAGAATATGGTTTTTTACAATGGTTTCAGTGTGCTTGCGCTGTTTTGCATTGCTGTCATAAATAACCGCCTGTAGCATGATGACCTCCGTTTTCATAAAAATTCATAGGTTGGACGATTTCAAAGTGAGTTGACCATATAAGCAGAATGTCAAAAGTACCTTCAAAAGAATAGCATATAAACGAGGAGGTGTCTAGTATATTTTGTAGAAATATGAGAGTTTGTAAAGAGTCATAAAAAATAGTGGCATAATTACCAAGAGATTCCGGCTTAAAAGCCCAGTTTTCAAAAAAGATTGGACGAATCAATGAAAAAATGATATAGTACAATGTAAGGACTGGAGGTGCGCTATGATAAAATTTAGCGAAAAAACGAATTTATATGAGCGACAGTCAACAGACTACATCCTACACGACGTAAAAGAGCCACGGCTTTACAGAGAGCTTTTTTCGTATAACGAGATACCCAAAGTGGCCTTTAACTACAGAATGGTGCCCATTGACATGCCCGACGATATTTGGATTACGGACACCACCTTTCGGGATGGGCAACAGTCTATCACGCCGTATACCACAGAGCAGATTGTGACCATCTATGACCACCTGCATCGTTTAAGCGGCCCCCGCGGCGTGATCCGGCAGAGTGAGTTTTTCCTCTACACCAAAAAAGACCGGGACGCAGTGGAGCAGTGCCTAGAGCGAGGCTATGCGTTTCCTGAAGTGACCAGTTGGATTCGGGCCTCTGAGAAGGATTTTGCTCTGGTGCGGGATATGGGCCTGAAAGAGACGGGGATACTGGTCAGTTGTTCCGACTACCATATTTTTTTAAAAATGAAGATGACACGACGGGAGGCGCTAGACCACTACTTGGGCATCGTGCGAAACTGTATTGAGCACGGTGTCCGGCCCCGGTGTCACCTAGAGGATCTTACCCGCTCGGACTTTTACGGGTTTGTGGTGCCCTTTGCCACGGAGCTTATGGCATTGATGGAGGAGACGGGGGTGCCCATCAAACTTCGGCTCTGTGACACCATGGGGTATGGGATTACCTATCCGGGGGCGGCCCTGCCCCGCTGTGTGCAGGGGTTGGTGCATGGGTTGAAACACCATGCGGGGGTACCGTCAGAGCTTTTGGAGTGGCATGGGCATAACGACTTTTATCGGGCGGTGTCCAATGCGTCTTATGCGTGGCTTTACGGGGCCGGGGCTGTCAATTGCTCGCTCTTTGGTATCGGTGAGCGGACAGGGAACACGCCGCTGGAAGCGATGGTGTTTGAATACGCACAATTCCGCGGCGGGACAGACGGCATGGACACCACGGTAATCAGTGAGCTGGCGGAATATTATGAGCGAGAGTTGCACATTCCCATCCCGGCCATGACCCCTTTTGTGGGCCGAAATTTTAATGTGACTAAGGCGGGGATTCACGCCGACGGGTTACTGAAAAGCGAAGAGATTTATAATATTTTCGACACGGAAAAATTCTTAAACCGCCCACCGCGGATTGCAGTGTCGAGTACCTCCGGGGCGGCGGGGATTGCCCACTGGGTGAATTGTTTTTATCATCTCACAGGGGGTGAGGCTTACGATAAGAAACATCCTATTATTGGGAAAATCAAGGCGTGGGTAGATGCAGAATACGACCACGGGCGAACGACCTTTATCAGCGACAAAGAACTGCAAGCCGTGTTTGAGCGGGTGTGTAAGGAAGGGACAGGAGGCGAGTAAATGGGACTGACACTGACAGAGCAAATTATTCGAGACCATTTGATGTCCGGCGAGATGGTAGCCGGGGCGGAGATTGGGTTACGCATAGACCAAACCCTCACCCAAGATTCCACCGGCACCATGGCGTATCTGCAACTGGAGGCCATGGGCATTGACCGGGTGAAAACAGAGCGGTCGGTGGCCTATATTGACCACAACATGCTACAGGCCGGGTTTGAAAATGCAGACGACCACAAGTATATCCAGACCGTGACCCATAAACACGGCATCTATTTTTCTCGGCCGGGCAACGGGGTCTGCCATCAGGTGCATCTGGAACGGTTCGGGATTCCGGGGAAGACCCTAATCGGCTCGGACAGCCACACACCCACTGCCGGAGCCTTGGCCATGCTCGCTATGGGAGCGGGTGGGCTGGATGTGGCCGTGGCCATGGGCGGCGGTGCGTATTGCGTCCCCATGCCGGAGGTGGTGAATATTCGGCTGACAGGGGCGCTTTCGCCTTATGTGTCTGCCAAAGATGTGATTTTAGAAGTACTCCGCAGATTAGGGGTCAAAGGCGGTGTCGGTCGGGTTATGGAATATACAGGGGATGGAGTAGGCAATCTCTCTGTGTCCGAGCGGGCCACCATTGCGAATATGGGCGCAGAGCTGGGGGCCACAACTTCCATGTTCCCCAGTGACGAGAATACGAGGACATTCCTAGAGGCCCAAGGCAGGGGAGAGGACTATCAGGCTTTAGCCCCGGAGCCGGGAGCGGTTTATGCCAAGACAGTGGAGATTGACCTCCGCAGTCTGGTGCCCCTCGCAGCGGCACCCCACAGCCCGGACAATGTGGCCCCGGTGTCAGAGTCGGCGGGGTTACAAATTGACCAAGTAGCCATCGGCAGTTGCACCAACGGGTCGTACTTAGACCTGCTCCGGGCGGCACGGATATTGAAGGGCAAGGTGGTGGCCCCTAATGTGAGCTTGGTACTCTCACCGGGTTCGAAACAGGTGCTCACCATGTTAGCTCAAAACGGAGCATTGGCTGACCTAGTGGCTGCCGGTGCGAGGATATTAGAGGCCGGTTGCGGTCCCTGTATCGGTATGGGACAGGCTCCAGGGACGGATGCGGTGAGTCTGCGAACCTTTAACCGCAACTTTCAAGGCCGCTCGGGAACGGCCAGCGCAAAGGTGTATCTGGTAAGCCCAGAGACCGCTGCTGCCAGTGCCATCGCCGGGGTGCTGACAGACCCGCGGGTATTGGGAGAAAGCCTTGACCTCACAGAGCCGGAGGTGTTTGCCGTGTCGGATAACATGGTGATTCCGCCATCAGACAGGCCGGAGACGGTGACGGTTGTCCGTGGGCCGAACATCAAACCGTTCCCGCTGGGGGAGCCTTTGGAAGAAGAAATCAGCAAGCAAGTACTCATCAAGGTAGAAGACAATATTACCACTGACCACATTATGCCGTCCAATGCGGCGTTGCTGCCTTACCGCTCTAATGTCCCCTATCTGGCGGAATATTGTCTGGTTCCCTGCGACCCGGATTTTCCAAGGCGGGCGAAAGAGATAGGCGGCGGGGTGATTGTCGCCGGGGAGAACTACGGCCAAGGCTCTAGTCGAGAACATGCGGCACTGGCACCGCTGTATCTAGGGGTTCGGATGGTGGTTGCGAAAAGTTTTGCACGGATTCACCGAGCAAATTTGATGAATGCGGGGATATTGCCCCTGACCTTTGCAGACCCGGCGGACTATGACAAGCTTGCGGTATCAGACACGATTACCTTAGAGAACGCACCCGCACAAATCAAAAGCGGCGGCAACGTGGTACTGGACAGCCCCCACGGTCAAATCAAGACCAAACTGGACGTTTCCCAACGTGATATAGAAATGCTGTTGGCGGGCGGGAAGATTAACAGGATTAAAACAAATTTGGAGGGAACAAAACATGGATAAATTAAGCGTAGCCAGCGAGAAATTTTTAGACGTAGTCCGAGGGCAACTGGCCCGGGCAGAGAAAATCAAACAGGCGGGAGACTTTATAGACTACAAAACCCTGCCCCAAATTGTTATCGGCACCGTAGGCGGCGATGGCATCGGCCCCGCCATTACTGCACAGGCACAAAGGGTGCTAGAGTTTCTGTTAGCCGATGAGGTAGCTGCCGGGGAAGTGGTATTCCGTGAGATTGAAGGGCTTACCATTGAAAACCGGGTGGCGGTCAAACAAGCCATCCCGGAAGATGTGCTGGCCGACTTAACCCAGTGCCACGTCATTCTAAAAGGTCCCACCACTACACCCCAGCGGGGGGACAATTGGCCCAATATTGAGAGTGCAAACGTAGCCATGCGCAAAGAGCTAGACCTCTTCGCCTGTATCCGGCCGGTGCGGGTACCCGATCAAGGCATTGATTGGACGATTTTCCGGGAGAACACAGAGGGTGCCTACGCCGTGGGAAGCCTAGGGTTTGAGGTTGACGAAGACCTTGCCATCGACTTCACCGTCACTACCACCGAGGGCAGCGAGCGAATCATTCGGGCGGCCTTTGACTATGCAAAACAAAACGGCAAAACCCGTGTTACCGCCGTGACCAAGGCCAACGTGATTAAGACCACCGATGGGAAATTCTTGGAGATTTGCAAACGCATTGCGGCAGAGTACCCAGAGATTGCCTTTGACGACTGGTACATCGACATTATGACCGCCAAGCTCATTGACGAAAAGCGGCGGCGAGAGTTTCAGGTCATGGTCTGTCCCAATCTATACGGAGACATTTTATCCGATGAGGCGGCAGAGTTCCAAGGCGGCGTAGGCACCGCCGGCAGTGCCAACATCGGCAAACGCTATGCCATGTTTGAGGCCATCCACGGCTCTGCCCCCAGAATGGTCAAAGAGGGCAGGGAAATTTACGCAGACCCCTCCAGCATGATGCGGGCGGGCGTGATGCTTTTGGCTCACATCGGGTATCAGCAAGCTGCCGATAAACTAGAACAAGCCTTGGACATCTGCATGTATACCGAGAAAAAGCTCACTCTAACCGGAAGAGCAGACGGCGCAACCAACACTGCGTTTACAGACTATGTGATGGAGACGGTAGGGCGGTTGTAATGCTCTATTGGAATGCGCTCAAAAATGGGTAGCATAGGGTCTCCTAAGTGGCGGAGAGCCTAGCTGGTGTCGTTCTTACCATTACATAAATTGCTTTATGTCGAACCCGAACCCTCCACAACAACTTCACCACGAGGCAACTTCCTTGCATACCCCACATACCACGTAACCAAAATCGCTCCCCGTAGGCAGGCGCCCAAGGCGATTCCCCACCAGAGCCCGGCTACGCCGAGGGCTGTTAGGCTCAAGGCATAGCTCAAGGGTACCCGCAGAGAGTTGCCGATGAGGGTGGACACGGACGGCGGTATGGTTTTGCCCATGCCGCGGAATAGTCCTGTGGCCCAAAATTCTAAGCACATGAAAATCTGGCACACACTTAAAATCCAGAGAAAGCGCACTCCCTCTTGGATGACGGCTTCGTCACGGACAAACAGCGAGAACATTTGCCGCCCGAATACGAGGGGCACCACAGTGGCAACCACACCCCAGAAGAGCATCAGATACAGCGATAGTCGAGCGCCGCGATGAATCCGATCCCAACGACCGCTACCGTAGTTCTGCCCTGCAAAGGCAGTCAGGGCGGAGGAAAACCCACCGGCGATGAGCCAAGACAGACTCTCTAATTGAATCCCAATCCGCTGTACTGCAATGGCATCCGCACCGAAGGAAGCCACGAACCGAGCGATAATCATAGACAGCAGGGTAAAGGCCGCAGACTCTGTCGAGATGGGAATGGTCCAGCGGAAAATTTGCCGGAGCCGGGCGCCGTCCGGCTTTCGGAATATCCGCAGTTCTGGGAAGGGGCGGACGGAGGTCAAGGTGCGGATAGCCATGAGATTGAGTACCAGCACCGCCGTTTGGGCCACCACCGTGGCCCAAGCGGCCCCGGCCATGCCGAAGTCGAAATGGAAGATAAACAGCGGGGTTAAGACCATATTGAGCACAATGCCCACACCGCCGGTGACAAAGGGCACACGGCTGGCCCCGGCTCCGTTGAAGATGCCTGTCACTGCGCCGGAAAAGAAGGTGGCGGGCATTCCCACGGCCACAATGCCTAGGTACAGAGCCGCCTCATAGGCCACATGGGCCTCTTGAATCCGAAACACACCGATGAGGGGGTGGCGGAAGAGAACGGCGAACAGCGCAAACAGCGTCCCCGTGACCATGGAGAGAAATAGGGCGTTCTCGGAAAAGGCCCTGGCCTCTGTCATATCGCCTCGGCCCAGTTGCTGGCTGACCCCAATCTCGGCACCCATGCGGCCCATCATCAAAAATGCCATGGACAGCCACATGTACATCCCAGCAGTCCCCACAGAGGCCACTGCGTCAGAACCCACCAGACCCAGCCAGAACATATCAGTTAAATTGTAGGCCATTTGTAACACCTGCGTCCCGATCAAAGGGGCCGCCACTTGGAGTAAGCGGCGGAGAATACTCCCTTGGGTCAGGTCTAGGGTTCGGTTTCGTGTGTGCATGGTTTCTGGGTCTACCTCTCGTCAAGAAAAGTGGGAAAGCTCCGTTTACAGGCATTTCCGGCGTTAATTTTTAACCATCTTCCAAGAATCTACAAGTTTTTCCAAAAGGCTTATATATACTGCATTGGAACAAGACTTCAGAAGGAGTGCGAACTGATGCATATCTTAAACACAACATGTAGTGTCATCGGCATTCATGCCCATCGGATTGGGCTGGATAGGCCGGCGTTTCATCGAGAGCGAATGGGGACACTGATTGAGCGGGAATTACGCATTGCCATCCATGACGGACTCCGGGTGTTCCGGGTGGGTATGAATCCGGGGGCCGACATCTGGGCGGCAGAGCGGATAATTGCGCTGCGGGACAGGCACTTCCCCGATGTGGCACTCCATTGCTATCTGCCCTGCGAGACCCACGCCAACCACTGGCCGGAATATTGGCGAGAGCCGTACTTTGCGCTCTTAGCACAAGCGGACGAGGTGATCGTGTTGCAAAACCGGTATGCCAAGGGATGTATGTCCCGCCGGAACCGGCTCATGATTGACGGTAGCCGAACCTTAATCGCCGTACACGACAACGTAGCTGACAGCGGTATTGTCCGCACTGTCAGCTACGCAGAATCCAAAGGGATTGAGACCGTAATCCTGCGACCCTTAGAAGGGCCGGACGCACCGGCGTGGTTGGTACACCCCGCAGAGTCGGATCAACTGTCTGCCAACAGGTCCCAAATGAGCTCTACATACTCTGCCATGTTCTCTAGCGGCAAGTCGGCCATCATGAGGGCTTGGTGATAAAGTAATTTGACGTATGCCTGCGCCCGCTCTGTGTCCGTCTCAAAGGTTTCTTTGAGTTTTGCAAAAGCCCCATGGTCGGGATTTAGCTCAAGCACCCGCTCGGCTTTGGGAGCTTCGCCTCCTTGCTGTTTGGCGAGGGCGGCGAAATATTTCTCCATCTCCAAGGACATGCCGCCTTGTGCGGTGAGACAGGCCGGGTGGCTTTTAAGTTGGTGCGTCAGGCGGACGGCGTGGACACGTTCCCCCAAGGTATCTCGGACAAAATCCAACAGGGATTTATGCGCTTCTTCTAACTGCTCGGTCTCTTTCTTTTTCTCTTCACTCTCTAGCCCTAAGTCGTCGGCGTAAATGGATTTGAAGGGTTTATCCCCGTAATTGACCAGTATTTGGGTTACAAACTCGTCCACCTCATCGGTCATGTAAAGCACGTCATACCCGGCATCTAGCACTGCTTCTAGCTGGGGCAGGGCGGCGATTTTGGCTGTAGTCTCACCGGGGGCATAGTAGATATACTCCTGTCCCTCTGGCATGGCGTCAACGTAGGCTTGTAAGGAGACCAGCTTTTCTTCTTTGGAACTGTAAAAGAGGAGCAGGTCGGAAAGCAAGTCTTTTTTTGCGCCAAACTCTGCCACCACGCCGTATTTCAGTTGCAGGCCGAAGCTTTTATAGAGCGTTTCATACTTCTCCGGCTCGTTGTCTTTTAAGCGGCCCAGCTCGGACTTGATTTTTTTCTCTAAGCTGGCAGCAATGGTGCGAACTTGCCGGTCTTGCTGCAACATTTCCCGCGAGATATTGAGGGACAGGTCAGACGAATCCACCACGCCCCGGACAAAACGAAAATGCTCTGGCAATAGGGCGGTGCAGTGTTCCATAATCATGACCCCGGCGGTGTAGAGTTGCAGGCCCGCTTGGAAATCTTTGCTGTAGTAGTTATGAGGCGCTTTTGCCGGGTAGAACAGCATGGCCCGATAGCTGATTGCCGTTCCCTCGGCACTGACCCGCTGGACGGCCACCGGATCCTCGAAATCGAAAAACTTTTCCCGGTAGAAGGCAAAGCAGTCTGCGTCCGGGGCTTCGGATTTTGAGCGTTGCCAGATGGGAACCATGCTGTTGACCGTCTCCCCATCCAGTTGGATGGGGTAGCGGATGTAGTCAGAATATTTTTTGATAATACCCCGCAGAGTGGTCTCTTCTAAGTAGTCACTATAGACCTCTTCCGGGCTGTCCGGGCGGAGGTGTATCACCACATCAGTGCCCACGGTCTCTTTGTTACAGGGGGTGATGGTATAGCCGTCGGCCCCGGTGCTGGACCACTGGTGCGCCCCAGTTTCGCCATAAGCACGGGTGGTGACCACCACACGTTCAGCCACCATAAAGGCAGAGTAAAACCCAACACCAAACTGGCCAATGATGTCCAGTTCGGCGGTTTCGTCTAGGTCGGACTTAAACGACAACGACCCGCTTTTGGCGATGGTGCCCAAGTTGTCTTGCAACTCGCCCTCTGTCATACCGATGCCGTTATCGGACACGGTGAGAGTGCGGGCCTCTTTGTCGGCGGTGATGGTGATTTTAAAATCCTCTCGGCTCAGGCCCACCTTGTCGTCGGTCAATGCCTTGTAGGCCAGCTTGTCCATGGCGTCAGAGGCGTTGGAGATAATCTCTCGCAGGAAGATTTCCCGGTGGGTGTAGATGGAGTTGATCATCAGGTCCATGAGGCGTTTGCTCTCGGCTTTGAATTGTTTTTTTGGCATGGTTGAAATTTCCCTCTTTATATAATGTAGTTTATTGATTGATGAGTGAGATAATCTCGTGAATGGTGAACATGCGATGGTCAAGTTCTGCGATTTTATCGGCGCAAACCACCAACTCGTCACACAGGTGCTGCGGTATATGGTCGTGGTACTTATACCGGGCCTTATGCTCTAGTGACGCCCAGAAATTCATGGCCTCAGTACGAAGCTGGACTTCAATGGTTACAGACTCTGTTTTGCCGGAGTAAAACACAGGCACTTCCATAATCACATGATAACTGCGATAGCCGCTGGGTTTCGGGCTGGTGATATAGTCCCGCTCGTCTAAGATGTTCACGTCCGGCATGGCCCGGAGCAGGTCAACCAGATAGTGGATATCCTTGGCAAACGAGCAGATAATCCGAATCCCTGCCACGTCATTTAAGTGTACTCTCACGTTATCCGCCGTAAGGTCAATGTGGTTCTTGTGGAGTTTTTTCGCAATGCTCTCCGGGGCCTTGATGCGGCCCTTGATGTACTCGATGGGGCTGGTTTCTTGGAAGGTTTTGAAGTCCTCTTGAATAATATTCAGCTTTGTCAACAAAGTGCGCTGGCCCCATTCGTAGACATGGAGCAGGCGTTTTAGCTTTTCAAATTCTTCGGGACTAAATCGAATGGACATATTGTTCTCCTTCGCATTATCGGGGCAGTGTGATGGTGAAGATTGCGCCGCCGCTATTGCCATTGGTTACGGCGATTCTGCCGCCCCGCTGTTCTACGATTGTTTTCACAATAGACAGGCCGATGCCGTGGTTGCCGTTCGGGCCTTTGGTGAACCGCTCAAAGATATGTGGCATAAGGTCGGGCGCGATGCCCGCACCATCGTCTGCGATGCAAATTTCTATACGGTCTGCACATTCACGGCAAGACAGTGTAATTTCAGAAGCCGCATAGCGAACCGCATTGGAAATCAGGTTATCAATGGCCCGTGCCATGAAATCACGGGTACATATATAATACACCGGAGAGTCGCCAAAGTCAAAGGCAAAGCGAACCTGTTTTTTCGCCGCGACCGCCTCTTGCCGTGCGGCGGCATCTTGGATAAGCGTTGTGATATCGACCTCCTCGACAGCGTAGGCGGTGGTGATGTTATCAAGCTTCGAAATGTAGAGCAAATCTGTCACGAGGTCTGCAAGGTGTTCGGTTTCCTGTAAAATGGTTGCACTGGCCGCTTTTGGTTCCATAATACCGAACGAGATGCCTTCGGCGTAGCATTGAATCGACATAAGGGGTGTCCGCAACTCGTGAGAGGCATTTTGGAAAAATACCTTCTGTTCTCGGTCATACTCATCCAGTTGCTTGACGGATTTGTTGAGGGCCATGTTCAAGTTTTCTAGCTCCACCTCACAAAACGAAACGTCATTGGGGGCAAAGTCGCCGTGTCCGATGTTTTGGGCGAACTTGCTCAGGCGCTCAATGGATTTGGTCAAGGAGTTGGACAAGAAATAGGTCACAACAAATGTCACAACAAACATGACGCCAACCACAACAAGCAAAATAAGGCTTGCCCGACCGAGGACATCCGAGAATCCGAAATAGAAGCGCAAATTGGCGTCCCCACCCACAAATAGCCGGACGGCAATGTTAAAGATAACCCCAATCAGCAGAAAGGAGAAGAATAAAACCGCCGTAAACGCCTTTAACAGCCGGACACGGATTCTAGTTTTCTTCGATTTCATGGGCCGCTCCATTCTCGGCATGGGCTTGACGTTCAAACTCCATGCGCCTGAAAATCGCCTTGACCCGCATGGTAAGGGCCATGGGACTAAAGGGTTTGATTAAGTAGTCGTCACTGCCCAAATCCAAGCCCGTGGCGTAGTCTAAATCACTGTCCCGTGCCGTGAGCATGATAATGGGTACATGGCTGCTTTGGCGCAGCTTTTTGCAGACGACAAACCCATTGGAGCCGGGCATCATCACATCGAGTACCACCAAGTCCGCAGGGCGTTCTGTGAAGGCTTCTAAAAGCTGGTCGCCGGTTTCAAAGGCTTCTACTGTGTAATCGGCATTTTCTAAGAAGGTTTTGATGGCGGTGCGGATGTTTGCCTCATCATCGGCGATGTAGATTTTCTTTTTTGTTGACATGGTTGGGAACCCTTTCGTGTTATATTCGTCTAACCTACCGTGTAAACCAAACCTTCCGGTACTGGCTGGGGGTCATGCCTTCGTGGCGTTTGAACTGCCGCGTAAAGTGACTGACATTATCAACCCCGGCGGAGTAGGCGATTTGGCTAATGGTCATATTACTGGTACGCAAGAGATTTTTTGCTCGAATAATGCGCAAATATATGATATACTCCATAGGGGACTGGCCCAGATGCTTCTTGAACAATTTTTGCAGATAGTGGGGGTCTAAGCTAAACTCTGCGGCCAGATGATCCAGCGTGACTTTTTCGGTATAACGGGCCGTCAGATAATTGCGCATGTCATTGACCATGGGCGGGAGATGCTGCATCTTTCTGGATATTCCAGCAGAAGAGACACATTCCACCAACAGTTGCGTAAGTAAGCCAGAGGTCTGCACGTCAAACTCGAACAAGCTTTGCTCACCGGGGAGAGAGTGTTCCGGGGAGAGCGGGGGGCGGTTGAGTAGTTTTTCCATCAATGTCAGCATAGAAGAATCTTTGGGAAGAGTTCCTAACACGCCGCCTTGCAGTTTGCGGTACGCCTCATAGTAGGCCCGTGCGGTGGCACCGTTGAAATGAACCCAGATAACGTTCCAATGGCCGATATCCGGGTCGGTATAGTAGCTTTGCCAATGCGTACAGTCAATCCAATAGAAATGTCCCGGGCCGGCATGGATTTTGTGGTTGCCGTACTCTAAGATGCCTCCGCCGGAGATGGTCAGTTTCAGGAGAAACGAATCGAGGCCTTGACGGGTGGTGTAGTATCGTTTCCCCGCAAAGAAGTGGCCCACCTCTTGCAAATAGACAAAATTCGACTTGGCAGCAGGGGTGGTGGCGAAAATATTCCATACAGATTCAGGGGAAAAGTCCAACTCATAAGACAAATCTTGCATGAGACACCTCCAAATGTCAAGATAGTGCAAAAATTGAACAAGATAGTATGAGATTTTTTTGACTTCAACACTTATAATAGGAATCAATCAGGAGAATCAGGCACATTGTGCAATATGAACAAAAACAACTCTATTAAAGAGACAACATGACCAAATGCGAAGAGAATGAAGGGTGCTTGTTTGGTATCAGTATACTGCCGATACAGCAACTATGTCAAGAGTACTCTTTGAAAAACACCCTAGATGCCACAGGCATAAGACAGGAGGTTGCAGGATGCCAGAATACATTTTGGAACTGCGGGGGATCACAAAACTCTTTCCCGGTGTAAAAGCACTGGATAAGGTGGATTTTCAGCTGAAAGCAGGCGAGATTCACGCATTGATGGGAGAGAACGGAGCAGGAAAGTCAACACTGATTAAAGTCATCACCGGTGTACATCAACCGGACATGGGAGAGATCGTGTTAGATGGCAAGAAAGTATCATTCAAGTCGCCGAGAGAGGCAAGACAGGTGGGTGTTGCGGCAATTTACCAACACGTTACCGCCTATCCTCACCTCACGGTAACCGAAAATATCTTCATGGGCCACGAGAAGATGAAGCACGGCTTCATCCAGTGGAAGGCCATGCACAAAGAGGCACAAGCACTCATTGAAACTCTAGAGGCCGACTTCCATGCGACAGATTTGATGGGTGACCTGAGCGTGGCCCAGCAGCAGATGGTGGAAATTGCCAAAGCCCTCTCCATGGATGCCCGTATCATTATTATGGATGAACCCACGGCGGCTCTGACCACTGGGGAAGCCGAGCGGTTATATGAGATTACAGAAAAACTCCGGGACGACGGGGCCGCCATTATCTTCATCTCGCACCGATTTGAGGACATGTATCGCCTGGCCTCTCGGGTGACGGTGTATCGGGACTCGAAATACATCTGGACCAGAGATGTCTGTGATGTGAGTGAGGCGGATTTGATCCAAGGCATGGTGGGCCGTGAGTTGACGGAACTCTTTCCCAAGCCGGAACTGGAAATTGGGGACGAGGCGCTGCGGGCAGAGAATTTATCCCGCACAGGCTTTTTCCAAGATGTAAATTTCAAAGTAAACAAAGGCGAGATTGTCGGTGTTACCGGCCTAGTGGGCGCCGGGCGGACAGAGGTGATGGAGACCTTGTTCGGTGTCACCAAAGCCGACAGCGGTACAGTCTACTTACACGGTGAGAAAGTCCAAATCCGCTCGCCTCAGGAGGCGATGAAGCGGGGCTTGGGTCTCTTGACCGAAGACAGGCAACATCAAGGCTTGATTCTCAATTGGGGTATCGGGCGCAATATTACACTGGCCGAGCTGAACCAGTTTGCAAAGCTGGGCGTATTAGACGAAAAGGCCGAGCGGGCCACAGCCAAAACCTTGGCCGAGCGGGTGGGCACCAAGGCAAACACACTGTTTGATCTAGCAAGCTCTCTCTCCGGCGGGAACCAGCAGAAAGTGGTGGTTGCCAGAGCCTTGACCAGTAAGCTAAATGTGCTGATTATGGATGAGCCCACCAAAGGTGTAGACGTAGGCGCGAAGGCTGCGATCTATGAGATTATGGGCGAGCTGGCCGAGCAAGGGATGGGGATTATCATGGTCTCTTCCGAGATGCCTGAAATTTTGGGCATGTGCGATCGTATCTACGTCATGTGTGAAGGCCGGATCACAGGGGAGTTGGCCCGCGGAGAAGCCACCGGCGAAAAGATATTAGAATTGGCCATGAAAAAGCGGGTCGCCAGTGAGGCGGACACAGAAACGGAGGAGACTGCATGAGTTTGCGACTGAAAAAACTGGTACGGACACGGGAATTTAGCCTGCTTATCGTACTCATCCTCCTCTCGGCGGTCATCCAGTGGAGAAACCCTCACTTTTTGACAGCCACTGTCATTGACAGCATTTTGCGCAACTATTCCTACACCATCCTCATGACCTCTGGGATGCTCATGGTTTTGCTGGTGGGCGGGATTGATATCTCGGTGGGTTCTACCCTGGCCCTGTCCGGCATGACCTCGGCACTCCTTATGCGGGAGGGGATATTGCCCAACTGGTGGATGGCGTACTTGACCAGTTTGGGGGTCGGCATCCTCTGCGGACTCTTGGTTGGGATTGTTATCACCAAAGGGAAAGTGTTGCCGATTATCGCAACTCTCGGCTTTATGTATGTATTCCGTGGATTGACCTTTTTCATCTCGGACAGCCAATGGGTTGGTATGATGCAACTGTTAGAAGATTTCCGAGACTTCTCCCAAGGTACGAGCCTCGGGGTAAGCAACCTTATTTGGATTACGATTGTGGTCTATATTTTTGTGTTCATTCTTCTCAAATGGACCAAGCTGGGCCGTCAGGTCTATGCCGTGGGTTCAAACATTGAGGCCGCCACGGTCAGCGGGATTCGGACGGATCGGATTAAATTGTTCGTCTACGCCTTTAACGGGGCATTGGCCGGACTGTCCGGGGCCATGTTTGTCGGCTTTTACGCCGGGGCGCAGAACAACATTGCAATGGGGCTGGAACTGGACATCATCGCCGCCTGCGTTATCGGCGGGGTCAGCTTAAAGGGCGGGCAGGGCACCATTCCCGGCGTGTTGCTGGGGGCCTTGACCATTGCGGTTATCAATCGCTCTTTGAGCCTGACAGGGATTGATCCCTTCTGGCAACAGGCCATCAAAGGGGCCGTGATTCTTGCGGCTGTCATGGCAAACGTGCTCATGCAACGGCAGAGTGTACGCCGCACCTTAGCAAGGAGGGAGATCTAACCATGGAGAATGTGATACGGAGACGCAGTATTGATGCAAATCCGCCAAGGGGATTAAAAGCCCGGATTATGCGCTGGGAGTTTGCGCTACTGCTCCTGTTTATCGGCGTAAACGTCATAAACATGAATCTCTCCCCAAACTTTTTAAATGCCCATCATCTGTTCACCAATATCAACACGTTTTTGGTCAATGGCTTAGTGGCCTTGCCCATGGCGTACTGTTTGCTCTTAGGCGAGATTGACCTCTCTGTTGGCTCTACGGTGGTGCTTTCTGCAACCTTACTAGGGATTGTGTTTAATGCCACCGAGTCGATGGTGTTGGGCATCCTGACTGCCTTGGCAGTGGGAACCCTATGCGGGGCACTCAACGGCTTGATTTTAATCAAGTTTCGGGAGCTGTCCGCCATGATTGTCACCTTGGGCACCATGATTTTATACCGGGGTTTGGCCGAGCGGATTTTAGGCGCCGAGGCCACCGGCGGGATGCGGACTGTAGAATGGTTTGCAAACCTGTTTGATGCGAGAATTGGCCCTGTGCCCTTCTTCTTCATCTTCTTCTGTGTCTTGGCTGGCGTGTTCTGGTTTGTGATGCACAAAACCGTCTTCGGGCGGCGCATGTTTGCCATTGGGGCAAACACCCAAGCGGCCCGGTACGCAGGGATTAACGTAGAACGCACCCGCTTTACCGTGTTCACCCTCACCGGCCTCATGTGCGGTGTGTCCGCTGTGTTCTTTACCTCTTGGATGGGTTCGGTACGAAACAATGTCGGCGAGGGATATGAGCTAGAAGCCATCGCCATGTGTGTATTGGGCGGCATGTCCACCGCCGGTGGCAAGGGAACCTTCCCCGGCGTGATTATTGCCATTTTTACACTGGGTCTGCTCCGCTTTGGCTTGGGACTTTTAAATGTCAACCCCCAGACCGTGCGGATTATCATTGGTGCGCTGCTCATTACTGTAGTTGTACTACAGAATGTACAGCGGTTGTTCAAGAAAAAACCCGCTCCGGCAAACGCATCTTAAATGGATGTTCGGTCAAGGGAATACCCCTTGATTGCACATAAAAAAACGGAAACAAAGAAAGGACGAAAACAATGAAAAGGAAGATTATTGCACTACTACTGGTTCTAGTCATCGCACTCACCGCCGCCGCATGTGGAGGCGGGGACACCACCCCAGCTGCGACAGAAGAACCCACAACCGAAGCAACCCCAACCCCGGACGCCACTGCGACCCCGGAAGAAGACGACGACCCCGCAGATGACGGCGGCGACGACGACCTGACCTTTGCCATCATCACCAAGTCAGCCGGTATCCCCTTCATGGAGCGTATGGCATATGGCTTTGAAAATGCCGCCGCCGCAATGGGCTTCAACGCCATTGTCCAGCATCCGGTAGACACCACCGCAGAAGCACAAATCACCGTTATTAACAACCTAGTTGCCCAAGGCGTAGACGGCATCGCAGTTGCCTCTAACGACCCCTATGCACTGGAGAGCGCTCTGCAAGCCGCTCGTGACCAAGGTATCGTTGTTGTGACCCTAGACTCCGACACTGCAGGTAGCCAACTGTTCGTTAACCAAGCCGGTGTATTTGAAGTAGCACAAGTGTTAGTTGACTCTGTCTACGACATGACCGGTGGTGCTGGCCAGTTTGCTGTATTGTCTGCTACTTCTGTTGCCACCAACCAAAACGCTTGGATTGCGGCCATGGAAGAGATCATTGCACAAAACGACCAATACGCCGAGCTTGAGTGGCTCACCACCGTATTCGGTGATGACGAAGCACAAAGAAGTTTTGACGAGACCCAAAGCTTGCTGGTCAACCACCCCGGCCTAGACGTTATCGTTGCACCCACCACAGTTGGCATCATGGCGGCTGCTCAAGTTGTGTTGCAACAAGACAGCGATGTACTGGTTGCGGGCCTCGGCCTTCCCAGTGACATGCTGGGCCTCGTCGGCGACGACCTGCCCACACCTTACATGTATCTGTGGAACCCCATTGAGTTGGGCGAAGTTGCTGCCTATGCGCTGGCCGCTTTCGCAAACGGTGACACAGACGGTTCTGTTGGTGACACCTTCACCTCCATCACCGGCACCACCTTCACCATCATTGCCGCCGCACCGGAAGTTGGCATCGTGAACGCACAAATCATCGTTGGCCTGCCCTTCCGCTTTGACGGCGACAACATCGAAGAGTGGGCGCAAGTCTATTAATTCTGAGATGATGATAAAAGGCTTTAAGATGAAGTTGCACCCCGGCCAAGCCGACGAGTACCAGCGGCGGCACAACGAACTCTGGCCGGAGATGGTAGAGATGATCCACCAGCACGGTGGAAAAAACTACTCCATCTTTTTAGACCGGGATACGGATATCCTCTTCGGGTACATTGAGATTGAGGATCCCGTGCGTTGGGGCAAGGGTGCAGACACGGCCATTAACCGCAAGTGGTGGGATTTCATGGCGGATATCATGGAGACCAATCCAGATAACAGCCCAGTCGCCCAAGACTTGCAACTGATGTTCCACTTAGATTAAGCCAAAGGGCAACGGGGCTTGCTCATAAGTGCAAGCCCCGTGCCTGTTTTTCCAAGGGCATAGTGTATGCCTTTGGAAAAACAGGCACAGGGAGGAGAAAAAGAGATGGATTTAACAGGCATTATCCGCTTATCTAACAAATACGGAAGTGACCCTGAGCTAGTACTGGCCGGGGGCGGCAACACGTCGGTGAAAGATGCTGAGGTGCTTTATATCAAATGCTCCGGCACCAGCCTACAGACCATTACAGCAGAGGGCTTTGTCCCCGTGAACCGGGCGGAGCTAGAAGAGACCTTGACCAAACCTTACCCAACAGACGATGCCGGGCGAGAGGCGGCGTTTTTGGCAGATGTCATGACCGCCAGAACCATTCCGGGAGAGACGAGACGGCCCAGTGTCGAGGCGCTGCTGCACCATTTATTCCCACAGAAATATGTGGTACACCTCCACCCGGCGCTGATTAACGGCCTCACCTGCGGCAAAGCGGGGCAGAGCTGGATGGAAGCGTTGTTCGGTGATAAAGCGGTCTGGATTCCCGTGACCCGACCGGGGCTGGTTCTAGGCAAACTCTGCCACAGTGTTATGGAAGAGCATCGGGCCAAAACCGGCAAACCGGTGTCTTTGGTCTTTTTAGAGAACCACGGCATCTTCATCGCCGCCGACACGGAAGAAGAGATAGCGGATATCTTAGAGCAAACCGTGGCAACCCTGAAGGGTGCGGTGTCAAACCACCCCGCACCAGCGTACACCGAGGCCATCGGCTTGTCCGCCATAGAAGAAATCCGTCAGCGGACCGGCGTTTCCCATGTGAAGTTTTCCACATCCCCGCAAATTTTGGAGTTTTTACAGAGCAGAGAGACGGCAGAGGCGTTGATGACGCCCTTTAACCCGGATCAAATCGTATACTGTGGGGCCGAGCCTGCTTATGTGACAGACGTTGCCGAACTGGGGCCGGATACCGTGAAGGGGAAAATTCTCTTCGTGGAACAGGTGGGCATATTCGCCTTGGGTCAGACAGAAAAGGAAGCAGAGCTTGCCATGTTGTTGTGTTTGGATGCAATTAAGATTGCCATCTACGCCGAGAGTTTCGGCGGTGCCCAACCGTTGACTACGGATTTAATCCAGTTTATTGTCTCTTGGGAGGCCGAATCCTATCGGAAAAAAGAGGCGCAGTAAGGGAGTGGAGCGAGTGAGATATTATCTAGCAATCGACATCGGGGCCTCTAGCGGCAGACACATGTTAGGCTGCATGGTAGAGGGCAAGTTGGTCTTAGAAGAAATTTACCGGTTCCCCAACGGCGCAACACAGCGGAACGGACAGCTTGTTTGGGATGCAGAGGTGCTTTTTTCCCACATTTTAGCGGGAATGCGCCGCTGTGGTGAGTTGGGCAAGATTCCCGTCAGTGTGGGGATTGACACTTGGGCGATAGATTTTGTCCTACTAGACGCTGAAGGTCAACGACTGGGGGAAACCGTGTGTTATCGGGACGGGCGAACCCAAGGCATGGATGCGTTGACAGAAGAAACCCTCTCTTTTGATGCCCTCTATCGCCGCACAGGCATCCAAAAGCAGATATTTAATACCATCTACCAGCTTATGGCGGTCAAGCAACATACGCCGGAGTTGCTAGAGGCGGCAAAGACGTTTCTCATGTTGCCCGATTACTTCCACTATCGCCTCACTGGAGAGATACGAAATGAGTACACCAATGCCACCAGTACCGCTTTGGTGGACGCAAACAGCAAGACTTGGGATTGGGAGTTAATAGAATGCTTGGGACTACCCAAAGAAATCTTCTCTGACCTCACCACCCCCGGCGAGACGGTGGGTACTTTGACACCGGAGATTGTCGCACAAGTCGGTTATGACTGTTGTGTGGTGCTTCCCGCCACCCATGACACGGCGTCAGCCTTTTTGGCGGCACCAATTTGCGAGGGAGAGGATGCAATCACCCTGTCCAGCGGCACTTGGAGTTTAATGGGGATCGAGTCCCCTGACCCGATTATCACCGAGTACACCAGAGCGCAAAACTTCACCAACGAGGGCGGGTTTGACTATCGTTTCCGCTTTTTGAAAAATATCATGGGTCTGTGGATGCTGCAATCCATTCGGCGAGAAATGGGAGAGCAGGTTAGTTTCCCGGAACTGGCGGAACTGGCCAAGGCCAGCGGCCCGCCTGTGGCCATTGTGGATGTCAACGACCATGCCTTTTTGGCACCGGACAGCATGAGCGAAGCCGTCCGGCAAGTAGCGAAAAAAACAGGCCAAACAGAACCGGGAGACTTTGGACAAGTGCTCCAGTGCATCTACTATAGCTTGGCCCAGTGTTATGCGGACACCGTGGCGGAATTGACTAAGGCCACGGGGCGCACGTTTACAAGCTTACATATCATGGGTGGCGGCTCGCAAGATGTCTACTTAAACGCACTCACGGCGGCGGCCACAGGGCGCACCGTGTTCACAGGGCCTATTGAGGCCACGGTAATCGGGAACCTTATGGTACAGATGATGGCCGCAGGCGCGCTCCCTGATCTGGAGACGGGGCGGCAAATTGTCCGAGATAGTTTTGCAATATCAGAAATATCACCTGCGGGGAAGGAGTAACTATAATAATGGAGCGTTACACACAGACCAAAAAACGATATGAGGCCCTAGGCGTTGACGTAGAGGCCGCACTGAAACAATTGGGTCAAGTTCCCATTGGCATCCACTGCTGGCAAGGGGACGATGTCAACGGGTTTGAATCCTCAGACGAGGCATTGTCCGGTGGCATCCAGACCACAGGCAATTATCCGGGTAGAGCCAGAAACCCGGAAGAATTAATGGCCGACTTCAAAAAAGCCATCTCGTTTATCCCCGGCAAAAAGCGGTTGAGCCTACATGCCATCTACGCCCTGTTTGACGGTGGATTTGTCGATCGGGATGAACTGAGGCCGGAACACTTTGCAGGATGGGTCAAGTTTGCAAAAGAGGCAGGAATCGGGCTGGACTTTAACCCCACGTTCTTTAGCCACCCCAATGTCAAAGACGGACTGACCCTGTCCAGTCCCGACGAGGACATTCGGCAATTCTGGATTCGCCACGGTATTGCCAGCCGCCGCATCGCCGCTTATTTTGCCAAAGAATTAGGCGGCCAAGTGGTCAATAACGTCTGGATTCCCGATGGGCTTAAGGACACTCCGGCAGACCGCTTAGGCCCTCGCCAGCGGCTAAAAGACAGCTTAGACCAAATTTTCGCCGAAAAGCTGGATGGGGTCATTGACTGTGCAGAGAGCAAGGTGTTCGGCATCGGTGTAGAGTCGTATACCGTTGGTTCCAACGAGTTTTACCTCGCCTATGCCGCCCAGAACCCTGGTGTTTACAATCTGCTGGACAACGGTCACTATCACCCCACAGAGGTGGTCAGTGATAAAATCTCCAGCTTGCTGACCTATTTTGATAAGATTCCCCTGCACATTACCCGGCCAGTTCGTTGGGACTCTGACCATGTGGTGGCCTTAGATGATGAGGTCAAAGAGATTGCCAAGGAAATCGTCAGAAATGACGCATTAGAGAAAGTGCTCATTGGCCTAGATTTCTTCGATGCGTCGATCAACCGCATTGCGGCTTGGGTCATCGGCACCCGGAACGTGCAAAAAGCCCTCTTGTTTGCGCTTCTGCAACCCCATGGGAAGATGAAAGAGCTGCAGGACCAAGGGGACTTTACCCAACTGCTCATGCTACAAGAAGAGATGAAATCCATGCCCTTCGGCGACATTTGGGATCATTATTGTCATGGGCAAGGCGTTCCAGCAGGTACCGAGTGGTATGATGCGGTTATGGAATACGAAACAAATGTGTTGTTAAAACGCAGTTAGTCAATGCCGATAAAAGGCCTCCGGAAGCGTTCCGAGCGATGGCAATCGCCGATGTAACGATGATATGATGGAGGAGAAGCGCTTGTCTCCGAAGGGGGGCAAGCGCTTCTTTTTTGCTCAACGAAAAGCGAAGGGGAATTTGAAAAGTTCGCAAAAAGCTTGGGGTTCAAACTGTGAAAATGGACAAAAAGTATATACCATATTCTGCAAATTACCCAATTACAAATTGCATGTGAGTATGCTATAATTCAAATACAAAAAACACCAATAATACAAGTGCTTACGATGCTTTATTACTCACGCTTTATAAAAACACAAAGCATTGCACAATGTGATTGTAAAAAAAGAAAAAACGGCCAAATTGCATGAATTTTTTATTTTGGGGGATGGCCAAAAAGGGGGAGGCACGCCGCGAATATCTGAAATGTTATGGTTCTGTCCATGTTCTGACACGCAAAGAGAGAAAATAAAAAATGAGGAGTTATTGATATGCAGAAAATCAACAGCAAAAGACTTTTGGCACTTATTCTCGCGATTGTGATGATGGTGGGTGTGTTTCCGCCAATCGCAATGGCAGGTGAAAGTTTCACAGAAACGGATCCTGCTTGGCAAGGCACACCAAGAGAGATTAACTTCACCGGCCGTGAATGGGCATGGAGCGATGCCGTAGGCACGAACCCAGGCGGCACACCGGCCACGAACCAGATGGATGTAGGGGCCGGCCAGATCGCCGGTGGCGGCAACGGCGTAAACGCATTCCAAATTGGTGCGGAAAACGCCCGCTCACGCTACTTTATGTATGAAACTCGTGAGCAGGCCATTGAGTTTTTCACCCTGTACCCCTTTGGAAAAGGCGATGATTTTGAGGCACTTTTCCAAGACTCACCTTCATCTTGGATATTAAACCTAAACAGTGAAGACGACTGGTATTTTCGATTCGACCGGGCACCTCGATACAGACCATGGCCCCAGTCGGCGGTTGCACGGCCCTTGCCGGGACAGTTGAACGCAGATGGCGTGACACGTTCCTTCGATCCGGGCGGGGACAACCCGATTTTTGGCACCACGGTTCACAATAACTTCTTATTCTCAGGATTAGTTCATGGCGGCAATACTGCGGCTGCGGGTGCTAGTGCTACCGGCACCAATGCCCTTACCCCCGATGACGGTGTGACAAGAAGCGGCCGGTTCCCCGCAGGCGTATATGGATTCGATGTCACGGAGACCTATACCCAGACGACCGGCACCGCCGTGACCGGACTCGTCCCTGCCAGTGCCCTTGCCGCCCACGGCGTTACCATGCCGGGTGCGCTGAACCACGGCAATATCCCATTGCGGCAAACAACACAGGACGGTTGGCACAACATAACCGTGCCCGGTATGTGGCACATGAATTGGAATGATGACGGCACATTTATGTTTGACCGCATCATCTATGTCAACCAGCCCAATCCTTACACCGGTCAGTATGGCAACCCGTGGGCAAGCGGAATCGGCACCGGCAACCAATACGCCTCCGGTGTTCTCCCGGCACCGCCGGAAGTATATAACGGTGTTGGTACCTATCAGCGGGACTTTGTTATTGGGCCGGAATGGGCCGATAAGCGCGTATTCTTAAATCTTGACGGTGCGGACTCATTCTATGTATGGGTAAACGGCATCCCGGTTGGATTTTCTGACGACAAATTTACTCATACCGAATTCGACATTACCGATGCGCTACGCATTAGACAAGACGGGAGCAACGAATACGGCAGCGTTGTTGGGAATCATACAATCACCGTTCAATTGATTCGTTGGTCAACGGGTTCCAACTTTGAGATTCAAGATTTTGTGCGTATTTCCGGTATATTCAGAAGCATTTATCTGATGGCGCGTAACATGGAAGATCTTTGGGATTTCCAAGTTGACACCAGACCGGTAAACCCGACTGCCCTGCGTGGCGCAAGTCAAGATACGGACTGGACGTTCCATCTTCGCACATTGGTGCGGGACTTCCCCAACCCGCTCCGGGATGCAGGTGAATCTCGACCGGTTCGCTTTGAACTGCTTGGCCCGGACGGTTCTGTGGTGGCCAGCTATAATACAGCCAATACCGTTCTTCGAGACGAATACGGAACCGGAACGCCTGTGGCGGGCAGCCCCGCCAACAACACCGGAACCTATCGGATGCATGTGACAAACTTGGGTCGCGACAGCTTCCTTGGTGTGTTCGGCGATGGTGTGCGCTTTAATGCGGATGCGGCGAACAGAACAGCGCTAGACCCCTATACGACCAGAGGCCCGGCGGCAACACATCCCGCTGTTTACGGTACAATTGCAAGTGCCGAGACCAATCAAACCAGAGTTTCACTGGCCAAACCAGCGGAATTTATGGCAACAATCCCGGCGGACGAGATTCAGCTTTGGTCTCCGGAAGCTCCGAATTTGTATCAACTGGTTGTCTGGGTGGACAATGGCGAAGAGACCATGTATACCAGCATCAAAGTTGGTTTCCGCTATGTAGAGCTTGAGAGTGCGGCGCGTTATGCGGCCGGTAACCACCAAGGCCGTCTGTTCATCAATGGCCGGCTTGTTACCTTCCGCGGCACCAATGTCCACGAGGTGAACCCTTGGTATGGACACACGATGCCCCTTGGTATCATTCGGCGTGACCTGCAATTGATGAGACAGCATAACATGAACGGGTTGCGGATGGCCCACTATCCCCATGATGCCAGATATTACGACTTAGCCGCTATATATGGGCTGTTTATCATGGACGAGGCCAACATTGAAGTTCACTTCTCCGGCCACGGTAGCTTGGGCAACATAACGAACCGTGCGTTCTCCGGGCCGTTGACCCGTGATCGTCAACTCAACATGTTCGAGCGGACGAAAAACTTCCCAAGCGTTGTCATGTGGTCTAACGGTAACGAATCCGGCATATCGGCACAAACCGCCGGCTATACCTTGCAAGCACTTGAAAAGCGTGAGGCGGACATTACACAACGCGGCCGCGGCCGTGTCCCCGGCATTGCACATTGGAGTACAGCCCGGGAGGCGAATGACAGAGCCGGTCGCCCCACCCACTCCGAATGGGGCAATCCGGGCAGGCACCTAGGCCAGCTTTGGACACAGATGTACCCGGAAATCAACGCCTGGTCACAACATGGTGGCGATGGGAACCCGGTCATCAACTGCGAATTGTCGCACATGATGGGGAACTCCGGCGGGAACTTCGACTCTTGGACTTGGATCAGCGAATCCCGGAACCATGATATTGGCACGTTTATCTGGGAATTCATCGACCAAGCCATTTATGCGCCGTTCCGCTCCAGTTCCCTTCAGGTAGGCGGCACGACCATCGAACCCTTCTATCAATCCCCCTCGGAAACAGGCCGCTGGGATGCACCGGCTGATCCTAGTGAACTATCATGGTTCTTCAGCGTCGGCGGAGACTGGGGCGATGCCCGAACGGATGGCTCGTTCATGGCATGTGGCCTGATGGGTGCCGACAGGGTGCCGTTCCCCGCCGCCAGCGAAGTGCGGCGTCAGTACCAAAATATCCGGGCGTTTATGACCCCGGCGCAAGAGCAGGCGATTACAGCCGGCTCGATTGACTTTACTGTCTTGAATCGGTACATGTTTACGAACGCCAACAACTTTGATATGACATGGGATATTACCGAAAATGGTCGGATAATCCGTTCCGGGACAGATGTCCTAGACGTGAATCCGATCCCGCACGGTCGTGGTCAAAATGCGGGCACAGGTGGCAGTCGATTTACTCGTGACATGCTGACGCAAGAAGCAGTTACAATCACATTCGACCCGATTTTGCCGCTACCTAACGCAGAATATCACTTCAACATCCGATTCCATGAGCGGGAAGAATTGCCTTGGATGTCCATCGGCGGCTATTTGAATGACCCGGATGCCGTGCCGTGGGCGATTGATGACCACTGCTTTGTGGAAGATGGCCCGTGGGCGGTTTCCACAAGCCAGATTCCCATTACCGCTGCCGCTTTACGCAATCCGGCATTACCGAACCCGCCGATGAGCGTTCTGGAAATGACGGTTTCAGGGGATTTGGAGGCAAACAACGAAGGTGCCATTACGATCACCGGCCCAGACGCACGCTTCGTATACGTGTTCGATAAGGAAGAGGGCGTATTCACAAGCATGAGCTATGGCGGGCGTGAGTTTATTACATCCGGCCCAGAGCCGAGCTTCTTCCGTGCTGTCAGTTGTAACGAATTGGGCATCGGCGGCAGAAACGCGGCAATCCAAGGATGGCGCAATGCCGCTACAGACCGCCTCCGTGGTGCCACCACAACAACGGTGAGCCAAGACGGCAATGTTGTGACCATTGTCGCCCAGTTCATGAACCCCGGCAGAAACATGACCAGCTTGAACAATCGGACGGTTTACACCATCTTCCCCGATGGCGAAGTGAACGTGGAGCAGACGTACCAATGGGGTGCCTCTGTCGGTGTGTTGCCCGAAATCGGTACCCGTATGACGTTAGTGCCCGGTCTTGACAACGTCACATATTTCGGTCGCGGCCCGGACGAGAACTATACCGACCGCAGATGGGGCAACGATGTCGGCGTATGGGAAACGACAGTTGCCGACATGTTTACTCCGTACTTAACGACCCAGTTTATGGGCAACCGGATTGATACCCGTTGGGCGGCATTAACAGACGATGACGGTTTCGGCATCGTGGTAACTGCCGGCGACTTTGGGGCCAACAACGTTTACCGGGGCAGCGCAGCGGCCTATAACCCGAACCAGATTCCACGGAATGCTGACAGTATGTTCGAGTTCTATGCCCTGTACTACACCATGCAAGAACTGGACGGCCCCCGGCCGAGCACCCGGCACAATCGCCAGCCGGAGCGGATGTTCCACACCCTTGGCCGCCCGAATGCGGCAGGTGCGAACAACCCGATTTACTTAAACATCAACCTAGCCAGCTGGGGCGTTGGTGGTGACCAGTCTTGGGGTGCGGATGCCCGGGGTCAGTATCAAATCAACTATGCCAACAGCACGTACACCTACAACTTTAACATTCGCCCTGTGACGAACTTTAATAATTTCGATCATTATGCGTCCCGTGAAGTTCGGAACTTCCGTGATAACGTCAGTGACTTGGTGCCGTTGGCAATCGCAGCCGGTGTACCGGCGACCCACCCGGCAATTACCGCTGCGATCAACCTACCGAGCAATGCCACCGATGTGGCGGCGGCCAACGTCTATACCGCCTTAATCAATGTCATGGCAGATATTCGGCCGGTTGTTAACTTTGCAACGGTTGCCGGTGTCTCAGCCATGCCGAATACGAACAACGAAATCCGTTTAACGGTACCGGAGGGTGTAGAAATAGACGCCCTTGCCCCGGTGTTTGAAACCGTTGGCACCGGTGGTGCGGCTGTTACCATCTACCCAACAGGCCCACAAGACTTTACGGATGGGCCGGTAGCGTTTACCCTCACCGTAAACGGCGTAACGAATACGTATCTTGTGTTTGTCGAGCCGTTCATGGCCGCAAAGTCGATCACCAGCTTTGAGTTGGCAGGCCAAGCCGGGATTATCACCTATGATAGCGATGGCAACGGACACATCCTTGTCGATTTAAGTGCCCGTGCGGACAATGCGACCCTGAATCTTGTGCCTCAAATTTCCAGCACAGGTGTGAGAATTGAGCCGAGCCAGACTGTAGCACAAGACTTTGCGGCACCCGTTACGTATACAGTACACGCCCGAGACGGATCGTATCGGACGTATACTGTAACAGTCTTGGCGTTCGGCGGTGTCACGCCATTTATCAACACCCTGACCGCACTAGACAACTACGTTGGCATCATCGACCACGTCAACCGCAACATTAGCGTACTGTTGCCCTTTGGCTCAAATCCGGCATCGGTTCCTGTTGCGATAACGGCACATGGTATCGTAACCGGGCCTGTTCCCGGTACGACGGAAGATGATGTACACAGCTTCGTCATTGATGCGACAAATCCCGTTACATTTACTGTGACACTAGACAGCGTATCACGAGCGTACACCGTCAATGTTGTTGTTGACCCGGGTTTGGGCACCGACATCTACACCTTTGCCATCGACGGCAACGCCGGTGTCATTGATCTCAATGCGAGAACCATAGCCGTAACCGTGCCCATCGGTACGGAACTCGGAGGCGTCACGCCAGAGATGACTCTTTCCATAGGTGCTACGGTACATGCGCCCACGCTGCCCGTGAACTTTGTACCGGGAGAGCCGATGGAATTTACAGTGCGCTCTGCGTCTGGTACTGTCGAGGATATATGGACCGTAAGCGTAATGGTAAGCCGAGATGTGGAAGGGATTGACCCGGCACAGTTCCTAGACCCAAGGGCCACCGGTTTGGTATTTGCCACAGATACGACATTGGGCATTTCGGTGTTACCGGAAACGGTTGACTTGCTGGTCAGTGCCGGCGTGGGCAACCCGCCTGTGTCTGTCGAGGCAGACGTGACTTGGACATCGCCGCCCCCGCTTGCTCGTTACCAAACCATCACGGTTCATGGTGCGGCGGTTATCCCCGGTGCGCCTGGGATCGCACCGTCAGACCCGTTCCCAATTTCTGCACAGCTTGAGGTATTGCCCCCGGATACGGTGGTTTGGATTAGTGCCGGAATGGGAGAGCGACCTCATCTCAACGCACCGGCTGCATCACTCATCGGCTCTGTCTTCTTTGATGCCGTTGAAGAATTCTTGGGTGATCAATTGCTCAATAACGTCCCCTCGCGGCCATCGCCGAATGCGACCGGTAATGAGCCGGGCGCAGAATGGGGTGCGAAGGCGGGCGAAGGTGGAACCGGAACCGCACCGGCGAATAATGCCGCAGTGCGCAATCGGATTTTCCATATCCAAGGGCCCGGTGCTCGGAACTATATGGACTTAAGAACCCAGCGCGGATATTACACCGGTGCGCCGGTAACAGGTTCAGGTGGCGGCAACCAGCCCGGCAACCGGGTTGAGTACCGTCTCCCGCTCTTACAACCGGGCATGTACACCATTGCGATCGGCACCACAGAGTTCTGGAGCGGGCCGAGAAACGCACGGGTTGATATTATGACAGGTACCGGTACAAACCCTGCCAATTTCGCCACTGACCCCAACGTGATCGCCTCCGGCCCGATCTCTGTAAGCGGCGGCGGCAACACAGCTAGACTTGTCCTACAATTTGTCCTGACAGAAGAGACCACGCCAATCGTCCGGATGACCACAACTTCCAGTGACGACCCGATTCTGACGTATCTCATCGTGTCTGCCGATGATGCCAGAATCCCGTTGCGTGAGACAATTGAGGAAGCCGAAGCCGTGAACCAGAGTCTCTTTACACCGGAAAGTGTAGAGGCAATGGATCAAGCACTTCAAGCGGCACAACTTGTCTACGGCAACCCGGAGGCATCTCAAGCGGCAATGATAGAGGCAACGGCCAACCTAAGAGCGGCGATTGATGCCCTTGTGCCGATGCTTCCGTCCTTGACAGCCATTCACCCGGACGAACTGGTTTCCCATGGTGCGAATCGGGCCACAGCCCCGTTCTTTGCAACCACACCGGAGCTTGGCATAGAAGGCCTGCCGGAGACCATTCGTATGCGCAATGACCATCACGACACCGAAAACGAAGCGGCGTATGTTGTGGCCGATGTCACATGGACAGCACCGGCTGGCGGATTCCCGCTTCATGCCACTGTACTCAATGTTGCAGGCGTTGCCACTGCCCCGAACCACATGGCACCCTTCAACCTTACTGCCACCGTGGAAGTGGTTGACCCGAATACCGTGGTGTGGATTAATGCCGGTACCGGAGAAAGCGGCTCCGCCCTGTTTGAAGCTGTGCGGCGGTTCTTGCCGGACGGGCAACTGCGTAACGATGCCTCCTGTCAGCAAGGCGACCCGTTAACGGGCAATCCGGCAGGTGCCATCTGGGGCCACAAGCGCGGGGAAGGTAGCACGGTTGCCAACCAGAACCGCTCTACGACAGTCCGCACAGAAGGCGGGTTCGCAGGGGCCAAGATACAATCCGGTATCTATACCCATTCACACCCGGATGGCCCGCCGAATACGGGCAATGTGGGTAACAATGCAGTAGGGAACCGCATTGAATACCGGCTTCCACAGCTAAATGCGGGTACGTATACCTTTACAATTCATGCCCAAGACTGGTGGGCGGAGTGGTATGCGGCGGCCAATGCCAGACGTATTCAGGTTCAAGTGCTGACTGCGACCGGCGAAACCGCTCTGGAGAACGTGCAGATACTGCATACAACACCTACGACAGTAGTACCGGGCTCAGGCCCCGGTGGTGGCGGCCCGCAAACTTCCGGCACAATTACCGGCACCTTTACCTTAGACGAGGCAGCGATGCCGATTCTACGTTTTTTAAACGATGGAGTTGCCGGCGCACAACGAGATCCGGTATTCTCTTGGATTCAGGTCGTAGAGGTTGTGGAGGAGCCGACAGGCCCGCAATTGCTTACCTTTAATATACCGGGCTACGGCATTCATGACGGCGCAGTCATCGATTCCGTTAACCGTACGGCACTATTTGAAATACCAGCTGGTCAGGGACATAACTGGCAGCAAGTACCGTTTTCAATTCTCGTATCACCGGGCGCAAGGCTGATTGAGCCATACCCTGCCGCATTCCAAGGTGATCCCTCCATCGGGCCTGACGGTACGACGTATAACTTCAATGACACTTGGTTCGATGACGTTCCCGGCAGCACCATCATGCGCGCGATCCACTTGGCCTACGGCACAGGTGCTGGGCAGATAACCGTCGTGTACACGGTCACAGTTACACTGACGGAGCCGACAATCCCCCCCCACACGATCAGTTGGGCGCTTGTTGGCGGGGCATGGTCTGGAGAGTTCACGCCGCCCGCGACAGTGGCGGACGGCGGCACCATAGCGGCCATCGCAGAGGCGAACCTCCCAACCCGTGACGGGTTCACGTTCACCGGCTGGGCGCCTGAGCTTCCGCTAGAAGACGTGACCGGGCCAGTGACAGTAACGGCCCAGTGGGATCGGGACGGCGACGGGATGACCCTCGTACTCGAGACAGTGACCGCGGCGCCTGGGGAGAGCGTGGAGGTATCGCTCTCGGTAGAGAACAATGTCGGCCTGAGCACGGCGGACATACACATAGAGTTTGCAGACGACGATATCGAGCTA
>WRBE01000020.1 GCA_009779845.1 Oscillospiraceae bacterium
ACGGGTGTTAACTCAACTAACCATTTGCGGGAAGGGCACCCGCAAACGGAAGTTTCGTAGTATGTCGTTGAACAAAAAGAAGCAAAAAGTCAACACAGGGGCTGCGCCCCTATGTACCCGCTAAGGGCAAGGGCGAAGGTAGAGACCGTTTTCATGTTATACTCTGTACTGGCACCAAACCCCTCACGCCAGATGTAATAGTACTCAAACCCCAATGGTCAAGGGCGGTGGTATCGCCAGTGGAATGACTATTGAAAGACACTCAAAAGCCTATCCCTTTGTAGGGGACGCCGCCCTTGGTGTCCCGGCTCTTGGTCGTTTTTTTACCTACTCTGGCACTTCTAGCGTAATTCGCCCTAGCTTTCCGCCTCGGAACTCGTCTAATAGTACTGCTGCCATGCGTTCCATGTCTACCTCGCCGCCGGAGATTAAAAAGCCACGCTTGCGGCCCGCCGTTTCTAATAGGGCGTATCCATTCTCCGCCGGGTGGGGGGTGAATTTATACCGTTCCTCAATCCGATTCGGGTACTGGTCTCGAAGCCGGAGTAGCAAATTTGCCGCCAAGGTTTCCCTGTCCATAATCTCGTCCCGTACCGCACCGGTGAAGGCCAAATTTTCGCCTACGGTCTGGTTGTCGAACCGGGGCCAGAGGATGCCGGGGGTGTCGAGGAGTTCTAACCCCTCCCCCACTGCAATCCACTGCTTCCCGCGGGTCACACCGGGCCGGTCGGAGGCTTTGGCGGCCTTTCGTCCGGCGACACGGTTGATAAACGAACTCTTCCCCACGTTGGGAATCCCCACTACCATGGCGCGCAAGGCCTTGCCCACTTGCCCCTTGGCTCTATTTTGCTCGGTCTTATCCCGCAACAGTTCCCGTAGGGCCGGGGCGAAGGCATTCACCCCTTTCCCGCTCTGGCTGTCGGTTTGTACCACTTTATAGCCCAGTTTCTGATAGTGGGCCGCCCAGCGGCGGGTCATGTCCGGGTCGGCTTGGTCAATGCGGTTTAGTATCATCACCCGAGGCTTTTGCCCCACCATGTCGGCCAAATCCGGGTTGCGGCTGGATTCGGGGATGCGGGCGTCCACAATCTCACAGACCGCATCGACTAAGCGCACCTGTTCTTCCATCATCCGCCGGGCCTTGGTCATGTGGCCGGGGAACCATTGGATATTCATTTCGATCGACATAAGCAACACCTCCCGGATGGGATAAACTATTTCATTTTTTACAAAAAGCGCCCTGTTTCCAAGGCGCTTGCCTGATTAGATTCTTTCTTTGACCTTCGCTCTCTTACCCACACGGTCACGCAGATAATACAGCTTTGCCCGGCGGACTTTACCCCGGCGCACGGTGTCAACGCCCACGATGATGGGGCTGTGTACGGGGAACACTTTCTCACAACCCACGTTGTAAGAAATCCGGCGCACGGTGATGGTCTCGTTGATGCCACCGTGTTTTCTGGCGATGATGGTGCCTTCAAACACCTGCACACGCTCACGGCTGCCTTCCTTAACCTTAACTGAAACCCGAACGGTGTCGCCCACATCCATCGTCGGCAACTCTGGCTTCATATATTGTTCGCCTAATGCTTTTACTAAATCCATATTGTCCATCCTCCCTTCGTTGTAAGGCGTTCATGGCAGGTCAAAAGCCCCCAGAGGACCGCCTCGGATAAAACGACTAAGACAGTGTACCACAAAGTTTGCGGGTTTGCAAGGGTTTTGTTTGATTTTTTGGTTGCATAGCATTTCTTTTTTTGTAGTATTTTTTCGTTTTAAGAAATGGATTTTCGTTTAATGACAAACTCTACTTGATCCCAACGAAACAATGCTTTTTTAATTCTTTCTTTCCTTTTCTCTGGCTTAGGGTTTCTATGGTTGCGTACTATTTCATATTGGTTTCCCCGATTTTCCATTATTTGCCCCACTTTTATGTTACTGAGGTAGGTATCTTTTTTTCTTTCTGTCCATTTAATTTTAAAGTAATTTTCATACTTATCGTCTATATACCAGTTAAAATCTGCTAACATTCTCTTCCCTTCTTTCTCCATTTTTTTCAAACATTATACCCCACTACCCAACCTTCCGCAACACCGCCTTCAACACCTCAATCACCGTCACTGCGCCTACCGCAAGCCCTGCGGCGATACCCCATTGTTGCAACCCAAACGTAACCGGAATATAAAACACCTCTCGCACACCGGGCAGGATGGTGATGGCGTAGAGTGCAAGGCAAATCAACACCGCACCCACGGCGTACTTGTTGGTCAACAGCCCCAGCTTGATAATCGACTGGCTATTCGACCGGGCGGAGAATGTCTGCAATGTCCGTGCCAGAATCAGGGTGGTGAAGGCCATGGCACTACCCAGTTCCGGTGAGAATAGGTGCATCCCGATCAATTGGGCCAGCACCGTGGCGATACCCACCACCACGCCGCGAATGACGACACTGCCAAACAGCCCGCCGCCGAAAATACCCTCGTTCATGTCACGGGGCGGACGGTCCATGACATGAGGCTCTGCCGGTTCTAGCCCCAGCGCAATTGCCGGGATAGAATCATTCACGAGGTTGATAAATAGAATCTGTAACGCCGTCAGGGGCTTGTCCCACCCGGCAATCAGGGCAAAAAGGATTGCAATAATCCCGCCCAGATTCCCAGAGAACAGATACCCCACGGCCTTCTTGATATTATCAAAAATTGTCCGCCCGATGCTCACAGCGGTGACGATGGACACGAAATTATCATCGGTTAAAATCATAGCGGACGCATCTTTCGACACCTCTGTCCCGCTGCCCATGGCGATACCGATATCTGCTTGTTTCAGTGACGGCGCGTCATTCACCCCGTCCCCGGTCATGGCGGTAATTTGGCCTTGTTTCTGCCACGCTTTGACAATGCGAATCTTATTTTCCGGCGATACACGGGCAAAGACAGAGATATGGGGCAGTTTTTTGTCTAGTTCCGCCTCATCCATTGCGTCTAACTCTGTTCCCGTGACGGCTACATCATCCGCCTCTGCGATACCGATTTCCTTGGCGATGGCAAAGGCAGTGGTTTTATGGTCGCCGGTAATCATGACGGTTTTGATGCGGGCACTCTTGGCTGTTGCAATTGAGCCGTACACCGCCTCCCGCGGCGGGTCAATCATGGCGGTGAGGCCGATGAGGATAAGGTCTTGCTCGTCGTCCAAGTACAGTTCATCCCTGCCTGTCCCCAATTCTTTCACGGCACAGGCCAACACCCGGAGGGCCCGGCCGCTAAACGCTTCGTTGGCTTGGATAAACGCCTCTCGCTCTCTTGTCCCAAAGGGCCGTATCTCATTCCTCACCAGCACTTTGGTACATCGGGCAGACAACACGTCGGGGGCGCCCTTGGTCAGCATCCGGTGGGTGCCGTTCATGTTGTGAAGGGTACTCATCAGTTTCCGGTCAGAGTCAAAGGGTAGTTCTGCAATCCGCGTATATTTCTCCCGCACGTCTTCTACCGCTTGGCCCTGCTTGTTGGAAAAGTCCAGCAACGCCGTCTCTGTGGGGTCGCCGATCTCACTACCGTCCGGCTTGACGATGGCGTCATTGCAAAGCACCATGGCGGGTAGCAAGAGAGAGCTTGCCACATCGTTGCCCCCCGGCAAAAAGTGATCCACCACGGTCATTTTGTTCTGGGTCAGGGTGCCGGTTTTGTCGGTGCAGATGACCCCGGTGCTCCCCAACGCCTCCACTGCCGGAAGTTTGCGGATAATGGCGTTCTCATGGGCCATCTTCTTTGTCCCTACAGATAAGACGATGGTGACGATGGAACTCAGTGCCTCCGGTATGGCCGCCACCGCTACGGCGATAGCGAACATGATAGCGCTTAAAATCTCGGTCTGCAAATCCTGCCCGGCTTGAAAAGCACGGAACAATTGGATTAAAAAAATCACCATACAAAGCCCCAGTATGGCAAGGCCCAGCTTTCTACTAAACTGCTCTAACCGCCGCTGCAGCGGTGTTTGCCGCGCTTCAGCAGTTTCCAGCAATGCGGCAATCTTCCCAATCTCTGCCTGCAACCCCGTGGCCGTCACCACGAATACCCCACGGCCATGGACGGCAATGGTACCACTGTATACCATGTTGGTTCGGTCACCGATGGACAGTTTGCCGCGCAACAATGCCTCGGTTTTCAGCACAGGTTCTGACTCTCCGGTTAAAATCCTCTCGTCCACTTTGAGAGAGCCCAATTCAATAATCCGCCCATCGGCAGGCACAAAGTCCCCTGCCTCTAGAAGCACTACGTCCCCCGGCACCAGTTCACGGGCAGGTACGGTCACGGTTTCACCGTTTCGGCGTACTTTAGCAACGGGTGCGCTGATTTCTCGCAGGGCCTCTAGCGAGCTCTCCGCTCTTCTGGTTTGAATCACCGAGATAAAGGAGTTGACCACCAAGACGGCTAAAATCACGATGGCCTCCAAGGTCTCGCCCAGCACCCATTGGATGACTACCACCAGTGCCAAAATCAGCATCATGGGATCCCGCCAGGCGTCTAGAAATAGCCGCCAGAGGGGTGTTTTGCCTTTTTGTTGCAATTCGTTGGGGCCGAATCGCTCTCGCCGCTTTTGTACCTCTTGGTCGCCTAGCCCTTGGTCGGTTGCGTTTAGGTCTTGCAGTACTTGTTCTTTGGATTTTTGGAAATTGTCCATACTCCTGTCTCCTTTGTGGCAAAGCAATAGAAAAAGACCCTTGCCATAGTATTGGCAAAGGTCTTGTCAAACACACATCGTGTCAATAAAGCCGGTGGGGAAACCCCCACGAGATGACGACTTTACTCCGGGCGGCAATTGCTACCCGCTGACTACTCCCCTTTGATTATGTAAAATTGTATCTTATTTTGGCGGGGTTGTCAAGTAGGAAAAAACGGCCTAAGGTGGGCAACTGGCTGGAAAAATGATTACGCTTATTATCTGTTCTCCAATGCCTGTTCAATTAACGCAATCGTTGCCTCGCAATCATCTACACCAATGACAACCGTATCGAAATCCTCATCTTTTACGGTTATAACAACGGCATCTTCTTTTCTTTTCAGGTCGTAAAATACATTTCTTCCTTCTTGGCTGAAATATCCCCCGTAATAAAAGGTATTTGCATTGGTGCCTAAGCGTTTATCCAAAATGTTCGGGAGGTCTTTCCATTTTAAGCCACTTGTTACCCCGACCACATTGTCCAAATGGATTAGCACTTCACTCCGAAACGCAAAAAATTTCCTTGCTCCTTGTACTGTGATAACCAGTTGGTCGTTTTCAACTCTTACTCTTGACATTTCTATTCTCCTTAATAAATTATAAAATCTTAGGTCATGGGTCATGTAATAAAGATTATACCACATTGGCAGTACAAGGTCTACCCTTCTATTCAAAGATACCCCCACCACAATCTTGCGAAGCTGGATAATTCATGCTATACTCAAACCCAACAAACCAACCGGGAGGACACACATTTGCGTGTTGTAATGCGAGGGGCCGGGGATATCGCCACAGGGATTGCCCTGCGGCTGTTTGCCGCCCGGTTTCAGGTCATTATGCTGGAAACTGCGCAGCCCACCGCCATCCGGCGTACGGTGAGTTTTTCCACCGCCGTGGTCAATGGCACCGCCACAGTAGAGGGGGTGGCGGGTGTGCTGACTCCGTCTATTGACAAAGTTGAGCCGATTCTGGCCTCTGGAAAAATCGCAGTACTTGTTGACCCAAATGCCCGCCTCCTGCCCCAACTGCATCCGGATGCGTTGGTGGATGCCATCTTAGCCAAGCGGAACCTGGGCACAGCACGCACAGATGCGCCAGTGGTCATCGGCGTCGGCCCCGGGTTCACAGCAGGTGTGGATTGCCACGCCGTGGTAGAGACCAAGCGTGGCCACGATTTGGGCCGGGTCATCCTCCAAGGCCAAGGGGCGGTAAATACCGGGATTCCCGGTGAAATCGGCGGACACAGCTCCCTACGGGTACTTCGAGCACCTTCGGCGGGGACGTTCCGGCAAGTGTTGGACATCGGCACCCATGTCACCCCCGGCGATGTGATCGGCACCGTGGACGGAGTGCCTGTGGTGACAGAGATTGCAGGAATCTTGCGGGGTGTCCTCCCTTCCGGCATCCCTGTGGTGCCGCAGATGAAATGCGGAGATGTAGACCCCCGATGTGCCTTGTCCCATTGCTACACTGTGTCCGACAAAGCGCGGGCCGTAGGCGGCGGGGTGTTAGAGGCGATCTTGCGCCTATCCCCCGGCCCGGTGACACTATGATATATACAGAGCGCATGGGGCTTCGGCCCGGTGATGTGGCGACTGTGGTGGGCAGCGGGGGCAAAACCTCCTTGCTGGCCCGATTGGTGCGGGAGAATCGGCATCAGCGGGTGCTGGTGTCTACGACCACAAAGATGTTGCAGACAGAATTGGAGCAGATGGCAGGGGCACACCTACTCTATGGCGAGGAAGTTGACGGAAAAATTACCGCCCCGCCGATAAGAGAATTGGCAACAGCGACCACAGAATTTGACTTGATACTATTAGAATGTGACGGCTCTCGCGGCTTGCCCCTCAAAGGTTGGGCAGAGCACGAGCCGGTGGTGCCGACGTTTGCCACAGTGACCGTAAGCATCCTGCCTATCTGGCCCCTTGGGCAACCCGTGGGGCCACAGCTTATCCACCGGGAAGCGGCTTTTTGCGCTCTCACCGGGGCGGCCTTGGGGAAGCCTGTGACAATCCAGCATTTGGCGGCAGTCATCCGGCACCCCAACGGATTATTCCAAAACGCTCACGGGCGCAACGTGCTGTGTTTGAATGTCAGAACCCAAGCAGAACACGAACAGGCCGCAATACTTGCCGACCTACTACAGCCGCATCCGTATACCATTGTGATTGGGGATATACTGGCATGAACATAACAGCAATTATCCTCGCCGCAGGACAATCCCGCCGCATGGACGGGACACAGAAATTATTACTGCCTATAGGCGGGCGGCCCATGTTGCAACATACGTTGGATTTGGTGGCCTCACTCCCCTTTTCTCGCACCATATTGGTCACAGTGCCGGAGGTGGCACAGCAGATTCAAACAACAGCGGAAATTCTGATCAACTCCGCGCCAGAAGCCGGACAAAGCAGCAGTGTTCGGCTAGGTGTACAAGCCGCCCCGCCGGACACCGGCCTGTTCTTTCTACCTGGCGACCAATCTCTGTTGGACATGGCAACCATCCAAGCCATCTTCTCTGCCGATAACGGAACCAGTATCGTATACCCCATAACCACAGACGGCACACCCAAAAGCCCGGTACTCTTTGCGCCACGGTTCCGAGAGGCTTTACTCGCGCTCCAAGGCGATGAGGGCGGACGGCAGATACGCCAGCAGTACCCCACCGCCTGCCGGGGAGTACAAGTACCAAACGAACAAGCCCTATGGGACGTGGACACACCGACAGAGTACGAAGAAATCCTAACGCATTGGGAGGGTCATCCATGAGCCAATTTTTTGTCAACAACCAACCCGTCACCATGACAAAACCCGGACAAACGCTACTCCCCTTTCTGCGGGAACAACTGGGCCTAACCGGCACCAAAGACGGCTGTAGCGAGGGTGCCTGCGGCACTTGTACCGTTTTAGTAGACCACCGGGCCATGCGGGCCTGTATACTCACGGCAGACAAACTGGCGGGCAAGCATGTGTCCACCATCGAGGGTCTCAATCAACAAGAGCGGGCGGTGTACGCCTACGCCTTTGCCAAAACCGGGGCCGTCCAGTGCGGGTTTTGCACGCCGGGAATGGTGATGAGCGCCAAGGCCCTGTTGGCAAACAGCCCTAATCCTAGCTCGGCTCAGGTACGGCAAGCTCTCCGGGGTAACATTTGCCGCTGCACTGGGTATGTGAAGATTGAAGATGCCATTTTGTTGGCCGCCCGCCTATTTCGAGAGGGCGGCGAGATGCCGCAGCCAACCCTCACCGGCCGCCTTGGGGAAGATTTCCACCGGATAGACGCAGGAGAAAAAACCCTCGGCACCGGGATTTACGTAGACGACATGACCTTGCCCGGCATGGTATTTGCAGGGGCCTTGCGGTCAAGATTCCCACGGGCGAAAATTCTCGCCATCGACACCCACCGGGCCGCCGCCCACCCGGACTGCATCCGCATCATTACAGCGGCGGACATTCCGGGCCAAAACGTCATCGGCCACCTCATCCAAGACCAAGCAACCCTGATACCCGTGGGCGATGTAACCACCTATATCGGCGATGCCCTCGCACTGGCTGTCGTCCGGCGACACGAGGTGCTGGCGGAGATTTTGGCCCTGATTGATGTCACATACGAAGCCCTCCCCCCTATTACCAGCCCCACAGAGGGTTTGGCAGAGGGCGCACCGCTGGTACAGCCCCGGATGGGTAGTAATATTTTGCGGGAAGAACACCTGAAGCGAGGCAATCCGGACAACGCTCTCGCAAACTCTGTCCATGTGGTAACAGAGCGGTACAGCCTTCCCTTTACCGAACACGCTTTTATGGAGCCGGAATGTGCCTTGGCCGTGCCCACAACAGACGGTGTCTGCCTCTACACCGGCGGACAGAGCGTGTACGATGAACAGCACCAGATTGCCCGAATGTTGGGCTTGCCAGAAGAGCGTATCCACGTCACCAGTTGCCTTGTAGGCGGCGGGTTCGGCGGTAAAGAGGATTTAAGTTGCCAGCACCACGCCGCCCTCGCCGCCTACCTCACAGGACTGCCGGTAAAAATTCGGTTTAGCCGTCAAGAAAGTCTGCATGTCCACCCCAAACGCCACGCCATGGAGATTGAGATGACCGTCGGCTGTGATAAAAACGGCAAGCTTACCGCCATGAAAGCCAACATCGTGTCCGATACCGGGGCCTTTGCGTCTCTCGGCGGCCCGGTACTCCAGCGGGCTTGTACCCATGCGGGGGGGCCGTATAATTTTCAAAATATTGAGGTGTACGGCATGGCGGTATATACCAATAACCCGCCCGCCGGGGCCTTTCGGGGTTTTGGCGTTACCCAGTCGGCTTTTGCCATGGAGTGCAGCCTGACCCGCTTGGCGGAACAAGTGGGCATCTCCCCGTGGGAAATCCGCTACCGCAACGCCATCCGACCGGGCCATACCCTGCCCAACGGTCAAATTGCGGACGAATCCACAGCCTTTGTCGAATGCCTAGAAGCGGTGCAGGAAGCGTTTTATCAAAACTCCTACACCGGGATTGCGGCAGGATTTAAAAATGCGGGCCTCGGCGTAGGTGTGCCGGATATTGGCCGATGCGCTGTGTCGGTGGAGGGAGGCAGTATCCGCATTCGCACCAGCGCCGCCTGTATCGGTCAAGGCATGGCCACGGTGCTGATGCAAATGGCCTGTGAAACCCTCCGTCTCCCCCCAGAGCAATTTATCATCGAGACCCCGGACACCCGGCGGACACCAGACACCGGCACCACCACCGCCTCCCGCCAAACCGTGTTCACCGGAGAGGCCACAGTGCGGGCGTGCAAACTGCTCCGGGCGGAACTGAACACAGGAAACAGCCTGCAAGACCTAGAAGGTCGGGAGTTTTACGCCGAATACTACCCGGAAACAGACCCCATGGATTCAAGCAAACCGAACCCCGTAAGCCACGTAGCCTACGGCTTTGCCGCCCAAGTGGTCACACTGACAGTGGAGGGGCGGGTAGAACACGTCACCGCCGCCTATGATCTCGGTACTCTCGTCAACCCCTGCGCCGCCGAAGGGCAAATAGAGGGAGGCATCGCCATGGGGCTGGGTTATGCGCTTACTGAGGACTTCCCCGTAATAGGCGGCTATCCACAGGCCACCTACGGCAAGCTGGGCCTGCTCCGCGCCACTGACGTGCCCCCCATTGATGTTACCATCGTAGACGGCCCCGGCTGCACCTCTGCGGCCTACGGCGCCAAAGGCGTGGGCGAGCTGGCCACCATCCCCACCGCCCCGGCGGTACAGGGGGCGTATTATAGACTGGATGGTGTGTTCCGCACAAAGTTGCCTTTACAGGGGACGGGCTACCGTAGAAAGTAAGAGATTCCTTTATTGCAAATCTGTGCTTACAACAATAAAGCAGAGGCAGCCCAAAATATGTGGGCCGCCTCTGCTTTTTCAGTTCTGCGTTGTTATACCACCTTCACACCAAAGGTGACCATCTCACCGTTCACGTCCCACTCTTTCACAAAGCCTTCCGGCTCTGCTGGTGCCATGGTGCGGGCCAGCACCTCGCCGGAAATTTCGTCAAAGTGGTTGGCAATGACCTCCGCCACTCGGTCGCTGCCGGATAGGGTGACGGCAATGCGGTCAGAAACTTGGAAGTCCGCCTCTTTTCGCATGGTCTGGATTTTGCTGATAACCTCCCGCACGAAGCCTTCTTCAATCAGGGCATCATCTAAGGTGGTATCAATTGCCACGGTAACACCGTGGTCGCTGAGGGTGTATAGCCCTTCCCGCTGGGCGGTTTCAATAAGCAAATCTTCCGCCGTCAGTGTCACCGGGCCGCCGGGGAGGTCAAGCTGGATACTGCCCGTCTCGTCTAGCCCCGCTTTGGCGGTAATACCGTCTAGGGCGGCGAGGGCTGTGCGAATCTCACCCACCTGCTTGCCATACTTGGGACCCACGGTTTTCAGTTGGGGCTTGAAGGTATAGGACACAAAACCGGACACGTCATCAGTAAATTCTACCTGTTTGATATTCAGCTCTTCTGCGATGATGGAGATAAACGCATTGCGAAGAGGCGTATCGGTTTTCACATACATCTTACGCAGCGGCTGGCGAATCTTGAGACTGGCCCCATTCCGGGCAGAGCGGCCCATGGTGACGACTTGGAGTACTGTACCCATGCTGGCCTCTAAGTCTGGGTCTAAAAACTCTGTCTGTACTGTGGGGAACATGCAGAGGTGAACACTCTCTGGCACGTCAGTTTGCACCGAGCGCACCAGATTTTGATAGATGGCCTCGGTCATAAAGGGAATCATAGGCGCCGCCGCCTTCGCCACAGTGGTCAGACAAGTGTAGAGGGTCAGGTAGGCGTTTATGCTATCTTGCTCCAACGCATCCGCCCAGAACCGTTCCCGACTGCGGCGGACATACCAGTTGGAGAGGTCGTCCACAAAGTCCGACAGGGGCCGGCAGGCTTCCGGCAGTTTATAGGCAGTCATGTTTTCGTCTACGGCCTGTACCGTATGGTTGAGGCGGGACAATATCCAGCGATCCATGACGGAAAGGGTCTCCGGCTGTAGCGTAAATTTCGTGGGATCAAACTGGCTAATCTCGGCGTAGAGGACATAGAACGCATAGGTGTTCCAAAGGGTGGACAACAGCTTCCGCTGTGCCTCCACCACGGCTTGGCCGTGGAATTTATTAGGGATCCAAGGTGCGGAGTTGGAGAGGAAGTACCACCGAATGGCATCCGCCCCGTATTGCCGCAGGGCATCCATCGGCTCCACCACATTGCCCTTGGATTTCGACATCTTCTGCCCGTCTTTGTCCTGTACATGGCCGAGGACAATAACATTTTTGAAGGGAGCCTTGTCAAAAATCAGGGTAGAGATGGCAAGCAAGCTATAAAACCAACCACGGGTCTGGTCTACTGCCTCGGAGATGAAATCGGCAGGGAACTCACGCTCGAACAGTTCTTTGTTCTCAAAGGGATAATGGTGCTGGGCAAAAGGCATGGCACCGGAGTCATACCAGCAGTCCAATACCTCCGGTGTGCGGTGCATCTCGCCCTCACACGCCAAGCGACGGATGGTCACAGCGTCAATATAAGGCCGGTGGAGTTCAATGTCCTCCGGGCAGTTCTCGCTCAACTCTTTCAGTTCGGCAATAGAGCCGATACAGTGCTTGTGTCCACAGTCACAGACCCAGACCGGCAGCGGTGTGCCCCAGTAACGCTCACGGCTGATACCCCAGTCTTGCACATTCTCCAACCAGTCACCGAAGCGTTTTTCGCCCATGAAGTCCGGCACCCAGTTGATGGTGTTGTTATTGCAGATTAAGTTTTCTTTCACCGCCGTCATCTCAATAAACCACGAGGCACGGGCGTAATAGAGCAACGGTGTGTCACAACGCCAACAGTGAGGATAATTGTGAGTATAGTTAGGTGCCGAAACCAGCAGACCCTTTTCCTTCAAGGCTTTGATAATCAGCGGGTCGGCATCTTTGACGAACACGCCCTCCCAGTCGGTCTCACGGGTCATTTTCCCGGCAGCATCGACATATTGGACAAAGCCCATGCCGTATTTCCGGCAGATGCGGTTGTCGTCCTCCCCAAAGGCCGGAGCCATGTGGACGATGCCGGTGCCGTCTGCGGTGGTGACATAGTCGTCCACGGTGACAAAAAAGCTCTTGGCGGCATCTTCCGGGGGCACGAAGTCAAACAGCGGCAGATAGCGTTTGTGCTCTAGCTCTTTGCCGAGGATTTCTTCTAACACCTCATATTCAGCATCCTCACCCAGGACGTTTTTCACCAATTCTTTGGCCAGATAATAGACCTCATCCCCGTGCCGGAGTTTCACATAGGTAATCTCTGGCCCCACGCAAAGGGCCAGATTCGAGGGCAGGGTCCACGGCGTAGTAGTCCAAGCGAGGATATAGGTATTCGGCTCGTCTACCACCGGGAACTTCACGTAGGCCGAGCGTTCTTTTACGTCTTTATATCCCTGTGCCACCTCATGACTGGACAAAGGCGTGCCGCACCGGGGGCAGTAGGGGACAATTTTGAATCCTTTATATAACAGCCCCTTGTCATAAACTTGACGCAGTGACCACCAAACGGACTCAATATACTCGTTGTGATAGGTCACATAGGGATGCTCCATATCTGCCCAAAAGCCGACGATATCGGAAAATTCTTCCCACATACCCTTGTATTTCCAGACAGATTCCTTACACTGGTCAATAAACGGAGCCAAACCGTAAGCCTCAATCTGGGCTTTCCCGTCTAATCCCAGCTTTTTCTCCACTTCCAGCTCCACCGGCAACCCATGGGTATCCCACCCGGCTTTCCGGGGCACCTGATGACCCTTCATGGTCTGGAACCGTGGGATGGTGTCTTTCACCACCCTCGTCAGCACATGGCCGATATGGGGCGTACCGTTGGCCGTGGGCGGGCCATCATAAAAGATATAGGGAGACTTCCCTTCTCCGGCCTCTATGCTTTTATGAAAAATGTCGTGTTCTTTCCAAAATGCAAGCACCTGAGCCTCCCACTCCGGGAACCCCATACCTGCTGGGACTTTTTGATACATAGGTCGCTACCTCCTAGTTTGTAGTCGATGGTATCATTTTCAGCGGGAAGTGTCAAGGGGGGTGGGGGCAACATACTAGAAGTTTATGAGCGCATCACAATAGAACACTACACCGACCAACACCACCGCCTTTGCCCTTAGCGGATACATAGGGGCACATCCCCTACGAGGGCGGTGTATACGAATAAAACATACTACAGGGCATAAGCTCACCCTGTAGTATGAGGTTTGACTATTACGCTATCAGGCAGGTTTGGCTCTGACTCTTACACCCCGCCGTCTTCTAAACTAAGCATATTCCCTTCGGTATCACTAAAAATAGCCATATTAAACGACTCGTCACCCTCGCCCATAACGACTCTGTCAATGAACACAACACCAGCCTCCAGCCAGTTATTATAAACACCTTCAAAATCTGTCGTATGGAAAACGGCTGATAGTGTATCTGAAGACTCTGTGTTACTAGAAACAACGTATCCTGCAATCCTCTCACTGGCATCTTTGGCTGAATACATAGCAAAAAAAGGCTCACCGTCTTTGCAATTTGAAAAATTCGCATACGGCCCATTTCTGTCGCCATAGATCGGCACTAGCCCCAATTTTTCAGTGTAAAAATCGAAGCACGTTCCAAAATCCTTTTTTACTTGGACGCAAGCGGTTACTCTACTAATTTTCATTGAACAATTCTCCTATTCTTTTTTGGATTTGAACCCATAGTATCACACCAAATATGACAACAGCATGTCCTATTAAACATATTTTTCACCAGCCGCCAAACAAACAAGGGGCAGAACCCAGTTCCACCCCTATCGCTTTTATTGCTTTCGTTTTGTCCCTACTCTTCCCCAAACCCGGACTCTACCAGCTTCACCAACGCCTCAACCGCCTCAACCTCATCAGGCCCATCGGCGGCGATTTCGATTTCTGTCCCGCAGGCAATGGCTAGGGTCAACAGCAAAATGATAGACTTGGCATTGGGTGCCTCTGTGCCTTTGTCTAAATTCTTGACGGAAATTTTCGACTGGTACTTCTTCGCCTCGGCTACGAATTGAGACGCCGGACGGGCGTGAAACCCGGCGGAGTTGACTAATTTCACTTTTTTTGTAAACATGTTTGATTTCTCCTTTGATTTATATGTGTGCGATAAATGCTTCTGCCAGTTGCTTTACTTCGGCCTCGGTATCGGCGGCCATGACTTGTTCGGCTAGGTCTTTCGCTTTGCTTGCCTCAATGCCTGTAATCACCCGGCGGCACGCGGCAAACGATGCGGTGTTCATGCTAAGTTTCGTCAGCCCTAGCCCCACCAAGATCGCTGTGGCCTTTGCGTTGCCGCCCAGTTCACCGCAGATAGAGATGGGCTTGCCCGCTTGGTTAAAGGCCGTGATAATCTGGGCCAACGTGCGAATCATAATGGGCGAGAATTCTTGGTAATACTCCACCACCTGCGGGTTCATCCGATCCACAGCGAAGAGGTATTGGGTCAGATCATTGGTGCCGATGCTGGCAAAGTCCACCTCTGCGGCGAATTTATCGGCGAACAGGGCCACTGATGGAATCTCGACCATCATCCCGATCTTCACATTGGGGGCATAGGGAATGCCCGCTTGGTCTAGCTCGACCTGCACCGCTTCTACTGCGGCTTTTCCCCGGCGGAAATCTTCCAGACTGCCCACCATGGGGAACATGATTTGCAGATTCCCATGGACAGAGGCCCGCAAGGCCGCCCGGAGCTGGGTGGTGAACACATCCTCTCTCGCAAAACAGAGCCGCAGGGCCCGGTTCCCTAAAAATGGGTTTTCCTCGTGGGGCATGGGCCAATAGTCCAGCTTTTTGTCCCCGCCGATGTCTAGTGTCCGCAGGGTAACGGGCCGATCGCCCATGGCCAGCAGGATGGATTTGTATGCCTCAAACTGCTCGTTCTCCGTGGGCATGTGGTCGGACTCCATATAGAGAAACTCTGTGCGAAATAGGCCGATAAACTCGGCGTGTTCTTGGTGCTCCGGCAGTTTGACAGAGCCGATGTTCATCCCCACATCAATTTTCACGCCGTCTTTCGTAATTGCTTCCACACCGATGAATTTCTGGGTATATTCCCGCTCTTTTAAGAACGTTTCCCGTTTTTGCTCATATTCCGCCAACGTCTCCGCATCCGGCGCAATCATGAGGGCACCAGTGGTGGCGTCTAGCACCGCCTGCACCCCGTCCGGGACGGTTTCCATCAGCCCCTCAATACCCAGCACCGCCGCAATCCCATAGCCTTTTGCAATGATAGCGGAGTGGGACGTACTGCCCCCTAGCTCTGTGACAATGCCCATGACATGTTGTCGGTCAATGGTAGCGGTATCTGAGGGGAATAGGTCTTCTGCCAAGACAATGGTGGCCTCTGACAGGCTAGATAAATTCCGCTCTTCAATGCCGTGGAGGTTGCGGATGAACCGGCTTTGCACGTCTTGCAAGTCCATGGCCCGTTCTTTGAACAAAGGGTCTTCCATCTGGCTAAACATGTCGATATAGGTGCCAAACACTGTCGCCACGGCGTAATCGGCAGCCATGTAGGCGGATTGTATCCCGGCGAGGATTTCTTCATCCATGACTTCGTCATCTAAGATGTCCGTATGGGCTTGGAATATCCCTGCTTTTTCCGGGTTTTCTTTGGACATGTGTGCAAACAGCGTGTCCAGCTCTGCACGAGCGCTGGCTTTTGCGGTTTGATAGGCCGCTACTTGCGCTTCCGTCTCTTCCGGGGCGCAAAATGTCTCTGCCACGCTGGGATCAAATGGGATATACTTATAGATACGCCCAATGGCGATACCGGGGGATACGGGGTTCCCTTGTAGTATGGTCATACTTGGCATCCTCCTTATTTCTTTGGTTAAAAAGCATAGATGCTTTCTTTGACTCTGCTTGGGACACTGGCATTATTATAGCGTATGAAGCGATGCTTTGGCAAGGGGAAGTTTGGTTTATGGGGCGTCGGGTTGGTCTAGAAGTTCTTTCTTTATAGGGGCAGACCTAAGGATAGACCCACCAACAACTGAGGTCGCTACACATATTGTGCGTAGCGACTTGTCCTTTTAAGCGTATCAACAATATACCACATGTATTCCAAAATAACAATCATTTTAACGCAGTATAGGGCCGGGCAATCGTTTTTGTAAAACGGTTACCCGGCCCTATATTCGTGTTAGGAGGAATAAACTTAGCTATGCGCAAAATCCGCAATCGTTTTTCCGCTCAATGCGCCAATCACTTGCTCTTGTAGCTCTTGGAAATAGCCACAAAACTCACACTCGTCTGGATTCATACTACTACAGAATTTGTCCTCAAGCAGACAACGGTTAAGGGCCAAATCCCCCTCAATAGACCAAAATACATCATAAAGGCTAATCTCTTCCCCCGGACGGGCAAGGTAATAGCCGCCCTTGCGGCCCTGAATCGCTTTGAGCAACCCCTTTCTCTTGAGCTGATTGGCAATTTTAATAAAAAAGGGATACGTAATCCCAATCGATTGCGAGATGGCCATCGCCGTGGACGAATCCTCCCGATGTACATGTAAGTAGTGGAGAATGCGGATGGCGTAATCTGTGGAAACTTGAAGTCGCATAATAAATACTCCTCCCACTGTGAAACATATTCCAGTTTTCACGGTTTTATTATTTGTTTTTTTAGTATATATTGTCTCAAACAGAATGTCAATAGAACATTTCATGTTATTTTACAACTTGTTAAATATTAGGGAGATTTTTGTTCCACATAAGGGGAACGGCTCTATTGTGCGGTAGGGCATCGCACAATAAAGCCGTCCTCTTATGCTTTCTAAAACTCTTCCTCATGCTCTTCACGCGTCATATCAGCTTCAAACACCACCGCAATGGCACCCGGGCCGACATGGGCACCTATGACGGGACCCATTGTCATGATGAGAACTTGGCGCACCTGAACCTCGGCCTGAATCATTTCCGCTAGTTTGCGTGCGTCATCCTCACAGTCGGTATGAGGAATCAGCACAGTATCCAGTGCTGTATCAGGATGCAAGCTACGCTTTAGCTGACTGATCATCAGTTTGAGTGCCGATGCCCGGCCACGCACCTTGTCCTTCAAAGAGAGTGACCCGTCCGGCTGGATATTTAATACCGGCTTTATGCTTAGTATGGAGCCGCCGATGGCGGAAAGCTTGCTCAAACGTCCGCCCCTGTGCAGATACATCAAATCGTCAACAGTAAATAATCCAATGAGACTATGCTTTTTTTCCTCCAACCAAGCTGCCGTTTCTTCTGCGGAAAGGCCTTCTTCCCGCTTCTTCACGGCAAGCATCGCCAATAATCCATTGATTGATGTCGCACCGACGCTGTCAACTAGACATATGTTGCAGTCAGGGTATGTTTCCTTGACTTGCTCCAGGGCAATCAAAGCACTCTGGTATGTACCTGACAAGGCGCTGCTTAAAATGATATACAACACATCTTGGCCCTGTTTTGCATGTTTCGTAAAGGATTCTAAAAAAGAGTCTGGGTTGATTAACGTTGTGCTTGCCTTGCCGCCGTTTCGCAGCGTATCATAAAACTCTTTATCGGATATATTTTGCCAATATCCCATGCTGTGTTCTTCACCGTTCAAAGTGAACGGTATGGGTATCGTCTCTATACCGTATTCTTTGATATACTCCGAGGGCAAGTCACAGCTTGTGTCTACTACAATGGTGAACGGTTTCATATTGCCTAATCTCCTTTTGTCTCTCACAGCAGCGAAGGCACTCGTTGCTTCAACCGCTTTGCTTTTTGAGGTCAGTAACTTAATCAATCTGGAAGCATAATCCCCGCCGGTTTCGCAAATTGAATAGTATGTCCATTTTCCTGCCTTGCGTGCGACTACAACTCTGCTGTCTATCAGAATTTTCATATGATGCGAAAGAGTAGATTGCCCTGCGCCAATTTGTTGTTGCAGTTCAGTGGCACTCTGTTCGCCGCTGCGTAGAATTTCTAAAATCTTTAGCCGCGTGATGTCGCTAAATGCCAAGAAAACCTTGACATTTTCGTGATGCCGTGTCAAAACCACCACCTCATATCAATTAATTTCGATGTGAGTATATCACATCTCTCTTTTCGTGTCAAATGCAAGCAAGAGACCCCCACAGGTATTCCCTGTGGGGGTCTCATCGGACGAGCAAACCTATAAGCCGGGTTCTGTATTGGACAGTCATCTGTCTAGGCCCGGCGTTGCCGCCGGGCTCAAGCCACCTCCTGAGGACGGTCGGGCCAACCTTCATGTCCTCCCACGGTGTTGCTCCGAATAGAGTTTACAGGACCGGACTGTTCCCAGCCGGCCAGTGGGCTCTTACCCCACTTTTCCACCCTTACCCCTTGGCAATTGCCAAGAGGCGGTATATCTCTGTTGCACTTTTCCTGAAGTCGCCTTCGGCGGGCGTTACCCGTTATCCTTGCCCTGTGGAGCCCGGACTTTCCTCGTGGACGGGCTTTCGCCCTGTACACGCGACTGTCTGGCTTACTCGTGGGGGCATTATATCATAGAGTGCGGATTACATCAACCGCTCTTTATATCCCGCCGCCGATAGCCGATTAAGCCAACCACAGTCAACAGAGCAAATATCCCGGTCAGTACGACCAGCGGTGTCCATGTCTGCGCTTCTTCCGGTAAACGGGGGATGTGGTAGAACGGTGACAGTCCCATTACCCAATCCGGCAAATTTGCTAAGGTTCCCATATAGACAGTAAAGAAACTAAACCCCAGATACCCATAGCCGATTGCGGCCTTAGACGGGACAAAACCAACCAGCGCCGCCGTGAGGCCCAATAGCACCCATATAGCGGGCAGATAGTTCATGGCCGCTTGGAAATAGTCCCAAAACCTAGGGGCCGGGTCTAGCGTGATGGATGCCGCGCCCCAAAATGCCAAGATCGCCAAAAATTGGAATACCACGCCCCCAATGAGCGCCACACCCAAGTACGTCCCAAACAATTTGGTGCGTGATACGGCGGTGGCATAAATTTGCTCTATATACCCCTGTTTTTCCTCGCTTTGCACTCGGAGCATCAGGCTGATCACAGGAACCGCCGCCACCACTGCCATAATCACCATCAGCAGTCCCACAAACTGATCTGTCAATGACTGACCATCCCCACCGCCTGCTGTAAACATGGCTTGGAGCATTTCGCTCCCTTCAATGAAGCTGCCTACCTCATTGATAACTGAACCGTACATCACTCCAAACAGTACCACGACTGCACTCCAAGCCAACAGTGTACCACGGCAGAGCCGCAGAGCAAGCCCCAAGGGGTTCGAGAACATCCGCCCGCCGTGATGCGCGCCGGGTCGTGCCGGGACGATTCCTTGCCCCAAGTCCCGCACACGGGCGAGCACAAGCGCTGTCACAGTAAATGCCGCAAATGCCCCCAGCAGAATCCAAATCGGCCACAAATAATTTTCTACATATACCTGCGTCCGTGACGCAAGGCCGAGGGGCGAGATGAACGACAACGCCTCCGTCCCCACATCTCCCGCCGCCCGGAGCATATACGCCCCCAGCAAAAACGCAAGGGACAGTCCAGAGGCCGTGCGGTTGTTGCTGCAAAGCTGACAAAACACAGCCGTAGCAGAGGCGAACACAAGACCCGCAGAACCCATCGCCCCGCCAAATAACAGAGAATCGGCAAGCCCCATACTCTCCACCCGGAACGCCGCCATACCGAAGCCAACCAAAAGAGTAAGCAACACATTCGTTTTTACAGCCACTAACATAGTCGCCGCCAAGTTTGACAATCGTCCCACGGGTAGGCTTTGCACCATTTCTAAGCGGCCCAGCTCTTCGTCATGCCGTGTGTGGCGGGTGACAAGAAAGATGTTCATCGCCCCGGCCAGCATGGTCATGAGGACAAGCATATAGTTGGCGTACATGGCGCCTGCGGTGTAATTATCCGCCCCGAATACAGGCCCCACCATGGCAATCATGGCCGGGTTTTTCATAATTTCGCCCATGGATTGTAATTCCTCCGGCGTGGCGAACATGTTCGTCAGCAACGGCACACAGGCCACAGTAAACCCGGCAACACCAAGCACCCAAGCGAATAGCCGTACCCGATCCCGCCGCAGAATAAACCACACCAACGCTCGGGTACCGAAAAATAGACGTGTCATGCTGTCCACCCCCTACTCGTAGTGCCGCATAAACAATTGCTCTAAAGTAGGCGGCGTACATTCCAGCGCAACGATGCCGTATTGACCAAGATACTGAATCATCTGCCCTAACAGCTCTGTGTCCACGGAGAACATTGTCCCCTCGGCCTCGACTAAAACATCATGCACTCCGGCTTGGGCGGCTAGGTTTTCTAGGGGGCGCTCCGTCTGCACGGTAATACTGGTGCGGGTCAGATGCCGTAGTTCTTGCAGTGTCCCGGTTTCAATCATCTCGCCTTGCCGAATAATACTCACCCGGTCACAAAGCCGCTCAACCTCTTGCAAAATATGGCTAGACAGCAGCACGGTTTTGCCTTGGCTTTTCACCTTTTGTATACACTGCTGGAACACCTGCTCCATCAGCGGATCAAGGCCGGAGGTCGGCTCGTCTAATATGTACAAGTCCGCATCACTGGAAAAGGCTGCCACCAACGCTACCTTTTGCCGATTCCCTTTGGAGTAGGTGCGGCATTTTTTTGACGGGTCAAAATCAAACTGTTCAATCAACTCCGCCCGCCGGTTCTTATTGTTACTCCGCCGCAGACGGGTAAACAGGTCAATGACCTCACCGCCGGTCAAGTTCGGCCACAGGTTCACATCCCCCGGCACATAGGCGATGCGTTTGTGAATTTCCACCGCATCCCTCCAAGCGTCTTTGCCGAATACTCGCACCGTACCCTCCGAAGCTTGCAAAATCCCCAGCAGTACCCGAATGGTCGCACTCTTCCCCGCCCCGTTCGGCCCGATGAACCCGAACACTTCACCCTCGTGCAGTTCAATATTCACACCTTTGAGGGCCTCAAACTTTCCAAAGCGTTTGATAAGGTTGTTGGTCGATACGATTGCCATGTCTACGCCTCCTTGTTCGATGTAGTTTCGATACCTCATTATACCAGAATGGTATAACAAAGCACAAGGGAACCCTTTTCTTGTATTTTGCATATTATTCTGCTATAATTATGTCATAATAATGGAGACTGAATACAAGCTCAAAATTACCCCGGTGGCCGCACAAGGGTAGATGAAACGAAAAAACTGGTTATTATCTATTCACACCAAAACCCAAACAAACATTCAACCAACCAAAAAAACTTTCTTTTTTCCCATTACCCCCTTGCATCCGTCCGGCTCTTTTGGTACAATACTCGAAATACCTAAATACGACATGTGGAAGGAGAGCGCAGAGATGCACGGATATTTAGTATTAGAAAATGGCAAAGTGTTCAAAGGTCAGCGGTTCGGTATCGGCGGTGACGTCACAGCGGAAGTCGTGTTCACTACCGGGATGACAGGTTATTTAGAAATATTGACCGACAAAAGCTATGCAGGACAGATTGTGGTTCAAACATTCCCATTGATTGGAAATTACGGTGTTATTCCACCGGATTTTGAGGGTGGTTCCGTTACCCCGGCAGGTTATGTTGTAAAAGAGTGGTGTCAGATTCCTTCTAATTTTCGTAGTGAAGGCAATCTCGACACTTTTTTTGTGGAACAAGGTGTCATTGCTCTGGCCGGGATTGACACCCGGGCTTTGACCAAGGTGATTCGAGAGGCCGGTGTCTTGCGGGGCTGTATCACAGATAACCCGGAGAATGTGGACTTTGGAGCCTCAATACAAGGCAAGGTCGCCCAAGTGAGTACCAAGGAAATCTACACCGTACAGGCGGAAAACGAAACATACAAAGTCGCCCTGTTAGACTGTGGTGTACGAAACAGTATCTGTCAGGCACTGGCAGAGCGCGGCGCATCCGTCACCATCTACCCCCATGACACCAAGGCGGCGGATATCCTAGCCACAAAGCCAGACGGTATCGTCATTGCAGGCGGCCCCGGCAACCCAACAGAATATGAGGCAATTGTTGCCGAGGTCAAAACCCTTGCTGACGCCAAGATTCCCCTATTCGGCATCTCTCTGGGCCATCAGCTACTAGCTCTAGCCCATGGGTACAAGATTGACACCCTCCACACAGGGCACCGTGGCTCGAACCAGCCCGTCCGCCATACGGAGACAGGCAAAGTGTGCATCACCGGACAAAACCATCGCTATGTAGTGGATGCAAGTAGCCTAGACGGGCAAGCCAAGGTTCTCTTTGAGCATGTCAATGACCAAAGCTGTGAAGGGCTCCGCTACTTGGACAAGCCCGCCCTGTCCGTCCAGTTCTACGGTGGGCCGAAAGATACCCTGTTCCTGTTCGACGACTTTATTAAGCTGATGGAGGGCCAATCACATGCCATTAAATAAAGATATCAAAAAAGTACTGGTCATCGGCTCCGGCCCGATTGTCATCGGACAGGCCGCCGAGTTCGACTACGCTGGCACCCAAGCCTGCCGCGCCCTGCGGGAAGACGGGATTGAGATTGTCTTGGTCAACTCCAACCCCGCTACCATCATGACGGACAAGGTCATGGCGGATAAGATTTATATTGAGCCGTTGACCTTAGATACAGTCAAGCGGATTATTAAGATGGAACAGCCCGACGGCGTTCTCTCGGGCCTCGGCGGACAGACGGGCTTGACCCTGTCCATGCAGCTTGCCAAGTCCGGCTTTTTGGCTGAACACAACGTGCGGCTCCTCGGCTCGTTCCCGGAGACCATTGACAAAGCGGAAGACCGTCAGATTTTCAAAGACACCATGATTGAAATCGGCCAGCCAGTCATCGAGTCCGAGACCGTGACCACCGTTGAAGGGGCCTTGACCTTCGCCAAGAAAATCGGCTACCCCGTGGTCGTCCGTCCCGCTTTTACCATGGGCGGCGCAGGCGGCGGGATTGCGTATTCCGAAGCGGAGTTAGAGAGTTTTGCCGCAAACGGCCTGCTCCTCTCCCCTATCACCCAAGTGCTGATTGAACGGTGCATCTCCGGCTGGAAAGAGATTGAGTTTGAAGTACTCCGAGACTCTGCCGACAACGCCATCATCGTCTGTAGCTTGGAAAATGTGGACCCTGTGGGTGTCCACACCGGGGACAGTATCGTGGTGGCTCCGGCCCTGACGTTAGCGGACAAAGAACTCCAAATGATGCGGACTGCGGCCTTGGATATCGTCCGGGCCTTGGGGGTAGAGGGGGGCTGTAATGTGCAGATGGCCCTGCACCCCACCAGTTTTGACTACGCCATTATTGAGGTTAACCCCCGTGTGTCCCGCTCGTCTGCGTTGGCCTCGAAAGCCACCGGATTCCCCATTGCCAAGATTGCCACGAAGATTGCCGTGGGGTATACCTTAGACGAGATTCCAAACACCGTCACCGGTAAGACCTCTTGCGCTTTTGAGCCGACCTTGGACTATGTGGCACTTAAGTTCCCCAAGTGGCCCTTTGATAAGTTTGTCTACGCCAAGCGGGACCTCGGCACCCAGATGAAAGCCACCGGCGAGGTCATGACCTTAGCCGACAGCTTTGAGATGGCCATCATGAAAGCCGTCCGTGGTGCAGAAATTGGGCTGGACACACTGAACATGCCAAAACTCAAAACCATCACCGACGAAGACCTCCTTACCCGTCTGCAAAAAACCACAGATGAGCGGATTTTTGAGGTGTATGAGGCTCTATGCCGTGGCTTTACCGTAGATAAGGTACATGAATTGACAGCAATTGACCGATTCTTCTTGTATAAGCTCCTAAACCTCGTCCAATACGAAGCACTCTTAGCCGAGGGGAACTTAGACGAAGAGACCTACAAAACCGGTAAGCGGCTGGGCTATACGGACAAGGTGATTCGCAATCTATCTGGCCAAAAACTGCCCTGCCATCTGGCACCCACCTATAAGATGGTGGACACCTGTGCCGCAGAGTTCGCCGCCGCCACGCCATACTTCTATGCCACCTATAACTGCCCCGAAGCAGGCGGCGAGAATGAGGCGGCTCCCTTTGTGGGCAAGGCAAAGAAAGGTACCATTATCGTCCTCGGCTCCGGCCCTATTCGTATCGGACAAGGCATCGAGTTCGACTACGCCAGCGTCCACTGTGTCCACAGCTTGAAAGCATTGGGCTATGAGGTGGTACTCATCAACAACAACCCGGAAACCGTCTCCACCGACTTCGACACCGCCGACCGCCTGTATTTCGAGGCATTGACCCCAGAGGATGTCCAGCGGATTATCGACCTGGAACAACCCATCGGCGTGGTGGTGGCCTTCGGCGGTCAGACGGCGATTCGGCTTACCAAACACCTGCAAAAAGTCGGTGTTCCCATCATCGGTGCCTCCGCCGACTGTATCGACATGGCGGAAGACAGAGAGCGGTTTGACGACCTGCTGGAGCGGCTGGATATCAAGCGGCCCCGCGGGTTTACGGTCAAAACCACAGAGGACGCCCTAGCGGCGGCAAAAAAGGTGGGCTATCCGGTTCTCATGCGCCCCTCTTACGTTTTGGGCGGGCAGAATATGATTATCGCTTTCTCTGATGCGGACATTGAGGAGTACATGGCAATCATCTTAGACCAAGACAGCGGCAATACGGTGCTCATTGACAAATACCTCTCCGGGATTGAAATTGAGGTGGATGCCATCTGTGACGGACAGGACATCTTAATCCCCGGTATCATGGAGCATATTGAACGCACCGGCATCCACTCCGGCGACAGTATCGCCCTATACCCAGCAAAAAGTGTGACTTCTGCACTGGAAGAAAAAGTGCTGGACATTACCAAACGCATTACCCAAGGTCTCGGCGCTATCGGGATGGTGAATATCCAGTACATCATACTGGACAATGACGTGTATGTCATTGAAGTCAACCCCCGTGCCAGCCGGACAGTGCCGTATTTGAGCAAGATTACCGGCGTGCCAATGTGTGAGCTTGCCACACGGGTTAGTTTGGGTGAACAACTCTCTGACCTCGGCTTTGGTACAGGCATCTTCCCTGTCGGCCCTTACGTGGCGGTAAAAGTGCCCGTGTTCTCCTTTGAAAAACTGGCCGACGTAGACACCCAACTAGGCCCGGAGATGAAATCCACCGGCGAGGTCTTGGGCCTCGGCCGGGCCGAGGAAGAGGCTATGTACAAAGGTCTTATCGCCGCTGGCTATAAGCTCGACCGCAAAGGCGGCGTGTTCCTCAGCGTCCGGGACAGCGATAAAGATGAGATTGCCGAGATTGCCCGGAAATTCCATGGCATTGGTCTCCCCCTCTACGCCACGGCGGGTACAGTGCAAATACTGGAAAAATCCGGCCTCTCTGCAACGGTGGTCAATAAAATCCACGAAAACAGCGAGAATAATGTCATCACACTGTTGGAGAGCGGGGATATCAGCTACATCGTCTCCACCTCCGCCAAGGGCCGTGACCCTCGGCGGGACAGCGTAAAAATCCGCCGCCGGGCCTCCATACTGCGGATTCCGTGCTTAACGTCACTAGACACTGCAAGAGCACTTGCAGATTGTTTGATGAGTTATTACAGTCAGGATAATACAGAGCTGGTTGATATTTGTACGTTGTAGATTTAGATGGAAAAAACCACCAGCCGCACCCTTTACTTGTGGGTGCGGCTGTTGTTCTATTATCCGATTGGCTTCCCTTCTTCATACCGAGTGGTTGTGTCGCCTTGTTCCAACACCTCTCCCCCCGCCGCCTGCCAGCCCGCTTTGAATGCCATGCGTACCAAAGAAAATAAGGCATCTTCTGCTTTGTCATATTCCTGACCGTCAATAAAATCACTGAATGAACTTTCAAACTCTTTCATAATCGTCACCCCGCAAGTCACTATTGGATTCATATTATAGATAAAATTCATCTATAAGTCAATAGACAATTTCTATCTATTGTAGAATATCTTTGGTGATGATATGAAAAATCGAATTTTAGATTTAAGAACAGATGCAGATTTGAGGCAAATAGATGTTGCAAATGCCATTGGAATTACGCAACGAAAATATAGCTATATCGAAACGGGCACACAACAAGTTACAGAGGAAATGCTAGTAAAACTTGCATCCTTTTACAACACCAGCGTGGACTATTTGCTCGGACTAACAGACGATCCCGCCCCCTATCCACGCAAACGAACCAAATAAAACTGTCGTGCCTTTTACGGGTACGGCAGTTTTTCCTCAAACAAGACACACTGTTGCCCTGTTCGATGTGATACAATAACAAAAATCACCCATCAGGAGGCATCTCATGAAAGTAACCGTCACACAAAACTATCCCCACAAATGGGAGTTTCAAGGCACATTCCCCACCTTTCCAAAAGGTACCCCCGTTGCCATGGCCCAAGAGGAAGACTCCGATTTCCCGGGCTGGTACGCTTGTGACATTGCCGGGCATACACCCTATATTCCCGGTGTCTTTGTCAGGGACGGCAAGCTAACAAGAGACTATAATCCCACAGAACTCATTCAAGCCGCCGGTGACAAGCTGGAGATACACGAAATCGTCCACGCATGGCTACTGGCGACAAACGACAAGGGCATCACAGGCTGGATTCCAGCAGAGTGTGTTGTAAGCACGGATAACTAAATGACTCAACTAAAAAGCACCGGGCCCATAAGGGGCAGTTTGTCAAGAGGTAGAATGATCGTTTATAAAAAATATAGGAGAAGCCAACCGTTGGCTTCTCCTATATTCAGCATATAATTCTTTTATATTAAAAAGCCACGCTCCAACCCGAAAGAAACACCGCCTTCCCAATCTGCCGAAAGGTGTGAACGAACGCTGTTAAACAAGTGTACAACAACATCTAAGTGGACAGGTTTTTTCTCATAGCCTGGCAGGAATCGGTATTCGCGATCGGTATTTCTTTGTTTTCTTAATACATATATCTGATCAACTTGATATTTTTTCAAGTTAACACTTTCTGTAAGCTTTAACCACTCAGCCACAACAATGTACAGCGCATTTGGATTCCTAGTAAGAAGCTGTGCGCCTGCTGTAGAAGAACCTTCTAACATAGTTTTATCAAGATAGGTTTTACATTCAATGGCAACCGCAGGTACCTCGATGACAATGCTTTCAGCTTGCTCATTCCCGGCACAATGCATAGAAGCTATTATTTTAGCACCGATGACGAAATCATGATCCTTCTTTTCAATACGAGCGTGTGGCTTTTTTACCATGTCTGAATAATTTTTGGGCATAAAGAATATATCCTTAAAACTATGGCTTTTACCAATTAACGCACTAGATGAATAACTTCCAACCAAATCCTTAAACAAATAATACATAAATTCCTCTAATACGGAGGAATGAAGATTTGAACGAGAATCAAAATTTTCAGCATAATGCTGTTGGTCGATAAAATCTTTGTATTGGTTGAAATAATCCACTCTTTGTTTCAGTATGTCCATATCATGTTCGTCCGTTTCTGCGAAGGGACCTTGGAGTGATAAATTTGCAGCTTTCCATTTATCATATTCTTCTTTAATTTCTGCAAGGAAAGCCTTTGAAATATCGTCATTGTATTTGCGACTGTCTCCCATTTTTGAGGCAATATTATCTCCATGAACAAACATCATTTACACCTGCCTTTTCAAATTATCAGCAATAGCCTGAGCCATAAGTGGTGGAACAGCATTACCTATCTGATTGTATTGACATAAGTGCTTTTCCCCTATTCGCCCTTCTTTCTCTAATAACTTTTGACTGACTACTGTTGGTTTTCCGTGGAAAACATACCAATCAGGGAATGATTGGATCCGGGCTCCTTCGCGAGCAGTAAAATTTCTATTTCGATATGGATGGACAAAATTCGCATAGAAAGATGCGGGTATTGTATGACAGGGAGCATTTGGATACATCCTACGATTATTCTGGTCATATACTTTTGTAGACAATTCACCATTACCATTTCGTTTATATGGCATTAGGTGTGCGGGTACATCAGCTACAGACTCTCCCCACCTCATTACGGAAAATCGTTCAACAGTCCGCTTTGAATGCATCATTGCTTTATGGTTATAAACTTTTTTTGAGTATTCTCTCATTAGTTGTTGATATTCATTTTGAGGTGAAATTGAATATTCTAATACTTCCGCACCTTCGCGTGCCTCTATGAGTGGAAGATCAGAAATTGCGTCCCATAGTGTTGGAGATTGCTTTAATGAATCTAGTCCTGAAAATAATGATGGTTCGCTTGAGTGTGTTGCTAAAGGGAATGGCCTTGTCAACTTTTTCTTACTAGCGATAACAAACAATCGTTTCCGTATTTGCGGAACACCGAATGAAGTAGCATCAAGCACATCTATGTAGACATTATATTTTAATCCCTCAAGTTCAGATTCTACAATGTCTATAACATTATCTCCTGATTTAGTTTTGGCTTTTAACAAATTAGGAACATTTTCCATAATGATCAAACTCGGTGAAAACAGTTTCCCAAATCGAATCATTTCTATAAATAATGAATTTCTTGGATCTGTCGGATCCCCTGCATTTTTTGTACAAATAGAAAATCCTTGACAAGGAGGTCCTCCTAAAATGATGTCAGGTTTATTATCTTGAAAAGCACTAAGTACTTCTTCATCAGAAAAGGACGCAATATCGCCTATAAGCACCTTTGAAGATGGATGATTATGCTGAAACGTTTCAGCAGCCCATTTATCAAGCTCAATAGCACCAATTAAATTAAATCCAGCTAGCTGGAATCCTAAGCTAAATCCGCCTGCACCTGCAAATAAGTCAAGAACATTCATATAATCACCATGTCAGTTTTTTGTTTTTCTCTCCACTAATTGACTTATTATATCATTATTTCCTCAAAATTTCCACTATATTTTCCGCTTGCGTTTTCTGCATATTTCGCATATTCTGTAGTGTATCAAGGCATCTATTCTCCCGGCAGGACGCACACACCCGCTAGGGTGTATAAGTGCGCCGATTGGTTTTCGCCCAATCAGATTTGCAAACTGTGCCGAAAAGAAAGACAGCGTTCCACCTTTATGCCAGAACGCTGTCTTTTTCGTTTCTTCGGCTTGTAAAGAGGTTATCAACCCCTGACCTCTGCGAAGCATAGAATCACTGCAAATAAGACGCTTGCCCGTATTGTTTAGTAGAGGTCTATCAAAACCTCCCTCTACAACATACACCATAGGCCCGGTGCTTTTTGCGTCGTAACAATCTTATTTCAGTTCTACTTTTGCGCCGACTTCTTCCAGTTGCTTTTTCAGCGCTTCGGCATCGTCTTTGGAGACGCCTTCTTTTAGGGTTGCAGGCACAGCTTCAACTTTGGCTTTCGCCTCAGCCAGACCCAAGCCGGTGACTTCACGAACCACTTTGATAACCTTGATTTTTTCGCTGCCGAAATCTGTCATGACAACGTCAAACTCGGTTTTCTCTTCTTCTGCGGCCGCAGCAGGTGCAGCAGCAACAGCAACAGCAGCAGGAGCAGCGGCTGATACGCCGAACTCGTCTTCCAGTGCCTTTACAAGCTCAGAGAGCTCTAGTACAGTCATTGCCTTTACTTCTTCAATTAGAGCAGTTACTTTTTCGCTAGCCATTTTTTATGTCCTCCAGTAATTTTAATTTTAATTTTTTTGATGTTACATTATGCAGACTTTTGATCTGCGACCGCCTGTAGTGCCACGGCTAGGCCGCGGATGTTGGCGTTGAGCACGGTGGCAAGCCCGCTGATGGGCGCAATCATAGTACCCAGCACCTGTGCCACCAATACGTCTTTGGCGGGCAGTTTTGCAAGGGCCACAACCTCATCGGCAGTGATGACCTTACCGTCAACGAAACCGGCTTTGATTTGCATGGGCTTATCTTTGCCCACATACTCAGCAACCAATTTCGCAGACGCCACCGGGTCTTCCGTGTGGATGGCTAGTGCCGTTGGCCCGGCCAAGAAAGATTGCAGGTCAGAGAGCGCTGTGTCATTCGTGGCAAAGCGAAGCAGGCTGTTTTTGATAACCGCATACTCCACACCGGCTTCCCGCATCTTGCGGCGCATCTCCGTGTCGGTGGTTACATCGGTGCCTTTGTAATCCACCAAAACTCCGGCCACGCTGCCGTCTAGCTTCTCAACTAGTGCTTTGACCAGTTCTTGCTTTTCGCTCAAAATTTTTGCACTTGGCATATTTCTTTCTCACCTCCCAGAGTTCAAAATAAAAAAATCCTCTCGTCCCTGAAGGACAAGAAGACACAATACTAGTATCATCCAGCCTCCCTCGGCAGGGCTTATTGACCGCCTGCTGTCTTTGGAACGCTTTAATAGTATACCAGTGGGATACGAGGATGTCAAGTGGAAAGCGGAAAAAATCAAGAGAGGCGCAATTAAGGGGAACGGTGGGTACACTGCGCTGCACAAATAAAGCCCCTCTGTCTACACATTATAATATGCCACCCCTAGCTGGGTACGGTTGCTTACCTCTAGCTTCTCCATAATCACAACGATATTATTCCGTACTGTCCCCTCGCTGAGAAACAGTTGCGCCGCAATCTCTTTGTTGGTTAGCCCTTGGGCCACAAGGCGGGCAATGTCTTTCTCTCGGGGGGTCAGTTTTTCCAAGGCCGGATTTTCTGTCATGGTCAACTTTTTGAGGACATCCGTGTCCAGCACTCCGGTGCCCTCTAGCAACACCCGCAGTTTCCCTGGGATGGCTGAAATCTGGTCTGTCTTAATCAAATATCCGTCCGCCCCAGCAGTAAGGGCTTGTTGGATATTGGGCTTATCGTCAAAGGTGGTCAGCATCATAATTTTCACATGGGGGAACCGCTGTTTGATGAGCCGGGTGGCGGCGATCCCGTCCACGCCGGGCATACGAATATCCATGAGCAGAATATTCGGCGCATGGGCCTCGCAAAGCTGTAGTGCCTCTGCCCCGTCAGCGGCAGTGCCAACTACGGTAATGTCCGGTTCTGCACCTAGGGTGAGGGATAGACTTTTGCGGATTAAGGGGTCGTCATCAACGATTAATAGCTTCATTGTCATCTTGTGGGGCCTCCTCCTTTATTGGTATTACACACACCACGCGGAACGTATCACCGGCATGTACCGACAAACTTCCGCCGATGGCGGCGGCACGTTGGCGCAGGTTTCGTAAGCCGCTTCCCAGCGTGCTATTTTTCGCTCCTATCACACCGTCGTTTTCGATACAGAGTCGCACAATGTGAGGCGTTGCGTCTAAATCCACAGTCACCCTCGTTGCCACCGCATGGCGGACTGCGTTGGTCAGGCCCTCTTTCAAACAGGCTTCCAGCATATTCCAGATGTACATGGGAATCTTTGATGTGTCCCCATAGACATGAAAGTCCGCTTGACAGGCGGGGAATTTGTTGCAAATTTCTGATAACGCCTCCACCCCTAAAAACGTGACTGCTGACAGGTTATGTACCGCCTCTCGAATCTTATTGGCACCGCTGTCAAGGCGGGCTAGGGCGGCATCGTATAGTTCTAGGGCATCGGGGTTCTCCCCTGTCATAATGCGTCGGGCTGTTTGGAGGGAGATATACGCCGCCACAATCTCGTGGCCTGCGTTATCGTGAATATCCCGTGCAATCCGGGTACGCTCGGCGACTACGGTCATCTGCTCGACTCGCGCCAGCGCAACGCTGAGATCCCGTTGTATGCTCTCTAACTCAAAGTACCGTCCTACCGAGCGGTCTCGGAGGTTATATTTCTCTTGCCGCTCTCTTTGCCAATGACCGAGAAACAGCCCGGCAAGGGCCGCTAGACCCAGTACGGAAACCAACAACGGGTTGAAATCAAAAAACAAATACAATCCCGCAAACACAGCCCAGTGAAGCCCAAAATACATGGCGGCAAACAAGGGCAACGCCAGCGCAAACGGCACATCACCGCCTGTGGCGGACAAAGCAATGCAAGCCACAATGTCAATCGCCACCGTGCCGGTCAGATTCGGAAACCGCCAGCGGAACAGTGCCATGACCGTTAATATCAAAAGCAGGAAAAAGCCCGTTGTGCTGCCCTCTATACCGCCACCTGCGAGCCAGAGCGCGAACAACAAGCCAATTCCTGCCGAGTGGCAGAGCAAAAACCAAGTTTTTGGTGCCCAAACATTTCTCATACGATTCTGCGTTTTCCTCCATAGAGCAGAAATGCCACGGTGAAGAGCGACATGACTGCAACGCCAATCCAGAATTGGTTATTCATGACACCTGTTTCTAATACCGCACGTAGTCCCCGCATGGCCCAGTACACTGGAAAAATGACGCCTACGTACTCTAGCAACCCAGGAAACACAGTCACCGGGAACGTGACCCCGCCGATAAAGGCCGTGAGAAATAGCACGAGACTAAATCCGGCGCCGCTATCCGCCTTGCTCTTGAACAGACAGTGCCACGCAAACGCCATGGCAACAGATGCCAATGTCAGTATAGTATAGCACAAGAATACCGCAAAGGAAAGTGTCACGCTCCAGTCATACAATACCATACCCAAAATGGAGACCAACCCCATCTGTACAAAGAGAGGAACTGCGCAAGACAACAGGTTTTCCGTTAGGTACCGCCGCATGGTGATGGGTGCCGCCAGAATACGGATCACCGCACCGTCTGTCTTGTCTGCTAAAATGTTCAAGCTCATCAAATACGCACTGCTCATCGTGAGCATAGCGAGGAGCGCAAACCCACCATCGGCGAAGAATCCGACATTGCCACCTGCCCATAACGGCCGAATCAGGATCAATGCGATGGGCATGAGATAGGTGCAAATCAAAGTCAGTGGGTTACGGGTACTGCGGAGCAGGGCAAATCGAAAGATTGTCACGCTTTCCGCCTCCTTCCAAGGGCAAATACCAGTACAGCCAGCACTGCGGTGATTGCCGCTAACACACCAATGTTAAACATGGCTTCACTCATATCATCTAAGACAGGTCCGGCAAATAAGATTGCCCGGGACGCAAGGGATAAGGGGGTGCCGTGTTGTTGCAGGAACGTGGCAATGGCACTGTTTCCTAATGGAACAAAGAAGAAACCGGATAGCAACATCATGCCAAAACAGAATATCATGCTAACAGTGGTGGCATTCTTTCTCTTCGGTGCCAATTGAGAAATCAGGGCCGCAACCAACTGGCTCATAATGGAAATAATCAAAAGCACAGCGATCAAAACCAGCGGGTTGCCCCATTGTACATCAAATATCAACGCTGCCACGGTAAACACCAATGCCCCTTGCAGTAGGTTGAACATCCAACTGGCCATCGATGCGCCCATCAAAAATGTGCGTTGTGGAACCGGGGACGCCATAAGCCGCCACCGTACGGGGCCTTCTCTCAGGTCATCGTAGATATGATAGATCAGTATCTCGCCGGAGAAAAATTGGAACGATACCATGAATCCCGCCGCAATAACCGTTGCTAAGGCCGATGTATCAACAGCGTCACCTGCCATATCTTGCATAAATCCGATGTTGCCCAGCATGTTGAGCATGACTAGCCCCAAGGGCAATAAGACATAGAAAATCAGATTCTGGGGAGCACAAATGTTTCGCTTAAAATAATGAGAAAAAATCAGTGAAAATCTACCCATTTCTACACCTCCTCGTCGCGGAGCCGCTTACCGGTAAGCGTGAGGAACACGTCTTCCAAGTTCGGCTTATCTTCGGAGAAAGAGGTCACGCCGCCATTTCTGTGGGCGACTTCCATAATACGGTTCACATTCCCGCTTCCGGCACTGGAGATGATCTGATAGTGGTTGCCGTTGACCATCACATTTTTCACGCCGGAGATAGCACGAAGCTCTTCTGTCAACGCCTCTGACGGTCTGGCGGCGTAAAGGTTCACGCGATCCTCATACTGGATACGGCCCATGAGCTCGTCGATGGTACCCTCGGCAATCACACGCCCGGCATCCATGATAGCGATACGGTCGCAAATGGCCTGTACTTCTTCCATGTAGTGAGAGGTGTAGATGACCGTGGTACCTTGGTCGGCGATTTTCTTCACGGACTCTAAGATATGGTTCCGAGATTGGGGGTCAATCCCTACAGTCGGCTCATCCATGATAACCAGTTTCGGCTTATGAACCAGTGCGCAAGCAATATTCAATCGCCGCTGCATCCCGCCGGAGAAAGTCTTCGGTCGCTTGCTGGCCCGGTCAGTAAGTCCCACGAACTCTAACATGGTTTTCACATTGGCCTCTAACACAGCGCCTCGCAAACCGTACAGACCGCCGAAGTAGCGTAGGTTCTCAACAGCGGACAAGTCTTGGAACACTGTAATTTCTTGGGTGACCAGCCCCAGCTCTTGCCGGGTTTTGAGGTTGCGGGTATTTTGCTTTTTACCAAACACTTGTATCTCGCCGCCGTCTGCGTCAATCAAGCCGCATAGGGTGCGGATAGCGGTGGTTTTCCCCGCCCCGTTTGGGCCCAACAGACCCAGAACTTCGCCCTCTACTACATTTAAATTCAGGTGATCCAGTGCGGTCATGTCGCCGTAGCGTTTGACTACGTTTTTCATTGTTGCTATCATTGTGATGTCCTCCTTGTTTGTTATCTGGGCCTATTATGTCACAAGGAGCGGGAGCTGAATAGTGACATTTGTCACTGTTTTTGGGGAGGAGTGTTTTTTGGATACTTAGGGGATGGTGTCCTCGGTGTTCCGGCCCTTGTCCTTTTCTTGGTTTGGTGGGTTGCGTTTGCACCTTGTAGGGGGCGTGCTCCCTGCGCGTCCCGGCTCTTGGCCTTTGCTGTTCGGCGTTGCCGCCGATTCTATCTCGGCGCAGGCCAAGGGCTGGTCATGTCCTGCCGGACGGGCCTTCTTTTTGTCGTTGAACAAAAAGAAGCAAAAAGTCAACACAGGGGCTGCGCCCCTATGTACCCGCAAAGGTCAAGGGCAAATGTAGAGACCGTTTTCATGTTATACTCTGTGCTGGCGACAATACTCATCTACCAGAAGTCCGGTTGCCTCGGAACCTAGAAGGGCGGTTGCCGCCGCCGGTGGGATGTTCTATTGAAATGCGCTTGTGAACGGGGAGCGTAGGATCAAGAGTGCCTTGTAGGGGACGCTGCCTTTGGCGGCCTGTCCCTTTTGGTTTGCGGTAATTTAGTTTGGAACTATCTATTTTTTTGCCTTTTTTCATTGACAATTCCATGTTTTTGTGCTATTATGTGAGCAAGAAGTGTTGCATACAGAATCAATCTGCAAATAGCATACAAACAATCGAAGAAAAATAAGCCTTACATTTTGTCAGTAAAAGGAGGGGACTAGCAATGAATCAAGCGAAACGAAAAAAGTGGTTTGCGCCAAGTTTACTGGCGTGTGCGTTGCTTGCCGTGCTCGGAATGCATTTCTTTTCCCAAGGCAATGCTGTAGAGCAAGAGCAGGGTGCTATGGCACAAGAAGCGGAGATTGCAGAGCATGACGATTTGGAACAAGTGACTCGGATACAGACGTTCAGCTGGTGGACACTCCCTGAGGATACTTTGATGGAAGGTGCATCGCTTGTTGTGCATGGCAGAGCGACAGGGGCATCAGAACCCTTTTTCGTCGAGAGCACGTACGGAGGGCGTACTATTTTTACGGATTACTATATCCGCATTTATGAAACGCTCCGTGGTGTGCCCTCCGCATGGGAGATAATAGTCAGAGTAGAGGGCGGAAGCGCAGATGGCATGGTGATTCAATCACAGTTGGAAGATTTGTTTGTGACCGGCAACGAGTACCTGTTATTCTTAAACGTACCGGGCGGCGGGGTCTTCGATACGCCGGGGGACTATTACTATATCGTTGGCGGGCCAAACGGCGTATTCAGGAAAGGGTCGCCCATTAGAGCGCAGCGGGTTTTAGGCGAAAATGAGGCTTTGTTTATACAGTCCCACGGCCTTGGCAAAGAATTTATTTTATCAGAGCTTCGCAACCAACTGGAGCAAGTAAATGCCACCGTTCCACCTCCTGATGAGGATGCCCTGCGGCAAATGGGCATAGATGCCATTTTAAAAAACATTGAAAATGGCATCTTGCTCCCGGATACCGATTTGCTTGATGAGGTGCAAAATCGGCCGAGCCGTCCTGCTTGGATTGTTGAAGGGCGAGCAGCTTGTAGCTGACAATACCCACGAAAAAGCACAGAGCAAACCACCGCCGCATTCCGACAACAGGAATGTGGCGGTATTGTTACGCTTCGATTCGGCTTGTTTCAACTCCCCATCGGCATACCTTGCGGTTTTCGCTGGGTACACAAGCAAAATCTACCCCGTCGGCGGTGCCGTGGGGTAGATTTTGCTAGGCGCTTCTCTTGTTATCGCACTGTTGCGCCTGGGGTTGCTGCGCCCCGCCCTGAAGTCCAAGGGGTCACGACCCCGTCTCTGGCCCAGCGGGTGGATCCGGCGTTGCGGGTACCGTCTGTGCCGGTCATGCCGCCCACAGCACCGCGGTTGTTCACACGTCCACCGGGTCGGTCGGCATCAATCCCATTGCCGATAATCCCGTCGGTGTCTGTCACTCTGCCACCGTGGCGATAGTGATGCCCGTCTGTCCGGTAATGGTGATTGTGGTGGCGGTATCCGTCCGTCCGATGGTTGTGATGGCGGCCCCGGGCGATATTGCCATCGGTCACATATCCGTCGTGCCGGTAATGGTACCCGTCTCTATGCACCCTGTTGGTATCTACTACCGTTCTGCCTGTGTTACAGCCAGTGAACAGTGCGAGAAACATCAGGGCAGTCAGGGCAAGCCAAACTATTTTTCTCATTTTGTTTTCCTCCGTGTTTGCGTTGTGATTTACGCAGGTTTAGTATGGGCAGTTTTACAGGTTTCAACGCTGGAAGATTATGGGCGGGGCTTTTGGTTTTTGTCAATAGCCACGACAGTTCTGATTCAGAATAAATATGAATAATATCGAAAAAGCTTGCATATTTATAAAATCTGTGGTAGACTTCTAAAAGCGTGGTAACACACACTGAAATTATGAAACACACGGAAAGGAAGCAAAAAACGATGGATACGAAAAAAATCGCAAGCTCAGTACTGGCGCTACTATTGATGTTAGCGCTTGTGCTACAACCACTTGCACTCGCGGTTCCTGCGGATGCGACCTATGCGGAAGAGACAACCGCGCCTGTAGAGGAAATGGAAGTAGCAGGCACCGTTATTTTCCAAGAAGAATTTGAAACATCAGACGGTGAAATTCCAACACCGGCCTATGATGATGGCGAAAACTCTGATCGTGATACAGAGCCGACATGCTACGACCTCCCGCTTATGGTCGATATGGTGGAGACGCCTTCTCCACGCAGGGCGGCCCGGTCTGTGGGCGGCAGCGGGATTCCGCATCTTTACGCACAACAAGGCGTAGTCCGCAGCTCTGGTGAGGCGACAGGTGCCGCAATGCGGATTGATCGTGTCCGGGTTCTCGACGGCGGCGAAAACCAAGCCCGCTGGAGAGACCAAGTCGGCGCGGGACATAGTGTCTATCAAGGCGATAGCGGCAACTGGTACACAACCTCAAGAGCCGCCGCTTTGGATGACCGCCGTGTATTCTATTTCCATATAGACGTTCCTGCTACATTTGTTGCAGAAGCCTTAGCTGATCCGGCTACATTTGCAAACAGAGCTTCTGTTACATACGGTGGTGTGGCACTTACGGTCTGGCGTAGCGGCAATACCTCCTTTACTGGTAACGCTGACTTGATTGAACTTGCCAGCCGTACTGTCATTGAGCATGATGACGGGTCAGCTACCCTTGAGGTCGGTCTGCAATTTAACACACCATATGCCGCCGGTGCCGGTGTCAATGCCCCCGGCAATGCAGATGGCGGTTGGAGAAACTTTGGGCAAGGCGGATTCCCGCTGGGGTTGCGCCCATTGCTCGGCACATTTGATGTGGGCATCCGATTTAATAACATCGAAATTGGTAGTATGCCGCTCCGCCTCAACTTATATGATGATTTCATGCAATGGTATGAAATTGACCAGTGGGCACAGGACTTGCAGGCGGAAGCAGGCGAGAACAAATCCATCAACGGCCGCCATGTTGACGTAAACGTCATCGGCCACAGCCTCATGGGCAGACCGATTTGGAATGTGGCCATCGCGGCAGACCAAGCGGCGGTTGACCATTACTTAAATGTCACCCTGCCCCTCATGCGTGACGATCCGGACGAACTCAGACGGCAAATTGAGGCGGGTGTCCACCATCGCATGGCAATTTACATGACCAATATCCACCCGGACGAAGTGTCCGGCGTTTGCTCACAACTGGTCGTCGTAGAGCAACTGATTCATAACGATGAGATTTTCTTTGAATATGCGACTGAGACGGAAACGATATGGGAAACTTGGCGAACCGGCTCGAACAACAACCACAACCGTGTGCAAAGAACCAGCACGGACACGAACAGGGTCGTCATGCCTGTTGCGGATGTGTTGGACGATTTCATCATCCTCTTCTGCCCCACCAACAACCCGGACGGTCGGGAAGGGTTGAGAAGAGTCAACGCATATGGGTTTGACATGAACCGGGACGGTTCCTCCCAAGTCCACCCTGAAAACAGATACATGATTACAGAAATTCTCCGCTGGAGCCCGATTATCCAGCTGGACCTGCACGGTCATGTTGCGGCACTCCTCATCGAGCCGTGTACCGCACCCCACAACCCGAACTATGAGTATGACCTCATGCGCCCCATGATGGTTCGTCTCGCGGATGCAATGGGCCATGCCGCCATTGCGGGGCCGTATAACCGCTTTATGATTCCGGCGGTACACAGACAAGAGGGTTGGGACGATGCCGGCCCGCTCTATCTGCCGGTCTTCATGTCACACTTTGGCATCTTGGGCTTCACACTGGAAATCCCCCACGCCAACCAAGAAAGTGCGGATGCCAACCTTGCCATGATTTATGCGGCAATTAACTACGCATCTAGAGAGCATAATTTCAACGAAATCGTATCCAATAAGCTCACGCAAATGCACCGGGGTGTCAACAACATTGACGCACGAGAGTCAGTTGACCCATACTTTGTTGACACAAGCACATTCGCACAACTCACAGACGCCGAAGTAGCAGACGGAGACCCCCGCACAGGTTCACGCCCGACTGGATACCTTGGTCGTCCCCGTATCCATGCACCGGCGCACCCCCAAGCCTGTGAAGACGGCTATCTGGACTTCTTCCCGGACTGGTGGGTTATCCCTGCTGACGAGGTGTTGCAATACAACAGAACCGAAGCGTACAGAGGCGTTGAAAATCTGATAAGACAGCAAATCCATGTGGATCGTCTCACCGCCCCTGTTACCCATGACGGTGTGACATACCCAGCGGGCACCTTTGTGGTTGACATGCGCCAATCCTTCCGGGGTGCCGCGAATACGCTATTGGGTTACGGCTATGACGCGTCGTTCTCTTCTACTATTTACGCCGGCGTTCTCTCTGCCCACCCGACTACCCGTGGGTTTGCCGCAACACCCCTTTGGGCAGAAAACCTCTTTACCGATTACTTAGCGCCGTTACCCGGCTTTACCGTCCCGGCTACTGTGCTGGCAAGCGGTGACAGCGAATATCTCGTCATTCGCAACAAAGCGCAAGACACCATCCTTGTTGTCAATGATCTGCTCCGTGCAGGTGTAGACGTTTGGATGCTGACCGAGTTTGCCCAAGGCGGCAGAGTGGGTGATTTCGTGGTCGCCCGGACTGACCTAACCGGCCACAGCGCATTAGAAGGCCGCCGCATTGACACAACAGGATATCTCAACGAAGTCCCTGCAACCGCAGGTGCCTTGGTGCAACCAAACGTTGCCGTGCAAAACGCCGGTCTCGGCGCAGGGCAGGGCACCACACAGGTCACCCGATATATCGTCAACCACATGCTGGGCTTTGACATGGTGACAATAGAGGCCGCCGAAAATGTGATAGACAGCATGGCATGGCACAATGCTAACATTATGGTCACAGTAAATGCCCTAAATCCGGCGGCACGCAACTGGTTAAATGACAACCAAATTCCATTTGTCATCATGGGCAACAGTGCAAGCAACTTTGATGCGTTCTTCGGCCCCGGAGCTGTAGCGGACAATATCGCAAACAACCGGGAAGGTATCTTCCGTGGCGGCTTCTCTGCCACCAACGCCCTCACAGCCCATTGGGATAGAAATAATCTGGTACACTCATGGACAGCCAGAGCATATACGGCAATCCCGGACGGTACCGTGCCGCTCATCCATACTGACGCGGGCGCATGGGAGGATGTGTTCTTAGGCGGTTGGTTTAACGGCGTGGCCAACCAAAACAACGCAACCGGCAGAATCTTGGCCTTTACCGGCACCACAGAAGCGGGCACACCCGGCACCCTCTTTGGCACGAATATCACCCGCTTTGCCCATATTCAAAAATATTACGGTATGCTTGGCACAGCGATTTTGATGCACACAGCGGGTATTCCGACGGATGTGAGCCGTCCGTATGCATTGGCAGACACCGCTATTGCAGCAGACGGACTGGAAGTCACACTCAATTACTTCGCATCAGAAGTGACAGGTAACACAGCGACAGTGACAGAGCGTTGGGTGAACGTGTCTCCGGTTCACCACATTCCACCCTTCAACGCAGCGACAGCGGCGGCGGATGGTTGGGTGCTCTACACCGGCCCAATCACCATCGACCCAGCGGTTGAGATTGTACATTGGTATGTCGTGAATAGCGAAGATGCAACGCATCAAGGGTATTTTAACTTTGGTGTGCATGTGGAGGTGGAAGCACCTGTTTACCATGCAGTTACCTTTGGTACCCATACAGTCTATGTCCGTCACGGATATAGCATTGACCCAGATCAGGTGCCTATGTATCCTGACATTTATCCTCCTTTCTTCGGCTGGTCTCTGACACCGGGTGGCGATGTGATTACAGACTGGTCTGCTATTATCGTGACCGGCCCCATGACGTTCTATGCTGTTTTTGGATCGACACAATACGAATACCATGCAGTTACCTTCTCTGGTCATATGACAATCTATGTCCGTCACGGATATAGTATTGACCCAGAACAGGTGCCGGAAAGTACCGCCTTGCGTGGCTGGGCCTTGACACCGGATGGCGATGTGATTACAGATTGGTCTACCATTATCGTGACCGGCCCCATGACGTTATATCCCATACCGTATACTCCACCAGAGCCACAACCCGAGTTCCACCCAGCGTACATGTTCGGCGACCCAACCGGCAACTTCCTGCCCAGCGCCAACATCACCCGCGCCCAAGTAGCGGCGATTCTGGCCCGGACGATGATAGACGGCTTTGTGGACGATGCGTTACCGGAAGGTATGGACAGCTTTGATGCCTTTAACGACGTGAATGAAGACAACTGGTTCTACTACTACGTAGCATGGGCCTAT
>WRBE01000021.1 GCA_009779845.1 Oscillospiraceae bacterium
ATTCAGTGCCGTTTCATACCTCGCACCTTCTACGACCAGACGCGTCTGTAACGGCTCCCCTGGCACGCCCGCAAAGGCGCCCGCTGTCGGATCAAACGTCACCGTCACTTCTACCGGATCCACTGGAATCGCACGCCACTGCGCATACACGCTCGTCTCGTCGTCTCTCATCGCTACACTGAAGTCAAACTCGTGATCCAACTCCAGATCGTCGCGCTCTCGGCTCCAGCCCAGGAACTCGTACCCATCACGGGTCGGATTCGCAAACAACCCAGCCGTCGTTCCATAGGCTATGTTCACCTGGCGGTACAGAGCTGTATCTGAATCGTTGCGGTTCCACAGGAAGTCCACTCGGACGTAATCGTTCTCTTCAGCGCCAGTGTACTCTCCCCACCAGGCGTACAGATCCGTGTCCTCCGTGATCTCCGTGCTGAAGTCAAATGACCATGTATCATTATCACCTGCTGGCACCGGGAACCAGCCGATGAATACATACCCATCACGGGTCGGCGTGATCGGCGGAACCACTGTATCTCCGCTGTAAACCGTCACTAAATGATGTAGCACATCCGGCGTTGTATGATTACGCCAGAACCGGACTACCGGATCTGTGTCGCTCGCACTACGCTCCCATTGCGCATATCGTCTGAGAATATGTTCTCCTTCGCCGGGATGCTGCACCACATTGCTTGGCAGCACGCGCTCCCCGCCGACGGGATCTGTGAACCAGCCCTGGAATACATGCCCAGGCCGGGTCGGCTCGTCAATTGCGGCCATGGCGCTCGCATACGTCCCACCAATGTGGGCGTCATACTCCTGCTCCACTGGCGTGCCGCCGTTCCCGTCAAATATCACCGTCACCCTGGGGGCGTACCACTGCGCATACACTCTCGTCTCGGAGGCCGTCACCCCATCCTCGAACTCAAACGGCTGTTCCTCATCCGGATCGTCACGCACTAAGCTCCAGCCCACAAATATGTAGTTCGCTCGCATCGGATCCGCAAAGGGCCCGACTGTCGTGCCTTGGGCGATCCGGACGTTGCGATACTCTGTCTCATCTGTCTCCGTCGTATTCCATAGGAACACGACTCGGACGTAATCGTTCTCTTCAGCGCCAGTGTACGCTTCCCACTGGGCATATAGGTCACGGCTTACCGTGATCGCCGTCTCAAAATCAAACTCGTCATCTAAATCCGCATCATCCGCTACCGTACTCCAGCCGATGAATACAAACCCATTACGGGTCGGAGTAATCGGCGGGACCACTGTATCCCCGCTGCGAACCGTCACTAAATGATGCAACACATCCGGCGATGTATGATTACGCCAGAACCGTACCACCGGGTCATCCTCGTCCGCACGGCGCTCAAACTGCGCAAATAGCGTCTCCTCGTCGGCTGCCGTCACCGGATCCGTGCTCAATACACGCACTCCGCCGACAGCCTCCGTAAACCACCCCTGGAATACCCAGGCGTCGCCTGGCACAATGTCTGCACGGGCTGGACGGAACTGAATTAGAGGGTTCGTTGGAGGAGTGCCTACCAAATCACCATTTCCGTCAAATGCCTGATCATACCGATCCCCAGGTGCACCCCGATTGATCGTGCGCACCTGGTTATCCGTGTTATTTGCGGGCGCGGGCCACTGCCACGTACCCAGATTCGGGTTAAACGTGAGCACCTGCTCATCCCGCGTCCATTGGGCGAACAGAGTCTGTGTGCCGCCTACTGTCACTGTATCCGTACTCAATACACGCGTGCCTGCCGTCGGGTCTGTGAACCAACCCGTGAACGTCCAGCCATCCCGCGTCGGATGATCTTGCGGATCGTATACCAAATTGTCATCTGCATCAAATGCCTGCGCGTACAGATCCCCAGGCGCACCACGATTGATCGTGCGCGTCTGATTCGCAGTCGCCGCTGCGTCACTTAACCCCGGCCACTCACCTTCGTTCGGGTTAAACGTGAGCACTTGCTCGTTACGCTCCCACTGGGCTACAAAAGTCCTCGCTTCGTTTACGGTGATCTCGCCTACATCTGCTCTCTGCAGACCCGTGCCGCCGCCAGTTGGTACCGTCTGATCCCATCCGGTGAGGGTCCAGCCCGGACGGACAGGCACAGGCACTCTGGCTATGCCAATTTCAGTATCCACAATCACGACTTCCGTGATGGGGCCATAATTATCTGTTCCCACACGGCCGAAGTTCAAGTCGAACGTCACTTGTACATCGTTGAGCTGACTCACCTCGCCGTGTTGGTTACCCCATACGGCGATGAGATGCTTGTCGTCCCCCGGCATGTCAAAGTTATGGGTGCGGGAGATTGGGCCTGTAAAGCCAGGGATATATTGGTTGTCACCTGTATTGGTCGGCAATGCCTCCAATTCTGCCAGTGTCATCCAACCCAGGAAGGTCTGGTTGGTTGCGGCACCTGCATATAGCTCCACCGCATCCTCTGCTTCTACGTTATGGGTTCCCACAGACGCCCCTGTATTGGCAGCGATTTCATACCCGTCTACAGTCACTGTCATGCCTGTCGGGGTGCTGGCCGCCCTATATTCTATTTCTAACTCATGTGTAACTAGAATCGTTACCACTGCCGTGCCGGATATTGTGGTTCCGTCAAGAGTTGCGGTTACGTTGTTGTTCGACCCCATGGCAGCCGCCGATGTGGCCGTGGCCGTTGTCGTATTCGCTTCCCCTGCCGCGTTGGATGCCGGGGAAACTGTTACGTTGGCGGGTGTTGCAGATGCCCAATTGATTACAAAGCTGTCTTGATCCGGCATGGGGTCGCCGAACTGGTTTAACACCACAGCCGTAAGCGGTACGTTGCCACCCCGGAATACACTGGGCGCATCAGGGGTTACGCTGATAGAGTGCGGAACTTCTCTGCGGGTTATATTGACGATACCATTTGCGGAAATGTCTGTACCGCTAAGCCTTGCCGTAATTGTATTCGCACCCTCCGGTGCCGTCAATGCCGCCGTGGCCCTTGTCGTATTTACTTGCCCTGCCGCATTGGATGTCGGGGAAACTGTTACGTTGGCAGTATTTTCAGAAGACCAATTGATTACAAAGTTCTCTTGGTTCGGCAGCGGGTCGCCAAACTGGTCTATTACGATTGCGGTAAAGTCGCCGTATTGCAGGTTGCCTACGGTTATAGAAGGGGGTTCCAGTCTAATCGTGTCCGGAACGCGCAGTTCAAATACCGCAACAAACGTCAGCGGGCCTGTTACGTACATGGCCGCAATTGCCTCCGGGGTCATCACGACGTCGTTGTGCGTCCAGTGCCTAAAGCCCCAACCGTCTCTTGCCTCCGGGACGGGAGGCAGGCCGATTGGTGCGCCTCTGGGTGTTTCACCAGTGTAGCCTTCGTGGGCTTCTGCGTCTCTGCTCTCACGCAGATTCCGTGTAATGGATGCTTCCCCGTCTACTGTGCCGCCAGTATCTGCTGTGCTGGGGAAGGCGTTGAAGATTATGTTGTGGTATCTATAGTCGATTCTGGATTGGATATGAGTATCTACTGATATTGTACGATTTGGTAGGATCTCCTCTGTTGAGTTGATTGTTGTAGTATTGTCAATTGGTATAGTAGAGTACCAACGGATAATGGAGGCATTCCATGGGTGGTCGTCTACTTCAAAGTCGAGTATGGAACTACGGAGTACAAAATCGCCGCTTCGAATCTCCATCGGTGGGTTTACAGGAACTGGCGTTGTGCTACCTTCGGGAATAACGCCGAGATTATTCGCAGCTGCGTTATTGGTCGCAAAGTTGATATTCGCATGTCGTGTTGTATGAATCTCCGCAACCATCGAACTAACGTCCCCTGCTGTGCCAATGGTTTCAAAGGTTATTGTGCGGGCTTCAATCCATCTGCGCACGTTTATATCGTGATTGTTAAACAAATGCGTACGCCATTCGGCTTGAAGCGGACTGGGGTTTACACCAAACCATCTTATACTACCTTCGCTTGGAAAGGTGGGATTGCGAAACCCCAAGTTTTCGTCTATACGGGCACCGTTGCGAGCAATGTTGTATTCAAACACAACACCGGCGTTTATACGAATCCGGGTTGTTGCTTGGTGCGGTGGTAAGTTACCATTAGCTCGTGCTGCAGTCCCCGGACTGGCTGCTGTGGGGTCAAGATTAACCCAGATACCGCCGCCGTCAGTAGCGGTGTTTCCAGTTATGCGTACTCCATTTTGGATATCAAGGGCAGGGTTGGCAGCAAGATTTGAGTTTACGTGAATACCGCCGCCATTACCACCTGCAGTATTGCCGTGGATTCTGATATTGCCGTCTATACTTACGGCTCTGGCATTACTGAGCGCAGCCCTTATATGGATACCTCCGCCATTACCGCCTGCAGTGTTGCCGGTTATGCTGGCATTGTTGCGTATTCTTACGGCCTCAGATGCGCTTATGTTGGCACCTATAAAAATACCGCCGCCATCACCATTTGCAGTGTTACCGTGGACTCGGCTGTTGTCATACATGCGAATGCGGCCGCCAGTTTCATTAACGTTCATACTTATACCGCCGCCAGTACCAGTAGGGTGTGTCGTACGGTTGTAAGAAATTGTAGCGTTATCACGCATTGTAAGTACGCCATTACTAAAAACTCTAACACCGCCGCCTCCGACGGCACTGGCTGTAGTGTTCCCGGTTATAATTGCATCATCTTGCATTGTCAAGGTAGCATCCGAGTTAAGCTGAACACCGCCGCCTACACCAACTGCATGGTTATTTTCTATGCGGGCTGTACCTGACATTGTAACGACGCTAGTACCCGCTCCACCGGTACCGCCAGTCTGAATGCCCCCACCAGAGTTTCCCGTAGCTTGATTGTACGAAATAGTCCCGCCGAGCATCGTCAAGCTGGAACCGCTTGGGACATTTACACCGCCGCCACCTCTACCCGTACGTGTATCAGTGGCAACGTTATTAGTAATGACACTGCCCGAATGCATGGTCATAAATGAACCGGAACCCGAAGTAGACCCTGCGTCAACGTCAACACCGCCGCCCTCAGCTGCCCGGTTATTACTTATCGTGCTACCGGCATGTAAGTGCAAATGACCACCGGCGGCACCACTACCGGGCTGAATTTGTATACCACCACCGAGAGTACCGATAATTGCCACCGGTCTTGTCAAGGTAACATTGTGTAGGTGCAAGTTTGCGTTGTTGCCTACAATAAAGTGCCTTGCTGTGCCACCGGTTCGGGTAATGCTGTACGCCTCGCCATCTGTTCTATTACTAAAAATACGCACGGTTCTGTTGGCCCCGATTCCAAGTGCACCACCGCTTATCTCAATGCTATTCATCAAAAGGACGGCTCTATTGTTACCGTCTACGGCAGTAGCAAGACTGTTAGCGCCTGCACCACCATGAGTAACTTCATGAATGACAAGAGTCGGAAAATCTCTTTCAATGATTTCCCGCATGGTCAACCCTTCATCAAGCGGCATTATCCCAACCACCCCATCCTCACCGGCGACAGGCACAACCTGCTCCCCGCCGGGGGCGGCGATGGCGTCTGGCGGCATCATGGTCAATAGCATGAGCAATGCCAATACCAAACAACCGATTCTCTTCATTCTTTTCCGAAACTCGTAACGCATACCTATATCTCTCCTTGATTCTTTCTAAATTTCACATAAGCATTTACAATATTATGTCACCTAATTGGTTCTACCTATATACATTCCCAGATGTCGAATTATACAGCAATACGCAAGCCTATGCAAGTATTTCCAAGGGTTTTTAATATTTCATTTTTGTAACAAAAGTCTTATTTTTTTAATAATTTATTTATAATTAAAGAAATATGTTAATATTCAGCCTACCCCTCTACTTCGCCCCGGACACAGGTTCCCTTTGCGCTATCCCTTGCCACAGCTGGAGAAAGAGACAATGTGATACGGCGGTTGACAGTGTCGCTGATGTCTGTTCTCGTGCTCCCACTTGGGCGGGTCGCCACAGGCGATTGGTCTGTTTTTTTGGCCAACGCAGTTGAGTTCACTCAAAGAATGATGCATGTCATAGTTGTGTGCGCTCAAAATAAATCCAGCTGCTCCCGACATCAGGAGTAGCTGGATCTGGTATTCTGCACCATTCGTTCGCATATATGCCCATTTAACCTTTTACCGCACCGGTAACCATCCCTTTCACGATTTGTCTCTGGAAGATCAAATAGATAATCACGGCGGGGATCAAGGTTAAAAGGAAGCCCGCCATAATAAGCTGCCATTCCATTTTATACATCCCCCTGAACTGCACCGCCTGTAGCTGCAAGGTAAAGTGACTCGTGTTGAATCCTATAATGAGGCGCGGCAATAAAAAATCGTTCCACAACCATAGGGCGTTTATGATAATTACCGTCGCATTTACCGGCTTCAAGACAGGAAAAATAATCCGCCTGAAGGTCTGAAACGCATTGCAGCCATCTATGGCTGCCGCTTCATCCAACTCTCTCGGTATGCCCATACAGAAGCCCCGGTAAAGGAATACGGCCATGGGTACGCCGCACCCCCAGTAAATAAGGGCCAGCCCCCACCAAGTTTCATAGATCCGCAAGGCAGACGAAACCCGAACCAGAGACAGCATAAACGACTGAAACGGGATCATGATCGGAATGATCAGAAGGAAGAAGATGATTTTTGCCAGTTTCCCCGTATTATTCCGCGCAATTTGATACCCCGCCATAGATGCCAAGAACACAATACCGCCAGTGCCTGTTACCGTCACAAGCAACGTATTCAAAAATGCCGTCAGGTAATTCATCCGATAGAAGGCTTCCACAAAGTTATCAAAATTCAAACTCGTCGGTAGGGAGATCACACTCCGCACGATTTCCTGATAGCTTTTAAACGAGTTGATGATAACCAGGTAGAAGGGGATCAACATGATAATTACAACCAGCAGTAACACCGAAAAAGTAATCCACCTGCCTGCGTTTTTCACATGCTCACCTCTCTTCGCCGGAATAGAGAAATCTGTAATGCGGTGATAATCGCCACAAGAATAAATAAAATCACCGATTGTGCGCTGCCGTATCCAAGTTGTCTTAAGGTGCCGAAACCGGTTCTGAATATCTGAAGCGCCATGGTTGTCGTGGCGCCGCCCGGCCCCCCGTCGGTCAGGGAGAAGATCAAGTCGAATTGTTTAAATGAATTTGCAATGGCGAGGAATACGCAAAAAGTAATCGACGGTAAAATAATAGGGATTGTCACAAAGAAAAACTGTCTGACCCTACTGGCACCATCCATAGCCGCCGCCTCTTTTAATTCGCTTGGCACAGACTGCAGAGCTGCCACATAGATGATTGTGTAAAAACCGAGGGCCTGCCAGATAGAAACCAAAATCACCGAGTAAAATGCGAGATCTCTATTACCCAGCCAACTCCATTGCAGAAAGCCGAGCCTCTCGCCGGTCAGCTCAAAGAGGGAATCAAAGACATTGCCAAAGATAAACTGCCATATAAATCCGATAATCACCAAGCTGATGACATTCGGTATGTAAAACGATGTGCGGAAAAAGCCTTTTCCCTTGATTTTGCTGTCCAGTAGCGAGGCCAGCAAGATTGACAGCACATTGATCAACACCACAAAAGCGGCGGCATAAGCCAATGTAAATCTCAGAGCTCTGGTCGCATTCAGGTCGTTAAAAAACCGCGTGTAGTTCTCAACCCCTATAAACTGCGCGCTCCTAACGCCATCCCAGTCCGTAAAAGAATAATAAATGGTCATGAAAAAAGGCACAAAAATGAAGATAGTTACAAAGAATAGTGCAGGGGTAGTAAACGCGATCAATCTCATTCGCCGTGCTTTTTCTTTCACGTATTTCACCTCACCATCATGTCAACCGGGCAGCAAGACGGTTGCCTGCTGCCCGGCCTTCTATTTATATTTTTCTGCTTGCAAAAACGTTAGCGGAACATAGCAGTCAGCTCTGAGCGGACTTGATCTCTGGTGAATGTGCCGGCTACATAGTTCTGGAATACCCTGCCGAAGGGCTCCTCGGTTCCCTCGGGGCCGGTGAATATCCACCACGGAGCGGTTTGACCCGAAGCGATGAAGTAAGCGGTCTCTTCGGCCAACATGGCATCAGGCATAGCCGCACCGATTTGAGGCGATATCTGCCCGATCTGCTCTGGGATCCAGCTCCTGCCGAAGTCAGACGTGGTCAGCCACTCCAGCCACAACAGGGTCTCTTCCAGGTTTTCCGTATTGCCGACGCGGAAGGTCAGGTTGGAGTCAACCGCCAGAACGGCTCTGCCGTCTAAGCGCGGGTGCAGGACATAGCCAAGCCGTATATCGGGGTTGGCGCTACGGATCGAATCCTCGGCCCAAGTGCCTTGATGTATCATGGCAACCGTGCCGTTGGCCATGGCACTTACCTGGTCGTCAAATGTGCTCTCCATCGGGCGGTTTCCGCCAAATTCATATACCAGATCCAGGATGTCTAAGGCAAAATCAAGCTCCGGAAGTTCGCCAAATTCGATGACACCGGCTGCCAGATCGGCAAAGAAACGCTCAAAGTCACCGTTGTACACATCGGACATGGAGGGATATACCGTCTGCGGCAGCACCCACCACTCGGCAAAACCGGTGGCAAACGGCTGGATGCCCGCTGCGACCAGGGCCTCACAGGCGGCTCGCAGTTCCTCTAGGGTCTCGGGCAAATCTTCAATACCAGCTTGCTCGAAGAGATCCTTGTTGAAGATATACCCGTGTGACTGCAGCACGAAGGGGTAGCCGGTGATCGCACCGTCAACCGTTACGCTGTGGAGCAAGTTGGGGTCGATATTGGCCATGAAAGGCTCATTCGTCAGATCAAAGGTAAAATCGCGGAATAACATATTCTCTGCATATGCGCTACTCATAAACATATCGGGAATTCGGCCTGCGTTCAGGCGGGTGAGAAGCAGAGTCTGATAATCGTTCTGCTCAATGAACATATCAATGGTAACGCGTCCATCCGTGTACTCGTAATAGGCCGCTGCCATGTTGTTGTAGAACTCGGTCAATTCCGGGCTGTTCAGCATGAAGCTGAGGGTCACGGGCTCAACCGCTGGATCGGGATCGGGGTCAGCGGGCGCCTCTGCAACGGGCGGTGCCTCTGCGGCGGGGGGCGCCTCTGCAGCGGGCGGTGCGTCATTGCCGGTACAACCGGCGACCAGAGTGACAAGCAGAAGCAAGGCGAGTACGATGGATAGGGTTCTTTTCATTTGACTTTCCTCCTAAAAAATAATATGTGGTGGGGGGAGAGTTCCTCCCCCCTGGCCTGTTGTGATGTTATGTCATTATGCAAGCAATCTGAAGAATACTGTCGCCGCCGATGCGCGGTTAGACGTCTCATTTGGCTCAAGCACATTGGTCGTGGTTGAAACGCCCCTTACTATACCATTTTCTACCAGATATGTCAAGGCTGTAAGCGCCCAATACGGAATCTGATCATGGTCGACAAAGTTTTCTATGGGTACACCCTCACCTGTCGGCAGTTCGTCAAGCTCAAGCAAAGCACGATACAGCATGGTAAACATCTCCGCGCGGGTTATCTGTGAATCCGGTGCAAACATGTTGCCCCCCACACCTTCGACCACGCCTGCCTCCTTCGCCGCTGCTACATAGCCAGCAAACCATCCGGTTCTCGCGTCATAGAAACTGTCGCTTGCATCGTCCAGCGGTTCTATGCCGTAGGCACGGCAGAGCATAGCAACAAACTCCGCTCTTGTCGCGGTTCCATACGGATCGAATATGAATCCGGGTTTCCCTTGTACGATACCGCGTTCCGCCGCAAAGATTACCGCCTCATAGAACCAGTCGTCTTCATTTACGTCAATAAACCATCGAGTGGCCCCTTCTCTTAACGCCAAGCCGTCAATTGCATCAACGATATCCTCCATTGCCTCAGCCAACTCTTCCACGGTGCTCGTCGGATCGTCTAGCACCGCTTTGGCTGCGGCGACTGCGCTGTATAGGTCGTCGAGGCTCTCTCCGGTGAAAACAGTGGTCTTGGCAAGCAGGCCTTCCGCGATATCAATACTGGCCTGTAAAGCCGCTATTGCGGCGTCGCGCCCATCGTCTTCCACAAGAATTAAGTCGTTGATCGCATCGACTACATCGTCCATTGCCTCAACCAGCTCCTCCACAGTGCTCGTCGGATCGTCTAACACCGCTTTGGCTGCGGCGACTGCGCTGTATAGGTCGTCGAGGCTCTCATCGGTGAACACAGTGGTCTTGGCAAGCAACCCTTCTGCGATCTCAATGCTGGCCTGCAAGGCTGCTATTGCGGCGTTGCGCACCCCATCGTCTACCTCAAGATTATTGAAAGCAGTTATGATTCCATTGCGCAATGTTGCCAGATTCGCCCCAGCGGCGGGATCCCTACCGGCGTCAAGCGCGGCGTCAAGTGCAGCCCGGGTCGCGTCGGTGAATACTATGTTGGCAGGCGGTCCGTCCGCGGCGGCCAGGAACGCATCCACAAAGGCTATTGTCTCTGCCAGCATATCCCCAGGAGTGGGCCTGAGTTCCAAGTCGCCAAAGGCCGCTTCCAGGCCGCCCAGCATGTCGGTTAGGTCTGCTACCTCGGCATCAAGATCGTCCACAAGATCTCTCGCGTCGTCGATCAGGGCGCTCAACGCGGTGAAGCCGGCCAGGACATAATTGCCTGCATTCGGAGCAATGAAGTCGTCGAACAGGTCAATGTAGTTTTGGATAGCCGCCTTCAGGGCCTTTATCTCCAGGTCTACAAGTTCCAACCCGTTGACTGCGTCGCGTAGATTCTCAAGCGCCTCGTCAATTTCCTCTTGTGTGGCGTCGGGATCCTCCAGCACATCTTGGGCTGCTTCCAGCGCATCTTCCAGGGCTTCTACACTGTCTGCGGTGTAGTAGCTTTCCAAATCCCGGATGGTGGGCAGGAGCGTGTTTTCTACCATGTCAACCATCTCGGCCAGTGCCGAGTTGTCTGGGGCATCCGGATCAATGACCTCAAACCCAAGCCAGCTGACACCCAACTGGATACCGTTGGCAATCCCTGCGGCGGTTCTGGCGTTGACATTGGAATTGGTGATCCATGTCGGATTCCCAGTAGGTCCTTGCGGCCAGACGACTGTCAGATACAGATCGTGTACGCCGACAAGGGAACTGGCCGGAACGATGACCTGCGGGGTCTCCATCCACTGCATATTGATGCTTTCAGGACCTCTGACTGTCCAATCTGCGATAACCGGGCCTGTGGGGCTATCTAACCGCAACTCGAATATCGCCGGGTCATTGCGCACTTTCATGTAGTTGATTGAGATTCCAATATCTCCGTCTGATGCGGTGTTGCTGAAATCAAAACTGCTAAACCGCATCCAGTTTCCGGTATTGCGGAAGAAGTTTACTTGCAACCCAATACCGTTGCCGTGTTTATTGTCTACACGGATGTTGTTTACGGAGCCTGGCGCGTGCTCGTGAGCTACATCAAACATTTCAGCTTGGATGCGCGCATAATCTTCGCCTCTAAAGAGGTCACGCACACCTACTTCAAGGTCATCGCACCACTCGCCCTGGTTCTCAATGAGCACTCTGTAAATGCTGACTGATCCGGAGGGTACATGCACGGCCCTGATATAGACATTGCCGTTGCCCATACCGGTCGCTCTCAGGGTTCTATTCCATGATCTGTAGTGCGCTTCGGGGCTGGCTCCGTCGTTTTGCCAGTCACCGGTTCTCGGTGCCACCATACCGGACGCCCCATCGCCAACCCATTCGGCCAAGTTTGTCGCCCCTGTGCCGTTGGGATTGCTGTGTAGCGTCATGGCTATTTCACGGCCCGGAATCTGGTTGGAGAACGGATAGGCCACTGCGTTGATAATCAGTTCGCCCTCATGTCTGCGGATCACGCCGGCGTCGTCATAGCACTCCGCACCGTACTGGAACTGGCTGCTGAACGTCGATCTGCCTGAACGCAGCTGGACGAATTGCACGGTGGCCTCGTCTGTTGTTGTCCCCCTATATGCGATCTCAATGATTCTCGCGGGGAATAATGTCGTCGGCGGCATTCCGCCGGGAGGTTGGTATACTGTTGCGGGAACATCGAAACGTACCCTTACATAGGCGGTACCACTGCCGGCGTCCGGCGCTTGATAAACGCCGAAGGCGTCTATGGTCCCTGTGGATCCGTCTGTGAGCAGGTTCCCATTTCCATCTACCATCTCCCAGATGGGTCTCGTCGCGGAGACCGCAGTGGCGTCAACACGGGCCTCTAAGAGGAGCGTGCTACCTGCCCGGACCGCCACGAAGGGTACAGGTGCGCGGTGGCGTCTGAGGGAATACTCGGTGTTGAGCGTATTGCGTGCAACATTCGCAGCGCCGTTTGTTTCTCGAACGGTGTTGTTGAAGGCAGTGTTTCCGACGGCTAAGTCAAAAGCGCCTACAATAATATCGTCTTCTACTACATATCTCTGCTCACCCGCCTGGAACCACTTCAGGCTCATATTGGGATCGCTGAATTCTAAGACCAAGTCAAATCCAGAGGCCTGTGCCACGCTTGTGGTCTGTGCGCCCACATTGGTAAGGGTCTGAATGTGACCTGTCAAAGGTACGCTCATTGTGCCGATCAAGTGGGCGGCAGTATGTGCTTGACCCGCCGGAACCTGGTAAATGCGAATGGTCGTCGGCCCGTCGGTTCCGCCCGGTGTGGCCCCGTTCAAAACATGCCCGTCAGCCGAGCCGCCCCAGCCTCCAGACCCGAGTCCGGTGCCGGGTCCGGCGCCGACGGGAGGCATTGCTTCCCCGCCGTTGGAGGCGCGGGCCGTCAGGTGCATATTCGCAGTGAAACTCACGTTGTTATAGCGCACCCAGGCATTTTCTGTACGGCTTTGGATGAGGTAATGCTGGTTAAAGAAATCATGGTCTTCCATGGACGAGATGATTGCCACGTCGTTGCCGTAGTGGCTGTTTCCGTCTTTGCTCCAGGCCACATCGTCCCAGTTCCACGCCAAGGTCTGTCTGGCGGAGATATTTCGGGTACCGATGGGGGCACCGGTGACCACGACGTCGACTCTCTGGGCCGCCGTCATGGGGGCGGCGGAGCACGTAGCGGCGATAAAGGTGTAGGTACCCGGCTCAACGTACCATCTGCCGTCAAAGAAGATGGACTCGCCGTTGCCGCTGACATCCCAGATGGCCAGTTCGTGCATAGGCACACTGAACGTAAAGGTTGTGCTGCCGTTTGCAGGCACGTTGTGGCGATTAAAGTCTACCAGCCTGCGGATCGGGCGCGTGAGGATGGATGGCCCTGTGTACTCCATATAGAGCTGTACCACTTCATCGGAGGCGAAGTTGCTGGTGTTGGCAATCGGGATCGAGAAAGTCAGGTCGGCTGTGGACGTGTTGACCACGGAGCCGGTAGCGCCGGTTCTCGTCAGAGTACCATAGTTGAGGTTGGCAAACGTCAGGCCAAACCCGAAGGGATAGGTTGTGTTGGCTGGATCAGCGTACTTATATGTACGCTGGCCTCTGATGATATCGTAATCGTTGAGGGGCGCTAAGAGGTCAGCATCGGCATACCAAGTTTCGCCGAGACGGCCAGCGGGCGCCGTGTCTCCAAAGAGCACGTTGGCGACGGCGCGGCCCATTTCTTGACCGGCGTGGCTGGTATAGACGATGGCCGCAATCCGGGGATCGTTGGCGTAATCGTCGATTTCAAAGGGGGCGTTGCCCACGACGACCAGAACCGTTCTGCCGGGCGCTGCCGCAGAGACGGCCTCGATCAGATCGGTCTGTGTTTGGCCCAGCGAAAGCGCTCTATCGTCCAGTATATCTATGCGGTCATATGTCTCACGGTGATCTAAGTGCGGATTGTCACCCACGACGACGATGGCGTAACCGTTCTGGCCAGTGCCGGCGGCAGTGGCAGCACGGGCAGCGGCGTGTGTTGCTCCTTCTATTTGGTGGGGAATCCATGCGGAGTTTGTGGCATTAAACCCTGTGAGTGTCAGGTTAGCGGCGGCATCTGCCGGCGCAGTAAGGCCGTTCCCCCGTGTCGCAACTCTGCCGGAGCTGTTGGACAAAGCGATATGTACGTTGCCTGTGCCACGCCACGGGACATTAGTCGCAGCACCGGTCTCCCAGAAACCGATGATCGGCCTGGAGTTCCAGTCCTGCTGCGCACGCGGAGAGTTTACACCGTCGTGGCGGTACCAACCGGCTGGCCCATTGTTGACGTTGATGCCACCGGCTCGATTGTCAACAAAGCCCAGATTGAGGGCGCGGGTGGCCTCATTGTTATCGTGATAAAGGGATTTCAGTTGGCTCATATTACGGGGATATTGCATGAGCACCCATTGTGCGAGCTGGGCTTCCGTCGAGTTACCCTGTACCGTCGTGGCGTTCACTGCATCGGTTAGATGCAGTTGGGTGGCACGTGTTTGACCCGCCGTCATAAAGTGGCCGGGATGACGTACGCTTTCAAAAGCGTAAATCTCACGGGATAGGCTGAAATTGGCCGTAGGAGCCAGCTTATTTTCGATTTCTTCGTCGATAAAGGTGTGATACGGCTTCCCGCCCGCATAGAATGTGTTCGAGGTCATGGCTGCAACCGGGCCGCTGACGGCTACGTTCCTGGTTCTGTCGAGGGGCAAGATATTGTTCTCGTTTCTTAGAACGACAACTTGCTTTTCTGCCGCCTCAAGGGACAGGAGGGAGAACGGATGGGTTTCAGGCCTCCCGTCGTTGTAAGAGGGATGAACCAACTCGGGGACGCCGAGAGGGTTGTCGCCCACTTTAAAGATGTGCTCATAGTAGTTAATGGACGCAGGATCCAGACAACCGAGATGAACGCGCGTGGCCAGAAGTGGGCGCAGGGCTGCGTCCAGATCATCCTCTGTCATAAAACCGTAAGCCAGCGCCGCATAAAGATTTTTCCTCGAATCTGTGCTGATGGATTCGGTGGTTGTAAAGGCAAAATTAAAATTTTGAATGGATCTGGCATAGGCCATAGCCATGCCGATCAGAGTTTGAGGATAATAGGCGTTGTCAGCGTCACGGTATAGATTTCTCGGCGAAGACGCATCATTAACGACAATGAAAGGGTTATAAAAACCATTTTCATTTTGACCGACCCACTGATCAAAGACCATGAATCTTTGCTCCGGAGAGGTCATAACGGCTTTTCCGTTGACCATATTATAGCCCGTCATGAGTCCGACCGCCGCACCGGAGGCGATGGGAATTTCAAAGACTTTGAGGTAATACTCGTGCATATTACGCGGACAAATGCTGGCGGAATATACGTTCCGCACGGATTCTTGCCCATAGGCGTAGAAATGCTTGAGGGTGGGTTGTGTCAACCAGTAAAATGGGTCATAGCCCTTCATTCCCTCGGAATAATGCTTGGCCAGCACACCGACGTGGAATGCGTCCTCGCCCATGCCCTCGGAAGCGCGCCCGAAACGCGGGTCGCGGTTGAGGTCAATGACCGGTGACCACACATTGTTGGCGTTAAAGACATCGTCAGCTGCGTTGTAGGCCCGCATCTCGGTGCCGACAACATAGCCGATCTGTTCAAGCAACTTTTTATCAAATGTCATGCCTAAGCCTGTGCCGGCGGGGAACGATGTGGCAAACCCCATCCAGGCCAAGCCGTGCTCACCTTCGGACCCGGTACGGAACTGCCGAATGCCCAAACGCACAACGGCCGATCCGAACTGCTGCGCCATACCAATCTTTTCGTCGAGGGTCATGCGCGCAATCAGGTCGTTCACCCGCTCTTCAACGGTCAGGCTGGGATTTTGGAAAGGGAACTCAAAAAAGCCTGTAAAGTTGCCTTCCGCATCAAAGTAGTCTGAGATGACAGCTACCCCTGATGGATCCGGCCTCTCCACGTTCCGTTCTGGAATTGGAATGGTTGGGAATGCTGGGGGTGCTACCCGTTCGACAACGGGAGCGGGGGACTCCGATGGTTCTGCCTCGTTTGCCAGGGCTGCTGCCGGGATCAATGATGCCAGCATACAGCACGCGAGAAAGATGCTAAGAATCCTTTTTCTAAATGACGCTTTCCGCTTTTGCATGTTCTCTCCTCCTATGTTTTTTACCCCGATATAACTGGGCATATTTGTCACAAATATACCCCTACTTACTCTCTAGAGTAATACAAAACAACCAAAACATAAATGGACAAAACAAAACATTTTATCTGGACAAAACAGAACAACCTGGGCAACCTTTCAGTCAACCGCTAAAAAATCAACTCCACACAGCATCCGTCGCAGACAATTACAGTCCCGCCCGGATCAAGCGTTCCACCGCTGATGGAAACCGCTTCTGTCGCATTGCGTATAAACAGATTCCACGGCATGTCCTTCTTATCTATCGTTACAGTAATGGTTTTGCCGATTTTTTCGACGGTCACGATCACGCTTGTATCGCCATTCCCATCTGGCACAGACACAGTGTGGCGACAGCCTTCGGCCAGCTCATAGAGCCGTACAGTCATTCCGTCAGCGTAGTCATAATCCGGTTTATCACAAACCGCACCGCTCACCAGAACAGTATTGGGGCGCACCATAATGGGAAGCGAGAAGTAATCGTGCCGTTCTCTGCAATAACGGCCGCCTGTAACGATTTCATTTGTCATATAGTGCGTCCAGCGCCCCTTCGGAAGGTAATAGGAAACCTCGCCGTCCTCGGAAAACACGGGCGCAATCATCAATGACTCCCCTAGCATATACTGTGTGTCTAATGTGTGGCAGGCAAGATCTTCCGGAAAATCTACCAGCATCGGCCTCATGAGCGGAAGCCCTGTTTTATGCGTGATAACCGCCTGTCCGAATATATACGGCATAAGCCCACACTTCAATTCCACAAAATGGCGCAACACATCACAGGCCTCCTCGTCAAACAGCCAAGGCACACGGTAGGAGGTCGAACCGTGTAGCCGACTGTGGGTTGACAACATCCCAAATGCGCACCATCGTTTGTACAAATCCGCAGTCGCCGTCTGTTCAAACCCGCCTATGTCATGGCTCCAAAACCCAAATCCGCACAGAGAGAGGGACAACCCGCCGCGCAGTGTCTCTGCCATTGAGACATAGCTTGCGCTGCAATCGCCGCCCCAGTGTACCGGGAATCGTTGCGCACCCGCAGACGCCGAACGGGCAAACAGACAGGCGTTGTTGGTTCCATATGCTTTTTCCAGCACCTCGAATACCGCCTGGTTATAAAAATAGGGGTAGGCGTTGTGCATACACACCGGGTCGGAGCCGTCATACCACACGATATCCCGAACCGGGATTCGCTCACCGAAATCGGTCTTGAAACAGTCTACGCCTATTGCGGTCAGCGTTTCCAACTTGTCCTGATACCAGCGCACGGCGCCGGGGTTGGTAAAATCAACAATCGCCGTACCAGCTTGCCATAAATCGGTCTGCCACACACTTCCATCACGGCGTTTGAGCAGATATCCTTTCTCCATCCCCTCGTTGAAAAGGACGGAATTCTGTGCGATATATGGATTGATCCAAACGCATATTTTCAAACCGCTCGCCTTCAAACGCGCCAGCATAGCCTGCGGATCGGGAAACACCTCGGGATCCCATATGAAATCGCACCAGGTATACTTTCTCATCCAGAAGCAATCAAAGTGAAAAACATGTAGCGGAATGTTGCGCTCAGTCATTCCGTTGATAAACGAGTTTACTGTTTCCTCGTCGTAACTGGTGGTAAATGATGTAGTCAGCCATAATCCGAACGACCACGCAGGTACAAGCGCCGGGCGCCCGGTCAACGCCGTATAGCGACCAATCACGTCCTTTGGCTCCGGCCCGGCAAATATCAGGTAACGCAAACGCTCTCCGGCTAACGAAAATTGAACACGCGACACCTTCTCACTCGCTATTTCAAACGCCACGTCGGCATTTGTATCTACTAAAACGCCGTATCCGCGGTTGGACAGATAGAACGGTATATTCTTGTAAGCGATATCCGAGGCAGTGCCTCCGTCTTCATTCCACATCTCCACAACTTGACCATTTTTTACAAAAGGAGTAAACCGCTCACCCAGACCATACACCAGTTCACCGACCGATAACTGCAACTCAGCAACCGTATGTCCCTTCCCATCTGCCAGCATGTACGCCATATTCCGATATGAGATATCTGTCAGCAGCTTTCCACGGGCGTCCCGATAGGACATGGACCAGCTGTTGGGCCTTTTATCAATGGTGACAGTGAGTGCATCGCTATCTAGTCCTGTTGTGAAAACCAACTCGTCTCCCTCATCTGTCACACAAAATGATTGGGAGAGCTCCGTCTGCTTTGGTATCTCAGGCCATGCAGGCAAATTTCCGCGATGGTGCAACAGTTCCGTCGCTACGGCTCCTGGCATGGGCGCCGAAAAAGTTATCGTCAAAACGGCTCTATTCAGCACATCGCCGCGCTGCGTAACAGCGCACGTCGAGGCATACACAATCAATTCCCTTTCACTGACTTCATGGCCGGCATATTCAACGGCGTAATACGGCGTGACACCCTCTCTCATGCGCCAATATCCGTTCGTAAATTTCATACCTATCTGCCTCCTATTTTTTCGTTCTGTGTTTTGAATTCTGAGGGATACACCCCATAATACTTCTTGAAAACCCTGCTGAAATAATTTTGATCTTTATAGCCCACCATTTTAGCCACCACACTTATCTTTGCATTGGTATTCATCAGCAACTCTTTGGCTTTTTTCATGCGCGTATCAGTTACAAACTCATATATCCCACAGCCCGCCGCTTCTTTGAAGCACCGAGATAAATACTCTTTTGAAAAATAATACCACTGTGATAGCATCGTTAAGCTGATTTCATCTGCATAGTTCATTTCAATATACGTCTGGATTTCTTTCACGACGTTTTCTTTCGTGAGCTCACTGATGATCTTTTTATGCAGTCCTTCAAAGTGCTGCGCTTCTGATTCCTGTCTCCTGTATTCCCATTCCCCCGGCACAGTTTGGACGGCTCCGGCATCAAGGATATCCACAGCCCGCGCCAGTGCCCGTTCCAGCTCTTCTTCCATGATCGGTTTTAGTAGATATTCCAAGACGCCATATCGGAGCGATTGGCGCGCATACTCAAATTCATCAAAGCCGCTTACCGTGATAAATATCGTTTTTGGACTGGCGGGGGCAGCTTTTTTCAAAAATTCTATCCCGCTCATGACTGGCAAATACATATCAAGAAATACGATGTCAGGCTGATTTTCCTCCATCATCGCAAGGGCGGCACGACAATTTGAAGCCTCCGCCGGAGGCTCTATACCGTACTTTTTCCACTTGCCCAATGCGAGTATGGCCTGTCTCGCAGGGCGCTCGTCATCAATAATCAATGCTTTGAACATTTAATTATTCTCCTTATTTCCCCTCATAAGGAAGTTTTATAACAGATGTGGCTCCAATCCCTTCCTGGCTGTATATGTCAAAAGACGCCTGTCCGCTATATAGCAATTCCAATCGTACCGTCAAGCTCCCCAACCCTATATTGGGCTTTGGGATCATGCAGTTTTTCTCCTTCCGCTGTATGGCCTCACGAACTTCATTTAACCTTTCCGGCGTGATCCCCCCTCCATCATCGCTTACTTTAATGTACAAATATTCTTCTTCCACGTAAATGCGAACATTGATATTGATTGCCCCAAGCATTTTTTCCAGACCGTGTTTGATCGAATTTTCCGCCAGTATCTGTATCGACAGCTTGGGGATATATTGCGTAAGAGCCTTTTCCTCCACTTCGATATTGGTTATAAGTCGCTCCTCAAACCGCGCTTTTTGCAGCAAAAAATAGCGGTTCAAATGAGCCAGCTCGTTCTCAATGCGTACCATACCGTCGGATTTGACTAAATATCGCAGGGTGTACGCTAGGGCATTGACCATGTCGCTTACCTCTCGGTTTTCAGCCATAAGCGCTTTTGACGAAATTGCTTGTAATGTGTTGTATAAAAAGTGTGAATTGAGCTGTGTCTCCAGGTTTTTTAGCTGTGCCTCTTTTTCATTGATTTTGGAAACAAAGTTCTGACTAACTAACTCCTGTATCCTTCTCAGCATAGAATTGATGGCACGCGCCAGGTTTGCGACTTCAGGGTTCCCTTTTTCACTGATCTGGGCATTTAGCGAATAGTCCCTGATCTCCGATACATTGTTTATCAATCTTACAAGCGAGCGCGTCTGCACCTTGATCAAAAGCACGATCAACAAGATAGCAGTGGCAACGGCGCCCCCACCTATCCATACGAGTACAGTCTGCGTGTATTCGATGGCTCCATAGACTTCATTGGCGGGAACGACAAACAGAGATGTCCATCCAAGATTCTCAGACCTGTTAATAATCGCCATATAATATCCGCCCTCTAACGCAACGGAAAAGGCCATGTTTTCGTTGCTGTGCTGTGCGCGCGCAAACAACTCGTCTGCTTTTTCGTCAGTTATCGTCGTAGAATCGTTGGTGTAAATTACCCTTCCGTTTTCATCAAAAATTCCGACCCTGCGGCTGTCATCGGAGAACGTTTGCGCTAGAATTTCAGGGATGACGCTGAGTTTTACAATGGCTATCGTCTCCTGATCCTGAATATTGATGATTGCGCGGTAGAGGGTCAGTAGTTGTCTCCCGTCCGAGTCAAAATTACCCGGATCAAAATAAGCAAACGACGGGCCTTGCGACGCCGATAAATACCAGGCATTTTCTCTGATACCCAACTCGGAATAAATCCGCAAATTCGGATTGTTTCTTGATATCTCATACACCCTTCCCTGTCTTGGCAGGTAAAGGAAAAAGTTATATATGTCGGTTCTTCCATAAAAGATATTTTTAATACTTCTTAGGTTCACAATGTCGTGATATCCGGGTGGTTCATCGTGCAATATAGCGCGCATCAGAACTTCATTTTTACGTATGTTCAATGAGTAGCTTGACAAATCGTCTATATATCTTTCCAAAGCGTGTGTGTGTAGTGCAAGAATTTCCTGAAGATTTCGCAATGCCGTTTCATTGATGGTACGCATTGACGTTATGAATGTAAAATAACTTGCCAGCGAAACCACTACAATCACGGAGAGAGAAACTACAATGATGACCCGGTTTGATAATGAGTTGTACATTGATTTTAACATTAGAACCTCTCCTCGTCCGCGCAATGTTGTCGTTCAACTTTGCCGTTGTGTCGGAGCGTTGCGATACGGATATGATGGCATTGGATATTTGTCGCATTTTTGTTATTTATACTATTGTACTAAAATACTGCATAGAACAGAAATGGACAAAACAAAACATTTTATCTGGACAAAACAGAACAATTTTAACCGCTATGCCACAGAAAACCGCCCTCGCAAGGTTCCGTTCTGCGAAGGGACCGGGTACATATGCTACCCGGTCTCTATCGCGTCTCAATTGTAGGCAGTCCACTTTTGGTCTCTACACAGTCAAATTCTCTCTATCCGGAAAAATGCCAGTTCTTAAAAAGCAACCCACGGCGGCGTTTGCCACATGGAGGCGCTCGGCGATGCCCAACCCAGCCAAGCTTGCCGCCATATAGCCGCCGTTGAATGTATCCCCCGCCCCGGCGGTTCTCACAGGTTTTTCGCAGAACACACTTTCGGCATAGGCGGGCGCTTCGTTGGATGCGGCCGCAACAGCGTAATGGGGCGTATGTATGACAAACTCGTCCAGTCCGATTTTCTGACGGACAGTCTCTGTCTTCTCCTGGATGGAGCGGCCCGTATCGTCCAGCGTCTCATTATACATGGCGAACAGCGTCGCCGCCTCGTGTTCGTTGACGCTTAAGATCATGGGATATGTTCCGTTGAAGGCCCGTAATTTTTCCAGCGTGTGCTCCAGCGAGGCCTGATCTTTCTTCCTGAAATCGGCAAAATCGAAGAAGAATCGGCGGGTTTTGCCGTCCTCGGGTATATGCGCACAGACCCCATCCATAATCTCATCAAATGCGGGGAGCAACGACCAGTATCCGACACCGATCATATCCGCTTCGGTCAACAGGGAGACAATCGTTTCCAGCCCCAGGGTATCGACGATGCGCTGCCAACTGATATCCAGTACGGCCTCCATGTGGCTCATCAGGATTTTTCCGTCGTCGAACTCAAACACATGGGTCACTGCGGGGTCGTCCAGGGAGTATACACGGCAGAGTTCCCCCACCTCTTCAAACACCGGATCAAGGGCCTCTTTGCCGTATATCCCGACCAGCGCCGCATCTACGCCGAGGCGTGCCGAGGCGTAGCCAATATTCGCTGTGAATCCACCAAAGGCACGGCGTTTTTGGATCAGCTCCAATCCCACACCGCCCGTGCCGCTGTTTGCAATGCGCGCGGCAAACTGGTTCATTTGCTGGTACAGCGTAAACTGGCTCAAACTCGTTCTGGAGTTGATGATCTCCCACACCTCGTCCACAAACCCATCTGCGAACATGACAATTTTTCCATTTGAACGCTCCAAGGCGCCGATCATATTTTGTGCATTTGCAACTGACATGGATGTCCCCCCTTGCAAAATTATAGTATCTCTTCCAATGCAATCGTGACTTTAAATTCTAAGCTTCCGAACGCCGGAACTCGGACATCATAGCCATTTTCCAGCTCTTCTTTCCGCCCCCGGATAAAACTCGTCCCCGGCTCGATGCCCAGGGCATAATCTCCCGACCCCATGGATTTCCACTGGGCCAAAACGGGCAGATAGGCGCTGTCATATTGTACAGTCGCTTTTAAGCCAAGCCGCTCGTTTGACAGGCCCACCGCCACATCTTTCTCCTTGGGGGAGTAAAAATACACCGTTTCCGGCTCCCCGTCCACTGGCGGGGTGATTGTAGCCCGGTCTGCGATTTTTTCCTGGGCCAGATCCGTGCGCCCCCGCACCTCACCCATCGGGAATGTGAGCACAAGGTCTTCGCTGAGAAACGGGAATCCAAAGTTGATGTGGTACAGGAGCAAAACGGCCTCCGCCTCCGGCGTCAGGTTGTGTACAATATCGTGTATGGTGATCTCTGCACCATCGGAGGGAATGGTGATTTTGCGCTCCATCTCCAGACAGTGTCCAAACAGGGCAGATTCCCGGACTCTGCCCGTTATGACAATCTCGTTTTCATCTACATTGACATTGACGTGTTCCGCTGGCATTAAACCGATGTGACCGTGCAGAGGGAAAAATTCGCCGTTGATCTCACAGGCCGGCCCTGTGTTTCGCAGCCCGCAGGTAGATAGAAATCCCCCGGCCCAATACTTTACAAAACTGTCCGCCTCCGGGTTGGCCATGGGTGTGGCGACCACGCCGTTTTTACTCAAAAACGCCAAGTTGATGCCCTTGTACTCCAAGTCCAGAATATCCAGACAATTATCCTCCGAAAAGGACGCCCGGAGTCCGGCTGCCGTTTTCACTTCAATGAGTCGCCGCCCTCTGCCCCGTCCGTCGGACAACTCCACTTTCCGCACCCCATAGAGGGCGCTGGGATTACAGCGCCGAAGCAAATCTTCCCGGGCGTATTCCCGTCCGAAAATATCCATGATTCCCCTCCTCGGTTTGGTTGCGCTTAACTGCGTTTCAAAAGCACGTCTTTCTCGTAGGCCATAACCCCGTCGTACCACTCTAATCCGCCGGGGACGCCTTGGGTCTCACAATAATAGTCCCAGATGTCGCCAAAGGGCATGGATTTAATCTCCTCCTGGAGCACGAGGAGCCGTGTGAAGTCACCCCGGTCTTGTAGTCCTCTCATCTCGGCGTGGGGCTGCAAGAACGCGTATAGGAGCGCCTTTTGCACGTTGCGTGTGCCAATCACCCAGGCGGCGATCCGGTTAATAGAGGCGTCGAAGAAGTCCAACCCGATGAGCACTCGATCTGTGGCGTCATGCCGGACGATCTCCTTTGCGATCTCTTTTAACTCGTCGTCCAATGCCACCACATGGTCAGAGTCCCAGCGGACAGACCGGGTCACATGGAGAGGAATCTTGTCAAAATAGGCCAGCAGGCTGGACAATTTATCGCTGACCATCTCCGTGGGGTGATAGTGTCCGTTGTCCAGCAGATTGTACACGCCGGGGTTCCGGGCGGCATAGGCCAGGTAAAACTCGCTGGAACCCACGGTGTACGACTCCACGCCAATCCCAAAGACCTTGCTCTCCACACAGTCCACCACGCCGTCTAACTGTTCTGCATAAATCTCGTCTAGGCTCTGTTTTAAGCGCAGACGGGGCCCCAGGCGATCCGCCGGGGTGTCTTTGAACCCGTCTGGAATCCAGATGTTATTGACGGCGTGGCCGCCCAGCGCTTGGGCAAAGCTGGCGGCGATGCGGCGGCTGGCGATTCCGTGGCGCACCCAGAACTGCCGGATGGTCTCGTCGGGGCTGGATAGGGTCAGCCCGTCTCTGACCTTTGGGTGGCTGAAAAACGTAGGGTTAAAGTCCAGACCGATCCCCGTCGCCTTGGCGAAATCGACCCAGCCCTGAAAATGCTCCGGACGCAAGGCGTCCCGATCTGCCCGCTCGCCGTTGAACAGGGCGTAACAGGCGTGGAGGCTCAACCGCTTTTTGCCGGGGATAAACGAGATGGCCTGTTTGAAATCGGCCATGAGCTCCTCGGGGTTTCGCGCCTTGCCGGGATAGTTCCCCGTGGCCTGTATCCCGCCGGACAACGCCTCCCCCGTGGACTCAAACCCCGTGATGTCGTCCCCCTGCCAGCAGTGGATGCTGATGGGAATCTGGCTCAACTTCTCCAGAGCTGTCTCCACGTCAACCCCCATGGCCTCATACCGCTTTTTCGTCTCTACATAGCGTTCCATTGATATCGCTCCTCCTCGGATCATTTTTTCGCCTCTTTTTGCCGATAGGACTCCGCCTCCCAGGAGACGATGAATTGGATCAACTCCTCCGGCAGCGGTTGCGGACCGCCAAAACTTTTGGCATAGATCGCAATCTTGACCGCATCTAAGAATACGAGCATTGCAAGCTCCGTCTCTTTTTCCGATTGCCCCAGGGCGAAGATGCCCCTATTTTCTACTAATAAAATCTTGCCTCCTATGGAATCCGGCTCAATCTGGGAAATATCCGTCACATATACAGGTTCCGCCCCGCAGTAGACGATCTGATCTGGGGTAAATGGAACCAACAAGTCCTGCGCCGTCTCCCGGCTCTGCAAAAACGCTAAAATCTGCGGCGATGTACGGAATTGGATGTGAGCTGCTCCCGTTTTCCGGCGGATTTCCGCAATGGCGGCCCCATCTACCGGTTCTGCATCCATTTGCTCCGGGAAACAAGAGACGGCTTTCTTTAATGCGGCTATGGCCTCTTCTAAAATCGCTCCGATCTCTTCTTCCGTATCGGCGGCAATGAATATCCCATGGTTTTCTAAAATGGCCAGGGAGACGGGTTCACCCATCTGAACCCCATGGGCCTCCATCACGCTGTGACAGCGTTTCCCCAGTACAAATCCGGGGCGAATGACGGGAATCCAGACGGCTTTCTCGCCGAAGAGTTCTTTCGTATGGCGCCGTCCCTCTCTGCCGCAGGTGAGCCCGTTCATCAGCGCCGGGTGGAGGTGCACCACGTATCGCTGGGGGAAGAGATGGTGCAACAGTGCCTCTACACTGGGGCGTCTCGTCTCGCCGGGGACGGTTCTGGCAGCCATTACGTCTGTTAAAAAGGCGGCCTCCCGCCCGGCGTCGTCCGCCGGGTAGTCTTTTGTCAGCGTCTGCTCTAATAAGGCCCGGTCCAGCGGGACAAAACCGTCTTCACCAATTGTCTTTAAACTAGTGCCGGAGCACTTGATATAGAGCGTCTCGGCATCTTTCACCGACGTGTTCCCGCCCCCGGCCAACACCAGTTCTGGATCGCTCCCATAGGTGTTGGATAGACGGATAATGCCTGTCAAATCCATTGCGTTACCTCCTGTTTGTGTTTGCCTGTCTTTCCAAGCACATGTTTGTATCGGCAGAAACATACCCTGGGAAAGACAGGCATGGGACTCACGCTTACTGTGTAAGCCCCATGCCCCTTGATCTAATCCAAGTGAAATAGAAGTTGCAAATCGTGGGCGACGGGACTGTTATCCGGATTTGTCTCCATAATGTCCGCCATGAAGTCCCACCACTTGCGGTTGATGGCCGTGTCTGCGCCTTTGGCCCAGCGCACCGGATCTTCGATCTCAATGTATCCGAAGAGCACATTAGTGTCCGGGTCTAGGAAAATGGAGTAATTCTTACCGCCGTGCTGATGGATCATCTCCACCATCTCCGGCCAGAGCTCGTTGTGCCGCCTCTCATACTCCAACGCCTGCCCCGGATTGAGCTGCATTTTAAATCCTTTAATCATAGCGGGCTAAAAGACTTCTGCCCACTCTTCGATGTTGTCACCATCAAAGCGGAAGGGCAGCCCCACAATGATTTGTGTGTTGACAATGCCCAAGTCCGGTGCCGCGGGAATGACGTTGAATGTGACACCGCCCTGGGATACGAAGCTCTCTCCGGCAGCTCCTGTGGTGTCGCCGTTTACGAATGCGTAGAGGGCGTATGCAGCCACTTCGCCCAGCTCAACCGGGTTCCACAGATACATATACGGAGTGGGCAGGTCGGGGCCTACAACGTCTACCATCTCGCTGGGTAGGCCGAGACCCGCCACCAGGACGTCACTGCCTACCAACTGCACATATTGGGCTGCGGCAAGGATGCCAACCGTAGTCGGCGCCACGATAACTTCCAGATCGGGGAAACTTGCCAGGAGGCTCGAGGTCTCGTCTGTGCTCGCCTGCCATTCGTCATCGCCGAACACAGTGGCAACCCATTCCAGGCCCGCATATCGGGTGTCCTCGTCGATGATTTCTCCCATTGCGGCAATCCATGCGTTCTGGTTTGTGGCCAGGGCGGTAGCGGAGAGGACAGCAAACTGTCCGGAGCCGCCCGTCATGTCATAGACCGAGTCTACGAGCACTTGTGCAACCTCTCTCACGCCCGCCTGATTGACAAACATCTGGCTCCCGGCGGTGTCGGAATCCAGGGTGACGACTGCGATCCCTGCGTCACGGGCCGATTGTAAAACAGTTGCCAGCGCTTCAGCGTCATTTGCGGCGACGGCAATGCCATCGACTTCCTGGGCAATCAATGCGTTGATGACCTCAATCTGGGCTTCAGCCGTAATGAGCGACGGGTGCTGGACAACGGCGCTTATACCCATGCGCTCCGAAGCCGCTTCAAAGCCGCTGGCCATCCGCTCCATAAAGGGGTTACCGGCGGATTTTGTCACGATGGCAAAGGTCAGGTCTCCGTCGTCGTCTGGGCCTCCGTTGCCGCAGGCGGCCAGGGTCAGAACGAGCACAAGTGCCAGGAGTAATGCGAGTATCTTTTTCATTTGAGTTTTTCCTTTCTTTTTTGATTTTTTATATTGTCGGCGGAGAATTCCCCAACCGGACAACATCATATTAGTTTGCCGGGGCAGTTTTCTTCCGAACAAAACGCCGCACATTTTGCATGGTAACCACTGTGATAAGTAGCGCTCCCAAAATGATCCTGACTGTTTCGGGGTTTACATTTACCAAGCTGAGCGCATAGCGCAACAACCCAATAATAAAGACGGCAATGAGCACCCCCGGCAGCGTCCCCTTGCCCCCCGCTGTGGACATGCCGCCCAGCACGCACATGGCAATGGCCTCAATCTCATATCCAAGGCCCACATCACTGCGCACCGACCCCACCCAGGAGGAGAAGAATACGGCGGAAATCCCACAGATGAGTCCGCTGATGGAAAACACGATCAGGCGGGTTTTGCCCACATTGATTCCGGCGTACTCCGCCGCCGTACGGTTTGCGCCGATGGCGAACATGTGCCTGCCAAAGGTGGTCTTGTGCATGACGAACCAGAATATCCCCGCCAGAACGAAAAAGAATATGACGAAATATGGGACGGGACCCAGCCTTCCGTGGTATAGATTTGCAAACCACGTAACCTCTCTCATGCCGCCTATGTTTGCCGGGCCCAAAATGCGTTCTGACAGCCCCCGGAACAAGATCATTGTCCCCAGGGTCACGATCATTGCGGGAAGTTCTCTGAATTTCACCAAAATCAACCCGTTGAGCGCACCGCAGAGCAATCCGACGGCTAGGGCGGTCAAAAGCCCCAACAGGGCCGATCCCGTCGCATTAAATACGACGCCCAGCAGCGTCGCAGCCAGGACGACAATGGCGCCCACAGATAAGTCGATCTCCCCCAAAAGGAGACAATAGGCCATAGACAGGGCAATCAGGCCCCGAACCAGGAATACGCTGATTCCGTTGAACAGATGATTGGGCGCCAAAAAATTGTGGTGTAAGTTGACGCCCAAAACAATGACCCCAAGTAACAGTGCAAGCAACAGGAACTCCCACCGCATCACACGGGTTTTGAGATCCCCCGGCGGCGTGGCGTCTAATATGCGTTTTGGCCTGACCTCCGACATAGCTCTAAATCTCCCTTCTCTCCAAGCTGCGGCGCGCGGCATGTCTCGTCATAATCACGTTAGATATGACTGCCAGCAATATGACGCTCCCCAGCAGCGCCTGCTGCCAGAACTGGTCAATCCCCATGAGACTGAGGGAGCGGGCGAGTACGGCAATGAGCAGCCCGCCCAACAGTACGCCGGGAACCGACCCCTGGCCGCCTCCCAGGCTCACGCCCCCGATAACGCAGGCGGCGATAATATCAAGCTCCATGCCCATAGCGCTATTATTCATCGCCGAGGCGAAGGATCCCACAAACATGGCCCCGGCAAGACCCGCCAAAGCGCCATTGAACGTATATACAATCAGCTTGATCCGATCAATGCGGATTCCGCTGACCAGCGCCGCCTCCGGATTGGAGCCCACGGCGTAAATCTGCCGGCCCAGCTTCGTCCACCGGAGTACGATGAACACAAGGATATACACCGCCAGTACGATCCAGACAAGATTGCTGATCCCCAGGGTGGAGCCCCGGGAAAAATCCAGGTATTCCGGCACCAAGAACCGTGTCCCCACCCACTGGTTATCAGAGATGAAGAACGTCATACCCCGAAATACATACATAAAGCCCAAGCTCGCTATGATGGGCAGGACTTTGCCCTTGGCAATCACAAGCCCCACCAAGAGTCCGCAGACAGCGCCTACCGCCACGCTGAACAGATAGGCTGTCAGGCCGCTTGTTATGATCCCGTCCCGCATCAGCAGTGCCGAGGCCATGCCCGACAGGGCCAGGGTAGAGCCGACAGAGATATCAATCCCGCCCAACAGCAGTACCATGAGCATACCTGTCGCCAGCATAATCATAAACGAATAGTTGCGCAGGATGCTGTCAATCTGCCCCATTGTAAGGAATGCCGGATTTTGCCATTGCACGATAGCGCCAACGGCAACCAGCACGAGCAAAAGACTGAATTCACGCCGGCTGACAAGTTTTCTCAAGTGCGCCTTCATCCCGTCTCCCCCAGTTCCGTTTTTCCGTCTTTTTTCATGGCTAACTCCAGGATTTTCTCCCCTGTAGCCTCCGTCCGACTCAGTTCTCCGGTGATGCGGCCTTCACACATGACGTAAATACGGTCGCACATGCCTAAAATTTCCGGCATCTCGGAGGAGACCATGATAATCGCCATGCCCTGTCCGGCCAACTCTCCCATGATCTCATAGATGGCGGCCTTGGCCCCCACATCTACGCCTTTGGTGGGTTCATCCATGATTAAGACATCCAACTTGCTGGTGAGCGCCCGGGCTACCACCAGTTTTTGCTGGTTCCCCCCAGAGAGGGAACCGGCCAGATCAAAGAGTGTTTTCGCCCTTGTATCCACCCGTTCGGCCAAATCCTTAGCCGTGACCCGCTCCGCCTTTTCATTGATGAACCCCAGCTTGGAAAATTGGGAGAGCTCCGCCAATGTGATATTTCTGCCCAGCCCCCAGTCCAAAATCAGCCCTTTGTGCTGGCGGTCCTCCGTGAGGAGGCCGATCCCCTTTTGCATGGCCTCCTGGGGAGAGCGGATCTGCACTTGTGCTCCGTTTAAGTAAAGTGCGCCGCCATCGGGCTTTGCCACACCGAACAGGGTCTCCATGACCTCCGTCCGCCCGGCGCCCACCAGGCCCGTGATCCCGATGATCTCGCCCCGGCGTGCCGCAAAGCTCACGTCCTTAAAGAATCCCGTGCAGGAGAGGCGTTCCGCCCGCAGGACTTCCGGGCCGATCTCAAGTTCCGGCTTGGGAAAGAGGTCTGTGAGCTCTCTGCCCACCATGGCATGGATCAGGTCGGCTTCGGACACCTCGCTCACATTCCGGGTCCAGATATATTTGGCGTCCCGGAACACGGTCACCCGGGAGGCCAGGCGGTACATGTCCTCAAAGCGGTGGGAAATAAAGACGATGGCGACGCCGCCGTCCCGCAGCTTTTCCGTGATCTCATACAGCCGGTTAGCCTCTGTCCGGGTCAGGGCCGCCGTGGGCTCATCCATGATAATGATGCGGGCATTGGTGGAGAGGGCCTTTGCGATTTCCACCATCTGCTGTTGGGCGACACTGAGACTCCCCATGAGATCCGTAGCGTGAAAATCGACTTTCAAGGCGTCAAGGAGCACCTGCGCCTCCTTGTGCATGGTACGCCATTGGATGAAGCCGTAGGTTCGCTTCTCATGGCCCATGAAAATATTTTCCGTCACCGTGAGATGGGGATAGGCCGTCACGTGTTGGTATATAGCCGCAACCCCCGCCTGACTGGCATCTCTGGGGGATTTAAATGACACTTTCTTGCCGTCTAAAATGATCTCCCCGGCGTCTGGCTGGTGCACACCGGTAATCACTTTGATCAAAGTGGATTTTCCGGCCCCGTTTTCCCCCATCAAGGCGTGGATTTCACCCGCTTTTAGCTGGAAATTCACATTGTCCAGGGCTTTTACGCCGGGAAAGAGCTTTGTAATACCGTGCAGTTCTAAAATATACTCCGGCATCCGCTGTCCTCCTGTACGATGTACATGACATGGTTTTCTCTGTGTCTCCCCGCCTCCCGTGCGGGAGACACCGGGCCATTGAATTTTGCTTGACGCTGTCTTAATCTGACGATATACTGATATAGGGCATCCGCCCATTATCCCTTCCCGTTTCGTGATTTCGCCAGTTTACCGAGATGCATTTTGTGCACATTGCACAATAACTCTTTTTTATCTCACTTGATTCCTATTATAAGTGGTGAATCTGTAAAACTCTCATCCTATCTTGTTTATTTCTTGCACTATCTTGTCATATGCGAGGTATTCTGATGCAGGTTTTTTCTTACGAACTGGACTATGCGCCAAACTCCACCTGGAACTTCATTTCCACCACGGCAATGGCCAAGGCCAATTTCCTGTATCTCCAAGAGGTGGGCTGTTTCTTTGCGGGAAAGAAGTATTACACCACCCGCCAGGGCCTGGATTCCTTTCTCATCAAGCTAACCCTTTCCGGGGGCGGCATTCTGGAATACGGCGGCCACAAAGAGCACGTGGGCCCCGGACGTTTCTATTGGATCGACTGCTTAAATTGGCAGCATTACTACACAGACCCGGATATGGGCCGCTGGGATGTGATCTGGGTGCATTTCAACGGCCCCACTGCAAGGGCATATTACGAGGCCTACCGCAAATTACAGGGCGGCGCCGTAGGAACCTTGGTGCCCGACTCCTCCATGCACATGCTCATGGAGACCCTGTCCAATCGGGCGCTTACGTCGGCCTCTCCCTTTTCCGCAGAACAGAATCTATTTGAATTTGACGTACAGACCTCGGGCCTTTTGACCCGGCTTCTCATAGAGTGCATCTCCTCTGCGGGGACCACCAGCAAATTACAGCACATCCCGCCTATGATCTGTGATATCCGCAGCTATTTAACGGCACACTATAACGAAAAAATCACCCTAGAGCACTTGGCCGCCCAATTTAGTTTAGACCCCTATTACCTGCAAAAACTCTTTAAGCGATACATCGGGCAATCTCCCATGGAGTATGTGATCTATCTGCGCATGGCCCGTGCACGGAGTCTCCTCCGCACCGGTTCTATGTCCATCAGCGAAATCGCCTATACCGTGGGCATTGACAACATCAGCCACTTTACACGCCAGTTTAAAAAGCAAGAGGGCATGACCCCGAGCCAATATCGGCGGTTTTGGCCCACGGGTTAATTATGATGTACATTATACTGCGAAAGGAAGGGTTTATCGCCTGGCTGCAAGCCGAAGGCGTCCTGCCATAACCCAGATCTGTCCCGCAATACGATCTTATAAAAAATGGAGGTTCCCCCATGAACGAACAAATCAGACAAAATCGCCGCTCTATGCACTGCCCGCACTTTAAAGAATCCATGCGAGAGAGCGATCAGTCAAAAGGTATCCCCCACCCGCCCCATAGCCATCCGGTCCGGGGTGAGCTGATCGAACTGCCCGCCTTCGACGCCCTGGCGAACAACGCCGCCTACATCGATCTACTAGACACCCGCCGGAGCGTGCGGGCGTTTACGGATAAGGCAATCACAGGGGCGGAGCTGGCCTTCCTGCTCTGGAGCGCACAGGGGATCCAGAGCTACCGTGGGGCAAATCAAGTCGCCACTCTGCGCCCCGTACCCAGCGGCGGCGCACGCCATCCCTTTGAGCTGTATGTCGCCGTGCAAAACGTGGAGGGGTTAAACCCCGGCCTCTATCGCTATGTCCCCCTGGCGCACATGGGGGAAAAGCGGGCGGCGGTTGAATATCTGGGCAGATTTGAAGACTATGAAACCCGAATCCCGGCACTGCTGGCCGGACAGACCTGGGCCGGGACGGCCCCCCTCGTCCTATTCTTCAGCGCAGTCCCCTACCGTGCGGAGTGGCGCTATCAAGAGGCCTCCCACCGGGTCATGCTGATCGACTTGGGCCACGTGGGGCAAAACGTCATGCTCAGCGCCGAGGCCCTGGGCCTGGGCAGTTGCTGCTGTGCCGCCTACGATCAAGCCCTCTGCGACGCCGCCCTGGGTTTCGACGGAGAGCAGGAGTACACCGTGTATGCAGTCCCGGTCGGCACGCCGGGGTAGTTACATAGGCTGTAGGGGCGGCAATCTGCCGCCCGGGGTTGGACACATTAGGTTACTATGCGCCAACCAGACCAACATGCGGACGGCAACCTGCCGCCCCTACGGGGCGCAAAAAAACCGCCACAATTCCTCCAAAGGAGACTGTGGCTGGTTTTTAATGCTAAAATTTGTTCTTAATTTGAATGCGTTCCAATTTCGCCTCCTGTTACTGAAAGTTGGGCTGTTGTCGGCATTCAACTGCAGGCGGCAGATTGCCGCCCCTACGCTCACCCAACAAGGCAAACTCACCCCGCAATCGCACCGTCCGACATACGATACACCACGTCCGACGCCTCGGCGATTGCCGGGTCGTGGGTCACTACGATTACGGCGTAGCCCTGCTCGTGGGCTAGGCGTTTGAGGATATCCACAACAATCTTGCCATTGGTCTTATCCAGGTTCCCTGTCGGCTCGTCCGCTAAGATCACCTTGGCCCCGGTGGACAGCGCCCGGGCGATGGCCACCCGCTGTTGTTCGCCGCCGGACAGGTTGGCAGGGTAGCGCTTATGCTTTTCCCCATCAATGCCCACGGATTCCAAGAGCGCAATCGCCCGCTTTTTCGCCTCGCCTTTGGGCGTCTTATTCATATCCATGGGATAGCAGACATTTTCCAGTGCGGTCAGGAGGGGAAAGAGTTGAAACGCCTGAAAGATCATGGCGACCTTCTCCCGGCGGTAGCGGTTTAAATCCATAGACGCCAAGTCCTCACCGTCGATTTCCACCCCGCCTGTGGTGGGCAGATCAAGCCCCGCCATAATGGATAACAGCGTCGTCTTCCCGCTGCCGGAAGGTCCGACGATGGCCGTAAACTTCCCCGCCTCAAAATCGGCGGATATGTTATTTAACACGTCACTTTCGCTGTTCTTATAGCGATAGCATATGTTTTCAAGTTGTAGCATGACAGCCTCCCTATTCCTTTACTTGCAGTAAATCCAGCGGCGCACGATTTGTCACAAGGATCGCCCCTATAGCGGCGCCGACTGCGGCACCGGCCCAGTAGGGCGTCACCACCGTGAGCAAATCCGCCCGCCATCCAATGGCGACGATTAACAGGATTCCAACCAATCCGCCGACGACGCACAGTATGATCTGTCCGAGCCACAGGACGATCTGCACCTTTCCTTTCGGCATACCCAACACCCGCATAATGGCGGCGTTTTTCGCATTCTGCAGCAATAAAAGCATTGCCAGACCCGCACCAATCACTCCAGATATGCCCATGGCGATGGGAAACAGCAACTGCAACAACAGCACATGTTGTTCCAGGGCCGTCACGCCAAACCGCAGTTCCTGATCCCAGATATCAACGGCCAATCGCTCACGCCAGGGATATATGGACACGACACATCGCAACAGGTCGTCCAATTGTTCGCTCACATCCGCCAGTTCACGGTTAAAGGCCGGGTCTATGGCAAACTTGAAGGTGAGAAATCCCGTAAAATTGCCCAACATATTTTCCATTGCAGGCAAGGGGATCACCGCCCCCCCATGGACCATATCCGGCAGCCCCGCCCCGTCATGGATCCCCAGCACCGTAGCAGGGGCATAGCGCCACTCCCCCTGACGGAATAAAACAGGCTCATAATATACGATATAGGCCCTGTCCCCCAATGCAAGGCCCCGTCTCTGCATCAATTCCTGGGAGATCACAACGGGGATAGGCGTATTTTCTATATATGTGAAATCACTCTCATTTTTGCCGTCTGCAAATTGTATTTCCATGTTGAACGAGATCTTCCGGCCCATAAATCCGTCTGGCTCCTCCGTCAAGTGCCGCAATGCAGCGACCCCCACTAAAATATCCGCCCCGCCGGGTGCATCTATCACAGAGAGAGGTGCATCTGACACCTCCACGAGAAATGCCGAAGCGGCGCCCTCCAAATACGTCTCTTTTGCTATCCCCAGGTCTAAAATATCCCGCACCACTCTCATGGGTACAATATCGCTGAGCACACGCCCGCTCCGCCGAAAGTCCTGCTCCAGCCGGAATTCGGCGTTTACAACGCTTTCGGCATAGAGCTGGTCGATCTCTCCCTGTAGGCTTATGATATTGTGATACAAAAAGCCCAAGGCCAGGGTGAGGGCCAGTGCCACGGCCATGCCTAAGAGAGTCTTTGCCGGCGCGCGGACAATATGCCTGTATATATACTGTATCATCGCTGGGCCCCCTGCAATATCTCAAGTATGCTCATCCGTGCCATTCGCAGGTTGCCAATGGTATGAAAGACCAGCATTGCGGCGAGTATCATGGCGCATAATCCCACCAAGTGGCTGATGGGCAGCAATGCCGCCTCCGTGTAGTATGCGATCATCGCCTCCCGCTCTGATGTCAACAGGTGCTGGCCTGTGTCCGCAATCATCTCGCCAAATCCTGCAATTGCATCTCCCGCCATTCTGACTGCGAAAAACCACCCCGCCGTGCCGCCCGCCACTAAGGCGGGCAGACCGAATAGCATAAGCGCAATCGTCGACTGCACAGAGATCTTTTTCGCCGAACAGCCCAGAGAGCGCAATATGGCGTACTCCTTTTTCCGCTGCCAGATAAACAGGGCCATGGTGAGAGCCAGCACCAGAACCAGCACGACGGAAAATATAATCAAGTTCAGCGTAATCGACAGAAAAATGACATCGGCCACAGGCCAAAAACCGCTGCCGTCCTGGCCCACAAAGCTGACACGGAGGCCCATCTCCCCAAGAGCGTCCCGGAGTTCCCATAAAAAGGCCCCTTCGTCTCTGGAGTTGTGTAGCACAAAGCTATACCATACAGCCGGTGTATAATCAGACCCGATCTCCCCAAAATGCGCCGACTGCAGTCCCCAGTCGTCAGGCAATAGGGAATCTGGTATATACATGAACTTATCCGCAGACGACCAGTCCGTAGAGATGAGCCGCCAGCGGAGCAAGTCGTATATACCCACCACCTCAAGTTCTAAGGTCATCGTTGGGTCAGCGCCGGGCATACTTAAAATGCCCAGCTCCGGAAGTGTGACGATGGGTACGGGAAATGGGTCCCTATAACAGATATTCCCCAGCACATAATAGGGGGAATAGACCAGATGTTGGTCGGCGTTTACGTTGACTGTAATCGTATCCCCGATGCCAACTTGCCGCCGCCGGGCAAACTGCTGCTCAATTACCACCACCGGTCTGGCGTATAAATAGTCCTCCCTGTCAATAAACCGACCCTCCCGCAGCCGGATCAAGCTCTCGCTCTCCTGGGCGGCGGGCATCAAGGCCATGTCCCTGGTGGTACGCAAGTATACTGCGGATTGGACATGGCGGGTAAACTCCAACTGGCGGTCAATTCCCAGGGCCGCTGTATCTACTGTCTCGCCGGGGGCGACGGGGATATACCACAGCGCATCCCCGTCTATGGGTTTTATATACTTTGTAATGGTTCTGCTGTCGCTCTGCAACCCGCCCAGCATAAAATAGAACGTGCCTTTGAAAAAATACCGCTGCCCGATTTCCATCTCCGCAAGAGGAGAATCCCATTCGTCGGGCGGGGAGCCGGACTCCCATTCTTCCGGAAAGTCTATACGCAGTATGAGCTCTTGTCGTTCAAACAGACGATCCGGATAGCCCTCCAGCACCTCATCCACTTGCACGTATAACAGTTTGTGGGGATAGAACCCCAGCGTAGTCCAGCCCCGGGGGATATGTTGAACGTCTAACAGTTCACCGTAGAAGAAGGAGTCCCCGCTGACAAACCCGGCAAACTCAGGCCCGGCCCAGAGCCTGGGCATCAGATTCACATATTCCCGCACGAAATACTCATCCGGGATATGACGGTACGCCCAGGACGCACGCCAGTACCGGCTCCCTTGGATATATGCATTGTGCATATCAACCAATGTACCCTCGAATCCACGACGTCTGTCGTAGGCCGCCACATAGGGGCTCTCGGCGATCAGGTCAATGGCCTCAGATACGTCCGCCGTAATGCCCTCTCTGTGGGACAGAACCCCCACACTTTGAAAGAATTCTGATAGTTCGGAAATCCGCTCGCTCACCACAATATATTCTGCCGCCCGCATGGTAAAGGCAAAGGATGCAACGGCAATTAGCAGCACCAGCAACAGAGACCGGACAGGCTGGCGCAGCATGGATTTTATGTATATATTTTTCCTCATTGCCGCTCCATATCCGCTTTATTTATCTACCTCGGCATCACAGTGTATCACAAAAGTGTGTTCGATGCAATATACGAGCTTTTGAGGTGCGTCCAACTCAACTGCATTTAAAATTTTCCCGTTTTCCCATACAGGATCCATTTCTTGCTTTGCAAAATGAGATGTGTTATACTGACTTTTACACATTACTACATTACAGTGCAACACGAGGAGGGAATCATGTCTAGTCAAGCTTTGATCTTAATTGTCTTTGTCGCATACTTTAGTGTTATTATCTCTCTGGCCATCCGTTTCAGGAGATCACAGAACCTGTCCGATTACTTTTTGGGCGGGCGAAAGCTGAATGCATGGGTGGGCGCTCTGTCTGCACAGACATCGGATATGTCTGGCTGGCTGCTCATGGGGCTCCCCGGCGCAATCTATGCCGCAGGCACCGGCAGGGCGTGGCTGGCAGTGGGGCTGATTATCGGAACTGTTCTAAACTGGGTGTTCGTCGCCAAACGGCTCCGCCGGTATACCATCGTGGCAAATAACGCCGTCACCTTGCCTGAATATTTAGAAAATCGGTTCCACGACAAATCACATATTTTGAAAATCATTGCCGCTGTATTTTTTGCCGTATTTTTCACTGTCTATGCGGCCTCCGGCTTCGTCGCCGGCGGAACGCTACTCCCGCAGATTTTCGACGTCAACTACCAGACCGCCGTCATCCTTCTGGCCGCCTTTGTGGTCGCCTATACCCTGATCGGCGGGCTCTTGGCCATTAGCTGGACCGACTCCATCCAGGGCATGATGATGCTCTTGGCCGTGTTCTTCCTCCCCATGATTGTAATTGCCACAATGGGTGGGTGGGCCAACGTCTCGGCGGATATCCCCCCTGGATTTTTCAATATGATGTCCGACGGCGCAGGCGGTACAATCGCCATCCGATCCATCATCTCCGATCTGGCCTGGGGGCTCGGATATTTCGGTATGCCCCATATTTTGATCAAACTCATCGCCATCCGTTCGGAAAAAGACGTCTCACGCTCTGCCATCATCGCTATTGTATGGGTTGTGTTAGCCCTGGGCTCCGCTGTGCTGGTAGGCCTTGTGGGGCGCTCGTTTATGCCGGATCTCCAGAACCCGGAGACCGTATTCATTCAGACCGTCCGGGCCATATTCGTTGATCGGGGCGCACTTTGGGCCGTGCTTCTGGGCGGTCTCTTCCTGTGCGGCATGTTTGCGGCGATTAAATCCACGGCGGATTCACAGTTGCTGGTGGGCTCGTCTGCCGTCAGTGATATCTATCGGGTGGCGAACAAAAAGGCGTCCGACAAGCAACTGGTCTGGTTCTCCCGTTGTGCCGTATTCGTCGTGGCACTGCTGGCGCTCTGGATCGCCCTGGACGCCTATGACCCCGTACTCGGCGGCCCGGATCGCAGCCGGGGCGTGATGCAACTCGTGGCCATGGCCTGGGCGGGATTCGGCGCCGCCTTTGGCCCCCTCGTATTGTGCTCCCTCTTCTGGAAGCGCACCAATCGCACGGGCGGACTATTGGGCGTTCTCGTCGGCGGTTTAACCGTGATTACCTGGCACTTTATACCGTTAGTGTCCAGCGCCGACGGCCTCATAACCCTGGGCGCACGTACAGGACTGTATTCCCTCGTCCCCGGATTTGGTCTTTCCCTAGTTGCGATTATTGCCGGGAGCCTCCTGTCTAAGAAACCGTCTGAGGAAATCCTCACAGAGTTTGAGACAGCCTCCAAGCCCCTCTCCGAGTAATCGTTATTCGCTCCTCACCAACTAGATGAAACCCTCCTGCCGAAAGCCTATTTCTTTCGGTAGGAGGGTTTTTTCAAAAAAATAATACCACTATATTGCTTTATGCGTCAACCCTTGCTTTGTCACCCACTCACATCTGGCAAAATACACGGATTTCCCGTTGTATTTCGACAAGTTTCGTGATATGCTTTTTTTATGAAACTACTAATCCGATGCCTGACCGCTCTGTTGGTCGTCACGCTTACAATCCTATTCGCCATCCCCGACATGCCGCCGGATGCGCATGTCGTTGTATTCTATCGCAATGATAACACAGCCGCCTTCCACAGAGCGGCCCTCTCTGTATCGGAGGGCGAGTTCGTCTCCCAGCCGTCGCCGCCACGGCGGGAGGGGTACATATTCCGCTACTGGACCACCGATGCCCCAGGGCAGAATCGGCACGACTTCACTCTGCCAATAACCGCAAGCCAGTCCCTCTGGGCCCAGTGGGAAGAGGAAATCCTTGCGTTCCACGTGCAATTTCACTTCAATGACGGCACCGACATACGGCACGCCGGCCCCAAACTCATACTTGAGGGGGAACAGGCCCTGGAACCGGTGCCGCCAGTCCGGGAGGGATACCGCTTCCTCCACTGGGCGACAGACTCCCCAGGCGCACATCCCTTTGATTTTGAGTCGCCTATCACCGGCTATCTCGATCTCTACGCCAAGTGGCTGGCCTTCCCGCCGCCCATCGATGTGCTGGACGAACTCCTCAGCCGCCACGGCAACCGTATCGCCGTATACTTTGAAAATCTGGATACGGGATTTACCTATCTCCACAATGCTGATCGCATCTTTTCGGGGGCCAGCGTGCTGAAAGCGCCGTTTTCCATGTACATCTATCAAAAAGCCGACCGGGGGGAGACAGACCTGGAAACCAGAATCCGATTTCCGCTGGGCGGGAGCCGAACCCAGTCGGAGATGTTGCGGCGCAATCTCATGTACAGTTGCAACGAATCAACCCTCGGACTCAGAAATGCCCACGGCTGGATCGGATTTCGGCAGTTCGTCGCAGAACTGGGCGGCAATCCGGATTTTGTCTGGAGCAGCATCATGGGCGCCCGATTGACCGCAAATGAGGCCGGACTGTTCGCAAGGGCTATCTACGAATATGTCGAATCAGACGCCCCACACAGCGAGGAGTTCAAAGCACACTTGCTGGACAATCAATTCCCCTTTATCATATCAGACTATCTCGTCGCCAGTAAATCCGGCTGGACAGATACGGTACTCCACGACATGGCAATCGTATACGCGCCATCGCCCTATATCTTAGTTATCCTCTCTTCTCGTGTCGGGACCGGCACGTTTGAGGAGATATCTATGGCATTTCAAGTGTTTAACGATATGTGGTTTGGGGATTTGGGATCGCCACAGAACATTAGAGTTTCATAGGCGACAAAGGGGTTCACTCCCATATGAGAGTGTTTGTGATAGAGATAGCGTGATCTTTCTTGAAAATAGAGTGTGTAAAATAAATGCCTATTTTTCACTTGCATTCTGATGGCAACTGTGGTAATATGATCGGGTGCCAAATATAGGCGCAAATAGATATCCGGGTGTGGCGAAGTTTGGTATCGCGCTTGACTGGGGGTCAAGAGGCCGCAGGTTCAAGTCCTGTCACTCGGACCAGTCGAAGTGTTCTTACAGCATTTGAAGTGCTGTAGGAACACTTCTTCATTTTACCCGGTCTGCCGTAGTGGGATATAGGTCACTATCACCCCTCGGCGGGTCTGCATGGAGACTTCTGGCATAGGTACGGTGTTGGGAATTTCTATTGCACCGAATGTGTGTGTCCCATCGCTCATTTTTTCTGTTCACCTCCCGTAGTAAAGCTCTTATTCGCAGTATAGCGAACTTATGGGGACTTGTAAAGGGGTAAAAAAGCAGGTGGCACTTTG
>WRBE01000022.1 GCA_009779845.1 Oscillospiraceae bacterium
CGCAATCACTGGCGGCAACAACTGCTCGACGTTTACGGGTTCTTCGTCAGTATCTTCCGGCACGTTCGGACGCTCGTAGTCGCCGGGTTCTCCATTGTCGCCGGGCACATACACAGGCGGGCCATAGACGGAACCGAGGTTCGTCACTGTACCAGTTTGCAGTACTTCTGCATCAAACGTCACAACTGCGCCGTTCGCCGGGATGTTTACTACCAACTCTAAACGGCCATCCACGATTGCAGGAGTGCCAACCAGTGCGGTCGTTGGGGTTACTGTCACTGTCGCCAAATCTGCAGCTAGTGCGCCATTTGCCAAGTTATCTACAATCAGACGGTTGTTCAACGCCACTGCGTTCGGATTCGTCAATGTCAGTGTGTACGTCACGTCATCGCCCACACGTAGCGGGGCAGTGTACTCGGATGTCTTCGCAATCACTGGCGGTAATTCATAAAGACTAATCGTGCCCCGCATGGTGCCGATATTTGTCACCGGGCCATTGCTGTTTATGGTTGTTGGCACATGTATCATCCAAAAGTCGCCCACATCTCCTGCGGGATGACCTGCGGGAATGTTAAAGGTTAGGGTGATTGACCCCGTCGCTCCCATTGCATTTGCTGCGTTAGGATCCCATTGCAAGAACGCTCTGTTTGCCGCCGGACGAACATCGTCAGATGGCTCAGACCCAGCAGTGACACCTACAAACTCTAGCGGTGACTCCCACTCAAAGCCCAGTGCCACAAAGGTGGCGCGAGGCGTTGCGTTGGTGAAGGGAACCACAACATCTACTGTTGTCGTGCCGACAGGCTCATTTAGGCTTGGGGCATTCCAAGTCAAATTTCCACCTGCACCCAAAGGCTCTATGCCCAAAGGTTCTACGCCGATGTCCGCTTGTGCATCGTCTTGCACAGGCATTGCCATTGCCGCTACAGGGAAGCTGCCGAGTAGCATCAGCATTGCGATTAACAATGCCAAGCATCGGATTGTAAGTGGTTTAACCGCTTTCTTTTTCGTGTTCATGAAATATGCTCCTTTTTATTTTAATCGTACTATCGTTCCATTCCGGGCGGGGTTGAGGCCCCGCCCCTAAGAGCCACTAAGGTGTTCGCGTACCCAACCGTGTCGGGTTCGGAACCGGCCAATCAATCAAGTACATGCCCAAATCAATTAGGAAATCGTTTAAGCGTACTGCGCCATCACTAAATGCATACCCTTGCAAAACCATATCGGCTGCGCCATGGTGTAGCGTGGACATATCGGCTGTCCAGCCGATCAGGTTCATTCCAAGCTCAATCAAATAGTCGTTCAGCAAAACTGCATCTGTACTAAACGTAATCTTATCATCGTCTAGGTCGCCCCAGCGAATCCAAATACCGAAGAAGTCTATGGTGTCCTCTTCTTTATCAAAGCCCACCGGAAGCACGATTCCCAATTCTAACAACTCGTCCAAATCAAGTCCTTTTGCCTCGCCATAGGCGTATATGGGGCCGCCACTGTCTGCATTCCCCGGATGAACCTGTTGCCATGTGCAACCGAGGCCGGGACGCAGGCGGGTCGGGTCACCATTGTTGTCTAGTGGTATGAAAGAGGCACTGGTGGGATCAGCGTTTCTGCCGTTTGTCCGCGGGTCAAGGTCTTCCGCCTCAAACCAACCCCAGAAAGCCGCCGCCCAGTTGCGGTTCGGGCCAGCATAGCCGACCTCGGTGCGGGGTGTGTACCAGCCCTTCATCTCATTCCGCTCGTCATAGCCGTAAACGTGACCAATCTCCAACACTTCCAGCCACTCCGGCGACTCGTAGTCAATCCATACACGGCCTGCGTTGTATACCGCCGGTACAGCGATGTAGTATTCGTCTATTTGACCGCTGCCGTCTAAATGGAATCGAACGTAGAGGGCGACTTCTATAGGCTCTTCGTCCGTATCTTCCGGCTCGTCCGGACGCTCATAGTCACCGGGCTCACCGTTATCTCCGGGCACGTATACAGGCGGGCCGTACACGGAACCAAGGTTCGTCACAGTCCCGGATTGCAGTACTTCCGCTTCAAACGTCACAGTGACACCGTTCGCCGGAATGTTCACTACCAGCTCCAGCCGACCATCTACCAACTGCGGAGGATCAACCAACGCTGTTGCAGGGGTCACTACCACTGTCGCTAAATTTGCGGCTAATGCGCCATTTGCCAAGTTGTCTACAATTAGACGGTTATTCAGTGCAACCGTGTTGGGATTCGTTAGTGCCAGCGTGTATACAATCGTGTCGCCCACGCGAACAATGTCGCCCGCTTCCACACCCGATGTCTTCGCCATCACAGGCGGCAACAACTGTTCAACATCTACAGGCTCTTCGTCTGTATCTTCTGGCTCATCCGGACGCTCGTAGTCACCGGGTTCACCGTTGTCTCCGGGCACGTATACAGGCGGGCCGTAGACGGAGCCGAGGTTCGTCACGGTACCGGGTTGCAGCACTTCCGCATCAAACGTCACGGTTACGCCAGTCGCTGGAATGTTCACTACCAACTCCAACCGACCATCCACAATTGTGGGAGTGCCGACCAACGCTGTCGCAGGGGTCACTACCACTGTCGCCAAATCTGCGGCTAATGCGCCGTTGGCGAGGTTGTCTACAATCAGGCGGTTATTCAACGCAACTGCGTTCGGGTTTGTCAATGTCAACGTGTATGTCACGTCATCGCCCACACGTAGCGGGGCAGTGTACTCGGATGTCTTCGCCATCACAGGCGGTAACAACTGCTCAACATCTACAGGCTCTTCGTCCGTATCTTCCGGCTCGTCCGGACGCTCGTAGCCACCGGGCTCACCGTTGTCTCCGGGCACGTACACAGGCGGGCCGTAGACAGAACCGAGATTCGTCACGGTACCCGTTTGCAGTACCTCCGCTTCAAATGCCACGGTTACGCCAGTCGCTGGAATGTTCACTACCAACTCCAAACGGCCATCCACAATTGCGGGAGTGCCGACCAACGCTGTCGCAGGGGTCACTACCACTGTCGCCAAATCCGCAGCTAGTGCGCCGTTCGCCAAGTTGTCTACAATCAGGCGGTTGTTCAGTGCCACTGCGTTCGGGTTTGTCAATGTCAACGTGTATGTCACGTCATCGCCCACACGCAGCGGGGCGGTGTAGCTTGATGTCTTCGCCATCACAGGCGGTAACAACTGCTCAACATCTACAGGCTCTTCGTCTGTATCTTCCGGCTCGTCCGGACGCTCGTAGCCACCGGGCTCACCGTTGTCTCCGGGCACGTATACAGGCGGGCCGTAGACGGAACCGAGATTCGTCACGGTACCCGTTTGCAGTACCTCCGCTTCAAATGTCACAGTCACGCCGTTCGCCGGGATGTTCACTACCAGCTCTAACCGACCGTCTACCAACTGCGGCGTGCCGACCAACGCTGTTGCAGGGGTCACTACCACTGTCGCCAAATCTGCAGCTAATGCGCCGTTGGCGAGGTTATCTACAATCAGACGGTTGTTCAACGCAACTGCGTTCGGGTTTGTCAATGTCAGCGTGTACGTCACGTCATCGCCCACACGTAGCGGGGTGGTGTAGCTTGATGTCTTCGCCATCACTGGCGGTAATAACTGTCCAACCTCTACAGGCTCTTCATCTGTATCTATCGGCTCGTCCGGACGCTCGTAGTCGCCGGGCTCGCCATTGTCTCCGGGCACGTACACAGGCGGGCCGTAAACAGAACCGAGGTTCGTCACGGTGCCGGATTGCAGCACTTGCGCATCAAACGTTACCGTCACGCCATCTGCTGGAATGTTCACAACCAACTCCAACCGACCATCTACCAACTGCGACGTACCCACCAATGCTGTGGCCGGGCTCACCACCACTGTCGCCAAATCTGCGGCTAGTGCGCCATTCGCTAGGTTATCTACAACCAAGAAGTTGTCCAACGCAACTGGGTTCGGATTCGTCACTGCCAAGGTGTACCTCACCGTATCACCAATGCGCAATGGCGCGGTGTACACAGATGTCTTGTCTATCACTGGCGGTAATTCATAAAGACTAATCGTGCCCCGCAGGGTGCCGATATTTGTCACCGGGCCGTCGTCGTTTATGGTTGTTGGCACATGTATCATCCAAAAGTCGCCCACATCTCCTGCGGGATGACCTGCGGGAATGTTAAACGTTAGGGTAATGGAACCGGCCGCTCCCATTCCATTTGCCGCCGCAGGATCCCATTGTAAAAACGCTCTGTTCGCCGCCGGACGAACATCGTCAGATGGCTCAGGCCCAGCGGTGACACCCACGAACTCTAGTGGTGACTCCCACTCAAAGCCCAACGCCACAAAAGTGGCATGAGGGGTTGCGTTGGTGAAGGGAACCACAACATTTACTGTTGTCGTGCCGACAGGATGGCTTGGGCTTGGAGCATTCCAAGTCAAATTTCCACCCACACCCAAAGGCTCTATACCCAAGGGCCCTGCACGGAACGACCCTGCGCCCAAAGATTCTACACCCATGTCCGTTTGTGCAATGTCGTCTTGCACAGGCATTGGCATTGCCGCCGCAGGGAAGCTACCGAGTAGCATCAGCATTGCGACTAACAGTGCCAAGCACCGGACAGCAAGCGGTTTGACTGCTTTCTTTTTTGTGCTCATGGTATTTGCTCCTTTTTAATCGTACTATTTATCGTTTTATCGTGGGCGGGGTTGAGGCCCCGCCCCTAACAAGTCAATTATGGTGTTCGTGTGCCCAACCGTGTCGGGTTCGGAACCGGCCAACCAATCAAGTACATGCCCAAATCAATCAAGAAATCGTTTAAGCGTACTGCGCCATCACTAAAGGTGTATCCATGTAACACCATATCGGCTGCACCATGGTGCAGTGTGGGCATATCGGCTGGCCAGCCGATCAGCTCCATCCCAAGTGCAATCAAGTACCGATTCAACAAAACTGCATCTGTACTAAATGTAATCTTGTCATCGTCTAGGTCGCCCCAGCGAATCCAGATGCCGAAGAAGTCTATGGTGTCCTCGTCTCTATCAAAGTCCGCCGGCAACAAGATGCCCAATTCTAACAACTCGTCCAAATCAAGTCCTTTTGCTTCGCCATAGGCGTATATGGGGCCGCCGCTGTCTGCATTCCCCGGATGAACCTGCTGCCATGTGCAACCAAGTCCGGGGCGGAAGCGGGTCGGCTGACCGTTGCTGCCTAGCGGTATGAAAGAGGCGCTAGTGGGATCAGCGTTTCTGCCGTTTGTCTGCGGGTCAAGGTCCTCCGCCTCAAACCAACCCCAGAAGGCCGCCGCCCAGTTGCGGTTCGGGCCAGCATAGCCGACCTCGGTGCGGGGCGCATCCCAACCCTTCATTTCGTTCTGCTCGTCATAGCCGTAAATGTTGCCAATTTCCAGCACTTCCAGCCACTCCGGTGACTCGTAGTCCAGCCATACACGGCCCGCCTCGTATGTCCCCGGTACAGCAATGTAGTATTCGTCTATTTGACCACTACCGTCTAAATGGAATCGAACATAGATGATGTCCCGCTCCCACCGTGCATACACATACAGAAGCGCTTGATCCATAATCCTAGTCGGGACGAACGGTGTGCCGTTCTCTAATTCCCAGCCGAGGAATCTATACCCCTCACGAACCGGGTTGACCGGCATATTCCCGGCACCGAACTGGTTTCTGTAGCGTGATGTACGATGCACATCGTTTGTATTGCCGCCAATGTGTCCGCCCATTAGGTCAAAGATAACATTGCCGCCCCATTGGGCAAATAGGCTAATGTTGTGTGGAATCAGCGTTTCCAGTTCTATATAGTCGTCACCGCTGCCGTTTGCCGCTGTGTTCCAGTTGAGGAACGTCCAGTCCCCATGGGTCAAATTACGGTTGTCCATGGTTCCCATAGAGCCCAGTACCATACCCACTCGCTGGGTCACATACGGCATTGGTTGATTGATGACATTGGTCAGCGTGCCGCCATTTGCATGGAGATCCACCCGGGCAATCCAAGTTGCATACATGGTGCGGTTATGTCCAAGGGGGATTCCGCCGTAGAAGGTCGAGCCAACAGAGCCGTAACGGTCACTCCACGCATGGAAGCTTGCCATTTCAACCCCATTTTCTCTCCAAACTGGGTTGGACGGCCAATTGGCAACCGTAACCCCAACGCCCCCGCCCGGCAATAGTCCCGCCGTACGGCGCTGGTTTGCCGCTGTAATCACAGACGCAGGTGCCATCCCGCTGTGGTATACCACGTCCGTTACCCATATGGCAAACACATCCATGTTTCTATTCACGACTGTGGTTTGGTTAAACCATGTTCCTGTGCCGTTTGCCGCTGTGTTCCAGCCTAAGAATCCACTCTGGGGCCGGGGGAACGATGTCCAGCGATAGCCTTGGTCGTTTTGAGACGCAGGCCAATGCGGACTGTTTGCGTTGGTAATGTTCGTGTGATCTAAGCCCAGCAACGTGACAGAATCTTGGAAATTTCGTGGATACGCAAAATTACGTGAAATGCTGGCCAAGTTTCCGCCGGTTTGCGGTGTGCCGTTTAAGTAATTGTGGTTGTTATGGAAGGTCACTGTAACACCCCACACACGATATACCCGCATCCCCGCCATGTCAGCGGTGACAACACTGTTCGCACAAAACCGCTCGCCGGCGTTGCGCTCTGTGCTGAACACACCTGTACGAGGAGTATGACCGCTCACACCATCTCGGAACGGTATAACGAAAGTCGGTCCATAGCGATCCGGGTGACGTGGGTTCGGTGGTATTGGGAAATTGGGCCAACGACTGGAAGGATAATGGAACGTGCGGAACCAGTTGACCGGGTAATTTCTTGCTTCTGTCCAAAGTTCATGCAACTCTGTGGCAGATATGCCCTCTGCAAACAGGCGCGTCTCTTCTGATGCAGAAGCATTTACCTCTCCCCAGCCGGGTCTTATTACACGCGTTGCGCCGTTGTAGTCAAAAATAATAGGGATTGCCCGAACCCACCGGGCGTATACCGTCCTGTTTTCATAGACAAGGCTTGTTGCGGTAAAGCGCTCACCCTGACCGCCCGGCAGTGTATACCAACCAGCGAAGAAATATCCATTCCGCACAGGAATACTCGGCATCCCGTCACTCAGTCCCGTGCCGTACCCTGTGCCGTGTGCATGGTACACACCCGCTCCCCGCGGCATTGCGCGGCGTTGATAGGTAATGCCTGCCGCATTCAGCGCATCACCAGCACCGCCTGGCTCCGTCCACTGTCCGCCCTCGACTTCAAGGCGGAGGATAATCGTCCCTGATCCGGGTACCCAGCGGGCAAATACCGTGGTATTCCCGTGAATGGGTGTCGCTGTCGTAATCCGCTGGCCCCAATTGCCTGTGGTTGTTCCGTCTAACGGATACCAACCGGCAAAGTGAAACCCTGGCCGTGCCCGTGGGATGGGTAGCAATTCCTCCGGAGGCGGTACGGGAATATTCGTATAATTCAAGGTAGAACCGGCATTTACCGGCATTCTTCCCTCTTGTAGCGTACGCGGACCGGTTTGCGTTGCCCCATGCCCCGCATGGAGGGGAATGTCCCGCTCATGGATAAGACGATTGGTTGCGCCCATGGTGTTCTCATCAAACCGCACCACATAGGCCCAGCGTGGATACATATGTTGCGTTGTGCCACCCATAACCATGGTGACACCGCCCCGAATGCCGCCGCCCGATCCCCTTCTAACCGAACCCTCGGTCCAGTTTGGGTGATTCCACCAATCCAGAAGCGTCATCTCATTGCCCGCCGGGGATCTGGGCGGATCCGGCGTCAATCTTGGAAATTGGCTACTTGAAAGTACGCTATCCGTCGTTACAAGGGTGCCGGAAGAACCCGGTGCAATTGCCGCTGGGAAGGGGTGGAACGTAATCACCCGCTCAGTTGGCGTAGTCGCCCTCCACTGGGCAAACAGTGTTTGGTTGTGATTAATTGCGGTTGTAGACGTAACGGTTTGTCCGCTGCCATTTGCCGCTGTATTCCAGCCGTCAAACGCCCAGTTGCCGCTGCGCCCCGGGTTCGACGGCCATACAGCCCCCGGTGTATCGTCTACACTACGCCCATGGGGCAAAAAGATCGGCTCGGGTTGTGACGATGTTCCGCCGTTTAGGTTAAAGGTCACCGTCATGTTCCCCCAAAGGGCAAATACGGTCATATTGCCTGACACAGCCGATTGGCCCGTAAAGTGAACGCCGCTGTTTCGCACTGTTGTCCAGGCGATAAATTCATAGCCGCCCCGTGTCGGCTCCATGGGCATACTTGCCTCACCGATACTGGTGCTACCTGCAAGCACAGTCCGTGTGTTGTGTCCGCCTGACGGTGTTACGCCGCCGTTGGGGTCAAATGTGACCGTAAACGGATGCGCCATCGCCGTCATGGGGAACAACCCCATCAGCATGACAATTGCCAATATTAGACTGAGCCCTCTCTTCCATTTTCCATTGTCTCGTTGTATTCGTCGCATGATTCTCAATACCCCTTACTTTTATAGGATTTTGTTGTTGTGCGCGTCGAAAATGGAAGAATATCGTCATCAATTTCCGTAACGCAATTTGAGCATAATTTATTTCTTACTAAAAAACAATAGGTTGTACCCTAAGATATTTAATTTGTACCCCAACGTTTAAATTTTGTGCAAAAAAACATTCCCGAATCGGCCAAAAGGCAGTGATAATGAGACTTGACGGAATCCCGTTATGCTGATATGCTATATTGTATTAAAGTAGGCCACCATTCGCCCCGGAAAATGTGCCTTTTGGGACAGGTAAAGAAATCTACTATGTTAGGGCGTGCCACTATGCAATTATTGAACTTCACGCTGGCTGGCTGGCTCTTCTATTGGGGCTGGGCCATTCTTTACTTTATCCTTGCAAAAATACTGTCCCACAACTGGAAACTCCGTGGGAAAGAGTGTGTTTGTATTCTTCTGTTCAGCTTGCTCTTCACTGTTGCCGCCCAAGCCTTGCGTTGGCTGGAAGTGCCGTTGGGAGGTACGATCCTCAATTTCGTCTTCCTATTTTCTATCTTTTTCTACCTCTATAGCATACAAGCTGAATCGTTTCAGATGTCTTTCACGTTAGCAGTCTTTTCGCTTATTGTTGCACTGCCGACTGAACGAGTCGTGCTCTATACCATAAGGCATTTTGTCCCTGCGTTCCCCGATGTGCGTGAGTTCTTGCCCTCTGCAATCTTTTTCCTGTCGATTTATACGAGTTCGATTCTGATTACGTTCCTGCTAACCAAAACCTTTTGGAACTCATTTGTCAGCATCACGCAAAATAAACGCTTGCAATCGACATTGACACTGATTGTCGCATTTCTGTTTTTCTCGTTCCAAACCATAGTGGCCTTACAGGAATATCTCGGGGTTCCCCTCACACTGCTCTCTTGGAGTTCTGCTTTTATTTTTACCTATGTCATGGCGTCCCTTGTGAGCTTTTTGTTATACACAAGGGTTCAAAAAGTTCAATCTACCTTACGGGAAAAAGAAATCGAGCACAGTGCGTTGCTCTACTACATGGATGAGAGTGAGCACCAGCAGATCGCCATGCGGAAATTTAAGCACGATTATCAAAACATCCTCATTTCTATGGACAGCTTTCTGGAAGAAGACGATTTGCCGGGACTGAAACAGTATTACGCAACAAGAATCAAAATCGCATCAGAAATCATCACACAAAGTGATTTCGCACTAGAGGGTTTGAATAAAATCAAGGTGCGGGAAATCAAAGGCATCCTCGCCGCAAAGCTAACCATGGCGCAACACTTAGGATTGGATGCCAAGTTTGAGGCCGTGGAAGAGATTGACCATATCCCTGTCAATTCCGTTGCGCTGGTGCGTATACTCGGTATTATTCTGGACAATGCGATTGAAGAATTGGAATCACTAGGTGAGGGACAGCTTATCGTCGCCTGTTATAAAGACGGCACCGGGGTTACCTTTGTTGTATTAAACACCTGCCGCTCGGATATGCAACCGTTACATGAACTTGAACAAGTTCGGTTTTCTACCAAAGGCGAAGATCGTGGTTGGGGGTTGCATAATCTGGCCGAACTCGTTGCGGCCCACTCGGACACCCTCACATTACAAACAAGTATCGCAGATGGAAATTTCATTCAAAAATTGTGGATAGGAGGCTCGGAATAATGCTACACATACTGATTTGCGAGGACGACCCCACCCACCGGGCGAGGATGGAATCTATCATCAGCAAATACATCGCCAAAGAAAACCTGAAGACGGAGATTTCGCTCATTGCATCCGCAAGCGGCCCAGACGAGATACTGGACTATTTGAACCAACACCCGAATAAGCGCGGGCTTTACTTCCTTGATGTCGATTTGCAGCACGAAATGAATGGAATCGAACTGGGCACAAAAATCCGGGCAATTGACCCACTGGCTAAAATCGTATTCATCACCACCCATGATGAGCTGGCCCATTTGACCTTTATGCATAAAATCCAAGCGATGGATTATATCGTCAAAAGTCTGCCGAATAACATGGAACCACGGGTGAAAGAATGTATTGCAACGGCGCATCAACACTATTTGCAAGAAAAGTCAGAGCAGATGCGATATTTCAATGTGAACGCCAACGGCACGCTCTTTAACATCCCCTATGACGATATTTTATACTTTGAAACCCATCCATCCGTAAGAAAGCGGATGTTCTTACATACAGTAACTGGTAAACTAGATTTTCGTGGAATCATCAGTGAAGTCGCAAAACTCGTCCCGGAATTTTACTGTTGCCATAAGTCTTTCATCGTAAATCCCGACAAGATTACATCTGTTAACAAGATTGAAAAAGAAGCCGTTATGGCGAATGGAAGCCGTGTCCCCGTTGCCGTGAGAAAAGTATCTGAGCTGGTGAAAATGATCGAGTAAACAGCGCCGTTCACTCACATTATCAGACAGTTCCGTTTGCCGTTTGGGGCAAAGCATACCCACGCCCCACTACAAAAAACAGAAAGGGCTCTTCCATGGCATTCACCCACCTCCACATCCATACCGAATACTCTCTCCTAGACGGTGCCTGCCGTATCTCCGACCTTCCGGAGCGGGCCCGGGAGTTGGGGCAGACCGCCCTTGCTATTACCGACCACGGTAGCATGTATGGGGCCATCTCTTTTTATAAATCCTGCGTCAAGGCGGGCATCAAACCCATTATCGGGTGCGAAGTCTATGTGGCACCCGGCAGCCGGTTCGACCGAGAGCCGGGGGGCAGCGGACGGGCGTACCACCTTGTTTTGCTTTGCAAAGATGCGGTTGGGTACAAAAACCTCTGCTTTTTGGTCAGTGCCGGGTATACGGAAGGGTTTTATAGCCGTCCCCGAATTGACTGGGAGCTGTTACAGGAACATAGCGAGGGGCTAATCTGCCTCTCTGCCTGTCTGGGCGGTGAGGTGTCCCGCCGACTGTTAGAACGGGACTACGAAGCCGCAAAAGCTGTGGCACTCCGATATCAAGCTCTGTTTGGTGAGGGGAATTATTATCTGGAACTGCAAGACCACAATCTGCCGGAACAGCCGGGAGTCAATGAGGCCATCATCCGCCTGTCCAAGGAAACGGACATCCCGTTAGTGGCCACCAATGACGCCCACTACTTAGACCGGGAGGATGCCGCCCTCCATGACGTGCTCCTCTGCATCCAAACCGGCAAAACCGTGGAGGATCCGGATCGGATGCGGTTTGGGTCGGAAGAGTTCTACCTGAAAAGCGAGCTGGAAATGCGGGAACTGTTCCCTCAGTGCCCGGAGGCCATTACAAACACCATGGTCATCGCCGACCAGTGTAATTTAGAGTTCCAGTTTGGGGAGTACCACTTGCCGGAGTTCCAGTTGCCAGAGGGGTGGACAGATTCTGTGGCCTACCTCAAGCATCTCTGCGAGATAGGGTTTGCAGAGCGGTACGAAGCTGGCAACGAGAACGTCCGTGCCCAGTTGGAACGAGAGCTTGACATGATTGCCAAAATGGGCTTTGAGGACTATTTCTTAATCGTGGCGGATTTTATCGCCTATGCCAAAAGCCAGAATATCTCCGTTGGCCCCGGCCGCGGCAGTGCGGCGGGGAGCGTGGTGTCCTATTGTCTCGGCATCACGGATGTAGACCCCATCCGCTACGGTCTGTTCTTTGAGCGGTTTCTCAACCCCGAGCGAATTAGTATGCCGGATATTGATATTGACTTCTGCGTAGACCGCCGAGGCGAAGTCATAGAGTATGTGAACCAGAAATACGGCCACGACCATGTGGCCCAGATTGTAACCTTCGGCACCATGGCGGCACGGGGTGCGATTCGGGATGTGGCCCGTGCCCTCGGTATCAGCTATGCCGAAGCGGATGCGGTGGCCAAGGCTGTACCGCAGACGCTTAATATTAAGTTGGATGAGGCGTTGAAGGTCTCGAAACCATTAAAAGACCTCTATCAAAGCAGTCCACAGATGCAAAAACTAATTGATACCGCTAGGGCCTTAGAGGGCCTGCCTCGTCACGCCTCTACCCACGCCGCAGGGGTGGTCATCACCAAACGGCCCTTGTATGAGTATGTGCCGCTTGCGAAAAATGACGAGTCCATCGTCTGCCAGTACCCCATGACCACCTTGGAAGAGTTGGGCTTGCTGAAGATGGACTTTTTGGGATTACGAAACCTCACCGTTATCCGGGACGCAGTAGAGCTGATTCAAAAACGAGAGCCCGATTTTGACTTAGCCAACATTGACGACACCGATGAGGCTACCTTTGCCATGCTGTCTGCCGGGGAAACTGCCGGGGTGTTCCAGATGGAATCTACTGGCATCACCGGGGTCTGTACCGGGCTACAACCCCATAGTATTGAAGACGTGACCGCCATCATCGCCCTCTACCGACCGGGGCCGATGGAATCTATCCCACGGTTTATTGCCTCAAAGCATGACCCGAAGAAAATCAGCTACAAGCATGACTCTCTTCGGGACATTTTAGATGTGACCTATGGCTGTATCGTCTATCAAGAGCAGGTCATTGAAATTTTTCGCCGTTTAGCGGGCTTTACTCTGGGCCAAGCGGACATGATTCGCCGGGCCATGAGCAAGAAAAAGGCGGACGAGATTGAGCGGGAGCGGCAAGCCTTTGTCCACGGCGACCCCCAGCGGGACATCAAAGGGGCCGTGGCAAACGGTGTCCCTGCCCATATTGCCGGAGAGATTTACGATGATATTTTCGCCTTTGCCAACTATGCGTTTAATAAGGCCCATGCGGTGGCGTATGCGGTGATTAGCTTCCAAACGGCTTATCTGAAATGCCATTACCCGAAAGAATATATGGCGGCCTTACTCACCAGCGTGTTAGGCTACACCGCCAAGGTAGCGGAATATACCGCCGAATGCCGGGAGATGGGGATTGCCCTTTTGCCGCCGGATATCAATGAATCTGATGCGGATTTCACCGTATGTGATGCGGGGATTCGGTTTGGCTTGGTGGCGGTAAAAAATATCGGCTGGGGTTTTATCCGTGCTTTAGTGGCAGAGCGGGCGACGAATGGGAAGTTTACCAGTCTATTCGATTTCGTGTCCCGGCTCCACGGGCAAGAGCTGAACCGCCGGGCGTTAGAAAACCTCATCCGCTGCGGTGCCTTTGACAGCACCGGGGCCAACCGGGCGCAACTCATCGCCGCCCACGAGCAAGTACTAGACCAAGTGGCAAACGACCACCGAAAAAACCTAGAAGGCCAGGTGGGTTTCTTCGGCACCGGGGAAGATACGGATGCGCCCTCAACCCATATCCAACTGCCCAACGTGCCGGAGTTTTCCCCGAAAGAGCGGATGCGGATGGAGCGGGAGACCACGGGGCTATACCTCTCCGGTCATCCCATGGACGAGTACCGAGAACAGGCCCGGCGGGCGGGGGCTGTGAAGATTGGCGCTGTGGTGTCCAGTTTTTCCGGCGGGGACGAGGCCAGCCGGTTCAAAGACGAGCAGATTGTGCTGTTAGCTGGCATTATCACCAGCTATAAAACCAAAACCACCCGCAACAATACCCTAATGGCCTATATCACCCTAGAAGACGACACCGGCGACATCGAACTACTCACCTTCGCCCGCACCCTAGACCGGGACGGGGCATATATTGCAGAAGATAACCTCGTGCTGGTTCGGGGCAGAATCAGTGCAAGAGACGACAAGGACCCGCAAATTCTAGTCGACCAAATCCGCCCCGTCAGTGACTTAGAGCTAGGCGGTAGTCCGCCTGTCGAAGCGATCGCCGATGAGCGACCCCGGCCACAGAAGCTCTACGTACGCCTGCCCAGTCAAGAAAGTTCGGCGTATGACAAATTGCGCCTGATTCTCACCATGTTCCCCGGAGACAGCCAGATTGTGTTATTTCTAGCCGACACGGAAAAGCGGCTGGCAGCCAAATGTCTGATTCATCCAGCACTGGTGGATGAGTTGCGTGAGATGGTGGGGGAGACACATGTTGTGTTGAAGTAGGGGTGGCTGCAAAGTCAGGTACAGCCCTAACACTGGTGGTCAGTGTTAGGGCTGTTTGTTTTAAAAATGCTTGATTCGTTTCGGCACTCTTACGGCTTTAGCTCAACAATCTCGTTCTCCGTCATAGCAAGCTTCTGCTCTGCAAACACCCGCTTTTCCCGTGGGACAAACCCCCGCACACCGGTCATGGGGAAAATCCATGTGTTCGGCCCAATGTGGGTGCCCGGCTGGGTAACGCTGTTGGCGCCTAGACGGCTGCTGTCGCCGACAATACAGCCGAAAAAGTCTGTGCCCAAGTCATGCGCCGCCCCATTCAGCTTGATGGTGGCGTTGGACTGGTCAAACTTCCGATTGGCGGTAACCACGCCGGAGCCGATACGGGCACTTTTGCCCAGCACCGAGTCGCCCACAAATGCGAGACTGGCCACTTTGGCACCGTTGAACAGTACGCTGTTTTTCACCTCGCTACTCTGTCCCACATTACAGTTATCGCCGATAATCGTGCCGGGACGAATCACGGCACCGGGCATAATCTCCACGTTTTTGCCGATGTACACCGGACCAATGATGGTCACGTTGTTATAAATCGTGGTGCCCTCGCCAATATAATAGTTGCCATATAAGGCCGGGGGCGCACCTTTGCAGGTGGCGTGGTTTTCTTTGATGTCTGGCTCTACCAGCAACGTTTGGAGAAAGGGCTTTGCCTTCGCCAGCGGTTCGGCGGCTCTGGTCATGCCCTCAAACCAGCCGGGGAAGGGGAATGCATCTAGGTTAGAAAAATAATAGTCAAATGCGATACTCATGGTTATAACCTCTCAATCATGGCTGTAGTCTTTGGTAAATATGCGCTGCCGAGGGATTCTAGCTTGCCCTCGTCAGCGGCATCTGTGAGAATGGGATCGAAGGGGAGACGGTCAAGCAGAGGAATCTGGTAACGGCTTGCCAACGCTTCCGTTGCGTCACCGCCGAAGTGCCCATTGAAATTTTCAATCAGGCCCAGCACCGGCACCTGATGTTCTGTAGACAGGCGTATCGTCCGCTCTGCCGCTTGGTTGACGATGGTCTGGGGGGTGCTCACAACAATAACACCGTCTAGGGGCAGTTTTTCCAGCACTGTAAGGGTCACATCTCCTGTACCGGGGGGCAGGTCGATAAAGAGATAGTCCAGCTTGTCCCAGACCACATTTGTCCAAAGCTGTTGCAAAATTCCGGCCATAACGGCGCTGTGCCATGTGACGGTGTCGGTTTCTTGTTCTAACAGGTGGCTAATGCTCATCACCTTAATGCCATGCTCTGAGATGGCAGGGTAGAGCCCTTCTTCGCCTTTGGTGACCCCTTGCGGCAGATAAAACATACAGGGAATCGCAGGGGAGAGGATGTCCCCGTCCAGAATGGCGATTTTATGGCCTTTTTTGGCAAGTTCCACCGCCAACAGTCCTGTAACTAGGCTTTTCCCGGTGCCTCCTTTGCCGCCGCCGATGCCAATGACGGTTTTGATTTGGCTCAATGGGTGGGACGCCAAAATCGGATCCGGCGGGGGCGCTTGCTGACTTTTCGAGCCGCAGCCGCCACAGCCACCGCAGTTGTGATGTTCTGACATTTGATGGGTTCTCCTTTTGGGATGATTTGTTCGCTACTTAATTTGCCCTATCGTACCATACTCATACGTGAATGACAAGGGCAATTTGGCGTGGTCAAGATGTATCTTTATCCTCGAAATTCAATGGTCTTTTCAACAATTTGTTTCTGATAATTCTGTTGGATTGCTGCTAATATGCTGTCTTTGTATCTCATCCGAATGATTGCGCCCTTACTTAACGGCACGAAATATTCAAAAAGATTTTCTCCATTTTCGCCTCTCCCGTCATCCACAAATATCCATTTCGTAGGTATTTTCTTTGGAACAAGCACAATTGTCCCTCCAATATTATAGTTGCCGTGCTGTCTGTATGTTCGGGCTCCGTTTTTACCTGCTTTGTATGGGATTCTTATTTTTTCGATTCCGGTAAATTGATAGATATAAATGCCCTTTACTTCGCACCAAGGAATGCTTGCTATCTCTGCAACCGCATTTTTCGCTGTGATTCCGTTTCCATTAATCCTAAGTATATGGACCCCATATAGCAATGCGCCACGGGCGAGGAAAATGATACAGATGATAGAGGTGATAGAAAACACCCCCGCAATAGCAAGGCTAATGCCACCCCCACTTATAAACATGTAGATTGTTACCGGTGCCATTACGAAAAGGAAGCATATTATTAAACAAACACGCCAGAATATACTTTGAATTATTAGAAACTTATATTTCATGTTATCACCCAAACGCCCTAAGGGGCGTTTAGCTGCCCCCTAGTGCCTCTAATACTTATAACTAGCACCGCCAATAAATTCCCGCATGAGGGAATCGGCTGGTACCATGTCTTCCGACACACCTGTAAACCGCTGGAAGGCGGGTAGGATATGCGCCAACTCCTCCACCCGGTCCGCATCCGGCGGCAGACTTTCAAACAGGGGGACAGCGAACTGTTTCATCAGTCCCACCTCATAGGGCAAGGACGAATCAAACTTGTAGTCGGCCCGGTCTTTGAAGGGGGAGATATACAGCTTTTCGCCCCGGCGCACATTGCCCCAAACCCCAAGGGTAAACGTGGGGTCAGAGCCACGGAAATTGTTGTCCCGCACCACCCGGCGCACCAAACGCATCCAGGTGCCTTTGAACACGGTCTCTTCTCCGTTTGTAATACTGGAGCGGGCGGACACATAGAGCTTAAACGCCTCCGGGTGCCGCCCCGCAATGTCGTCGTTGAGGGCGTGGATCCCCTCGAAAATCGCCACTTCGTCTTTTTTGAGATGCAGGGGCGTAAACTTGGCGGAACTACGAACCTGCATGGAGAAATTAAAGTGGGGGATGATGATTTCTTTGTGTTCGTTGAGCAGATTGAAATGCTCATCTAACAGCTTCATGTCCAAGCACTGGGGCGACTCATAATCAATACCGCCGTCCGGTGTCCGAGGGGCGGTTTTGCGGTCTACGGTGCGGAAATAGCGGTCTAAGCTCACCGCATAGGTGCCAATGCCCCGGCGTTTGAGTTCCCGCTCCAGCTTTAGGGCTGTTGTGGTCTTGCCGGAACCAGACGGGCCAGAGAGAAGCACAATGGGGGAGGTGGCGATATTTTGCTCAATCCGATCCGCCGCCTCTTCGATTTTTTTCCAGTATCTGGCATCACAATCCGCTACAAACCCTTTGGGGTCACGGGTCAGGTTCTCGTTGATGGTGGTGAGGTCATAAGTCAACGACATGGGTGAATACCTCCTGCTCATAAAATAGTCTGATTGTTTCTTTGGATGCTAGTATTCTATCAATCCCCTCAACATATTCCAAAGGGAATTTGGGGTTATACATGCGGGGGATACGCCCCGTGTGAGGATTCACTAATTTGGTAGAGGCCCCGCCGCCCATGGAGAGGATGGTACAAAGCTCTTCCATAATGGCAATGTTATACAGACTCTCTGTCCCCGGTCTGCACCAGCCCACATTTTCATAGCCCCCGGCGGTGAACTTTTGGCGGTAGAGGTAATAGGGGATATACCCGGCATCCGTTAGGGCCGCCTGCGCAGTGTCGAGCATCTGTGCCACTGCGTCTGCCTCTGGGGCTACGGTGTCGTCTACGCTAATCTTCGCCCCTCGCTTGCGGGACAGGGTGTGGACGGTGATGTTCTCCGGCGTGAGGGCCAGCACTTGCCTTAATGTCTCTGCAAACCCTTGAGCTGTGTCACCGGGTAGACCGGCGATGACATCCATATTCAGACTGGGGAACCCCACTGACCGGGCCAGTGCCACCGCATCGCACACTTCTGCCGCTGTGTGACCCCGGCCGATGGCCTCTAGTACCGCATCGTCCATGGACTGGGGGTTCACGCTAATCCGAGTGACTCCGGCATCTTGGAGGAGTTGCAGTTTTTCTCTGTCCAACGTGTCCGGCCGCCCGGCCTCTACGGTGTACTCTCGCAAATGGGCAAGGTCAAAGTGGGCAGCAAGAGTGTCTAGCAATCCCCGAAGCTCTTCTACCGACAGTGTAGTGGGTGTTCCGCCGCCGATGTAGAGGGACACGGGGCGAAGCCCCAAGTCTTGCACTGCCGCCGCTGTTGCCTCAATTTCTCGGGCCAAGGCCGCTAAAAAGGGTGCAATCAATGGCTTCGAGCGGGCCACGTCAATGGCGACAAAGCTGCAATAAGCACAGCGGGTGGGGCAAAAGGGGATACCCACATAAAGACAGATATCCTTTGGGCCAAGGGACGCTTTGGCTTGCAAGCTGGCCTCAGCGGTTTGGATGCAAAGTTCTGCCCGCCGGGGGCTGACCTCGTATTCCCGGACAAAGGTGAGCTTGACTTTCTGGGGGGTGTTTCCTGCTTCTAGCAGGGCCGTAGCCCGTTTGCCGGGACGAATGCCGGTCAAGGCACCCCAAGGCGGCGTTTGCCCTGTTGCGGCGATGCCCGCCCGGTAGAAAGAGAGCTTGATCATCTTTTGCAGTTCCCTGTCCCACAGGATGTTGTCGGCAGAATCCGGAGTCGTTGCTTTTGCCATCCCGCGATAACGCTTGCCCTTATAGGTAAGCACTGTCACCGCCGTGCTGTATCGGCTTCCATGGGTCAGGCGTATCTCCGCTGCGGGGTCGCCCGCTTCCATCTCGGCATATACAGGCCGTTCGGTGGGGAAGAGGGTGAGCATAACTTGCTCCACGGCATATTTATAGTCATGACCGACGAGAGACAGAACCATCTACATCCCCGCTCCACGGCGCAGGTAGACGTTAAACCGCCGCTCTCGCTCTAGGGTGGTGGCATCTAGGTGGCCGGGGAACACGTCTTCAATCCCGGTGAGTTTGTCGATTTTCGCCATAGATTCGAGCAGGGTATTCCCATTGCCGCCGGGCAAGTCCGTCCTGCCGCAGTCGTCCCGGAACAGGGTATCCCCGGTGAACAGGCAGTCTCCCACCCGCAGGCACACACTGCCGGGACTGTGGCCCGGTGTGCCGATAACTTGAAACAAGAGACCTCCTACGGGAATTTCATCCCCGTCTTCGTAAAAATTCGTCTCGCCGCACGCCAGATAGCGATACGGGTTCGGCCGGGTGTCATCCGTGGTGTCGGCCCGGTTGATATAGACAGGCGGGTCAAATTTCCGCACCAAATCATCCGCCGCCATGGTGTGGTCGTAGTGGCCGTGGGTAAAGAATACGGCGCGGGGGGTGAGGTCGTTTTCCTCCAGATAATCAACAATCAAATGGCTCTCGTCGCCGGGGTCAATGATGGCACAGACCTTTGTGTCTGTGTCCGTGACCACGTAACAATTGGTCTGCAACTGCCCAACGGGGATGGTTTTGATGTGCATGTTTCAATCAACCCTTTCGTTTGTGCCACTTGTGCCGATTGCACTATAGCACTTCTGTATCTAATATGAGTGTCACCGGCCCATCGTTCACCGAGTGTACTTGCATGTTAGCCCCGAACTCGCCGGTCTCCGGTGCAAAGCCCCGCTCCCGGCACTCGGCTAAAAATCGCTCATAAAGCGGGATCGCCGTCTCAGGTCGGGCGGCGGCGAGAAAGTCCGGACGGCGACCTTTTTTGCAGTTGCCGTAGAGGGTGAATTGTGAAATCACTAACAATTTTCCGCCAATGTCCGCCAACGCACGATTCATCTGTCCGTTTTCGTCACTAAATACACGCAGACCGCAGATTTTATCCGCCAGTTTCACTGCTTGCTCCGGCTGGTCGTCTGCGTGGATACCCAAGAGGACTAAAAACCCTTGGCCGATTGCACCGGTCACGGCCCCTTCGATTGTCACAGAGGCTTCTCGCACTCTGGTTACGACTGCTCTCATCTGTTGTCCCCCTAAACCGAATTACGATTCACATCAATCACGCCGGATATCCCGGACAGCTTATTGATGGCGTTTTGCAGTTCTTTGATATCCGAGACCTCCAACGAGATAAAGGCCACAGCTTTCCCGTTTATTTCTCTGGCGTTGAGGCTCCGCACACGGACTTTCATGGTGGTGAGGGCCGTTGCAATATCTAGCACCAGCCCTTCTCTGTCCTTGGCGGTGATGGTCAGGTTGGTCTGGTATGTCTCTTTGCCCGTGTCCGCCCAAGCCACATCAATCCATCGGCCTAACTCTTCCGGCTTGGCGGTGGCATTCAGATAGTTCACACAGTCTCGGCGGTGGACAGAGACACCGTGGCCACGGGTGATAAATCCCACCACATTGTCTCCCGGTACCGGGGAGCAACAGCGGCTGAACTTAATCAAACAGTTGTCCACGCCCTCTACAATAATCCCGCGAACAGCCTTTGTGGTGGGCCGTTGCTGGGTCTGATTGATGCGGTCTACCAAAGATTTCCCTGGCTTTGCCAAGTGGATCAGCTCATCCCGCACTTTCCCCGCTGCTTTTTGTGCGGAGAGTCCGCCGTAACCAATGGCGGCATAGGCATCGTCTAACGAACCAAAGCTAAGGCGCTTTAAAATCTGCGTTTGTACCTCGCTTCTCGTAATGGCGTCCATAGACAGACCGAGGCGTTTCATCTCGCTCTCAAAGGCACTCTTGCCGTGTTGGATGTTCTCGTCCCGCTTTTCTTTTTTGAACCACTGGCGAATTTTATTCCGGGCTTCACTACTACGAACAATTTTTAACCAGTCACGGCTGGGGCCGTGGGTGGCACCGGTGGTAATGACTTCTACAATATCCCCATTTTGCAGGGCATGGTCAAAGGGGACTATCCGGCCATTGACCCGCGCCCCGGTCATCCGGTTCCCGACGGCCGAGTGGATGGAATAGGCAAAGTCAATGGGCGTAGATTTTGCGGGCAGGTTGATGACATCCCCACGGGGGGTGAATACGAATACCTCATCGGCAAACATATCAATCCGCAGATCATGGAAAAACTCTTGCGCATCCCCCGCCTCTTGCTGGCTCTCCAACAGCCGCCGTACCCAGGCGAACCGCTCTTCGTCCCCTTTGTCTTCTGTCTTGCCGTCTGTTCCGGGAGTCTTGTATTTCCAGTGGGCGGCGATGCCGTACTCCGCCGTGTGGTGCATCTCCCAAGTGCGGATCTGCACCTCGAAGGGAATCCCCTCTTCTCCTAGGACGGTAGTGTGGAGACTTTGGTACATGTTGGGTTTCGGGGTAGAGATATAGTCCTTAAACCGGCCCGGCACGGGGGTGTACATATCATGAATATGCCCCAGCACGTTATAACAGTCGGCAATGTTGCCTACAATCACCCGAAAAGCGCAGAGGTCAAACACCTCTTCAAAGGTTCGCTTTTGGGTGTACATCTTGCGGTAAATGCTGTAAATATGCTTAATCCGCCCATAGACGGTGCTGTCAATGTCATGTTCTGAGAGCCGGGTGGTCATCTTCCATTGCATATCCGACATGAAGGTGTCCAATGACTCTCGCTTTTTGTCCAAGTCCCGCACAATGGCATCATATGCGGCCCGGTCGAGATAGTAAAAAGCTAGGTCTTCCAGTTCCCATTTTATCCGTTGCATCCCCAATCGGTGGGCGATGGGGGCATAGATTTGCATGGTCTCAGAGGCTTTTTCCTGCTGCTTTTTGCCCACTTGATAGTTCATGGTACGCATGTTGTGAAGCCGGTCGGCCAGCTTAATCAGGATGACCCGGATATCTCGGGCCATGGCCATGAGCATTTTCCGCAGATTTTCCATCTGCTCTTCTTCTTTGCTGGTGTATTGGACACGGGTCAACTTGGTAACGCCCTCTACAATCACCGCCACCGAGGTGCCGAATTCTTTGACAATCTCGTCATAGGTGAGGGCAGTGTCCTCTAACGAATCATGGAGCAGGGCGGCGATGATACTGTCCTCGTCTAAGCCCATCTCCACCGTAATCATTGCCGCCGCCACGGGGTGGGTGACAAAGGGAGTGCCGTCTTTTCGTAGTTGGGTACCATGAGCGGTAGCCGCTAACGTGAAGGCATGACGAATCCGCGCCACGTCAGCGGTGGGGTTTGCGGCCTGTACTTTTTCTAACAGTGCCTCAAACTGTTCCAACGCTAGGTGCATTCCCGGTGCGTCCCATAGATTTTCGTTTGTTTGTTCTACATGCTTTTTCTCACTCATGCCGCTACCCCGTTATGGCCCCCTGTAGTGCTTGCAGCACTCGTGAGGCATTCAAGTCCACTTTTTCCGCCCCTTGGGCGACTTGGATGCGCAGTGTTTCTGCTTGTTCGCTGACTTCGGCCAGCCCCAATTCATCTAATACTTGCAAACAAAGGTATGCCTTGGCGGGGCTGACCCCACGGCCTTGCACCAGCGTGTCTAATACTTGGTGCAGTTGCCCTTTTAGCTCGGCCTTTTCTTGGCAAAGTCGCCGCCAGAGCCGGACAAAATCCTCTCTGGTGGGCGTAAGTCGCGCCGCCGTGTGGGCGGCGGGGGACTTGCCCTCTGATAAGTCCTGGCAAAGCCTTCTAGCATACCCTGTCTGCCTTCGATTGGTACAAGCGATATCTCGGATCAATAACTGTACCGTGGTTTTGCCCCGAAAATGGTTGAGTTGCGGGATAAAGACAATATCTACCGTGTCCCCGGCATCCACACCCAGTGATACCGCTTCCGTACCGAAAAGAACGCCATCGTAGACTTTGCCCCATTTTCCAATCTGCAACTTGACATGCTTTCCGCCGCCAATGGGCACGACTTTTTGCAAAACGGCATCCTCTATCACCAGCAGGGGACTGGGGTTGCCTTTCCCACAGGGCTCTAAGTGTTCCAGACTTTTTACTTGCTCTAGGGTAATTAAGTCCGGGATGGTGACGGTCAAGTCCGCTTGTAGGGTCCGTGCCTCTGACCGGGGCGGATGCGCTGCGTAGTATGCCCCGAAGGCCGCTTCAAACGCCGCCAGTTGTTCTGTGCGCACGGTGAGACCCGCCGCTTGTTGGTGTCCACCGAAGGTCTCTAGCAAGGACTGGCATTCTGTGAGTGCGTCAAAGAGCGAAAAACCCTCTACGCTACGGCATGAGCCTTTGACCAGCCCATTTTCGATTTGCAGCATGATGACAGGTTCACAATATTGCTCCATCAACCGTGCCGCCACAATGCCCAGCACACCCTTGTGCCATGTTTCTGACGCTAATATAATCGGCCCGCCGGTGTAGTTGTTTTGTTTGAGCATATCAAAGGCTTCTGCGATAATCTCACGCTCAATGGCTTGCCGCTGTTGGTTTAAACTGCAAAGTTCCGCCGCTAGGTGCACCGATTCTGTCTCGTCTTGGGCGATGAGGAGAGAAAAGGCAAGCTCTGCCTTCTCCATCCGTCCGGCGGCGTTTAAGCGGGGGGCTAGGCTAAAACCGATACCGGTGGCGCTCATGGTCAACCGGTCTGACCCGGTCTCTTTTATTAAAGAACGGAGGCCCGGTCGCGTACCGCGACGGAGCTGAAGAAGCCCTTCCGCCACCAGCACCCGATTTTCCCCGGTCAAATCCATCACATCCGCCACAGTGCCCACGGCCACTAAGTCACTATAGCGGGTTAACATTTCAGGCACCTTGTCCGGTCCTTCAATGGCACAGACAAGCTTGAACGCAACCCCCACGCCGGAGAGTTCTTTCTCGGGATAGTTGCAGTCCGGCCGCTTGGGGTCGATGACCGCAACTGCTGTGGGCAACGCCCCTTGGCATTCGTGGTGGTCGGTAATAATCAGGTCTAGGCCCATCTCTCTTGCAATGGTTGCTTCCTTTACCGTGGCGATACCGCAGTCTACGGTAATCACTAAGGTGACCCCGTCTGCTTGCAGGGCCTCTAAGGCCGCAATGTTTAGTCCATACCCCTCTTCGTGTCGATCCGGGATATAGGCCTTACACTCTAACCCCTTTGTCCGCAGATAGTCTGCCAATAAGGCACTGGCCGTCACTCCGTCTGCATCATAATCGCCGTAGACGGCTACGGTCTCGTTCTCTGCGATGGCCTGTTGTATCCGTGCCACACCCTCGGCCATGTCCGCCATGCTCATAGGGTCATGGAGACATGCGGTGTCAACGGCCAGAAACCGCCGAATGTCGGCCTCTGACACAATATCCCTAGCCCAAAGCACAGCCGCCACTAAAGCCGAGCCCGCCCAATGGGCCTGCTCTTCCACTGCCTGAGGGTCATATTCAATGCTGTTCCAAATGTCCCATTTCATATTGGGTTCTCCGGTCTGCTGTGTGTATTCAAATAGTATATCAGAAATTGGTCTTGGGCACAAGTGAAAATAGTTGCGGGGGTGGTTGTCTTTTGTTGGCTGTTGGGGTTGTTTTGTTTTGTGGGGTGGGTTTTGTGTTTGCCCGACCTTTGACCTTTTCTTTCGGCGTTGCCGCCGAGGGTTTTCTTGGCGGGTGCCGCCAGCGTGTATGTCCTGCCGGACGGGCCTTCTTTTTGTCGTTGAACAAAAAGAAGCAAAAAGTCAACACAGGGGCTGCGCCCCTATGTACCCGCTAAGGGCAAGGGCAGAGTGACGACGGTTTTGCACCCTATACTCCGTACTGGTGCTAAAACCCTCACGCCAGATGTAATAGTGCTCGAAGCCCCAATGGTCAAGGGCGGTGGGGCCGCCGGTGGGATGTGCTATTGAAATGTACTCAAAATGATATGCAGAAGACTGCTCCTTTTCGAGTGCTAGGCTCTCCGTCACTTAGGAGAGCCGATCGGAAAGGTCTCTTGACCTTGACCCAGACCTAACTCTCTTGACCCTATGCGTTCCATTCATGAGCGCATTTCAATAGTACATCAATCTGGCGGCGGAAAAAGCCCTTCTAGGTTCCGAGGCAACCGGACTTCTGGTAGATGACTCCTGTCGCCAGCACAGACTACCACCCCTTTAAAACGGTCTCTACCTTTGCCCTTGACCTTGGCGGGTACATAGGGGCGCAGCCCCTGTGTTGACTTTTTGTTTCTTTTTGTTCAACGACAAAAAGAAAGCCCGTTCGGCAGGACAAAAGCCCTCGGCATCCACCGAGATAGAATCGGCGAAACGCCGAACCAAAAAAACCGAATAGCCAGAAAGATTTCTGCCCATCCTAACCTTACCCACACAAAAGAAGGAGGCCACCACCATGCAATCCATCCACCAACTCCGCCGCACAGACCTAGCGGTGGAAGCCAAAGAAATCTGGGCCGAGTCCACCGCAGACACCACGGAATTAACAGGTGTCAAAGCAGAAGACAAAACATCCCACGGCTATGACGTAACCGTCGTGCAAATCCTAGACCACGCCGGAGAACAGGCACTGGGAAAACCCCAAGGCACCTACGTCACTGTAGAGCTGGGCGCACTGGCCCGCAGGGAAGCGAACGCCTTTGATCGGGGTGTTGCCTCCATTCGAGAGCAGTTGCTGCCGCTCTTAAACTTAGGCCCTCATGACAGCGTGTTGGTGGTGGGCCTCGGCAACCGAGCCATTACGCCGGATGCCGTGGGGCCTGTTGCGGCGAAATACACCTTGGCCACTCGTCACCTAGTGGAACAAGCGCCGGAGCATTTCGGCAACTTTCGCCAAGTGTCTGTCGTGCAGCCCGGTGTCTTGGGCACCACAGGGTTAGAAAGTGCAGAGATGGTCAAAGCTTTGGCCGGAAAGTTCCGCCCTGACCGAATCGTTGCGGTGGACGCCCTCGCTTCCCGCAAATTAAGTCGAGTCTGCCGCACGGTGCAACTCAGCGACACGGGCATCGCCCCCGGTTCTGGGGTGGGGAACAGTCGGGCCAAGCTGGACAAAGACACCTTGGGCGTTCCTGTAGTAGCGATTGGGGTGCCTACTGTGGTGGACGCCGGCACCTTGGCAGCGGACTTGCTGGAAGAATCCGGGCAACCCGGTGCGGCACCAGAACAATTTTCCGCCTTCGGTGGGGGCATGATTGTAACACCCAAAGAAATCGATACCCAAGTGGCGGACATCTCTAAGTTGGTGGGCTATGCCTTGAACTGTGCGTTGCACGAAGGGTTGACGGTGGCAGATGTGGACATGCTCACAGGTTGACCCTTTTGGCACACAGGACATTGTTTCACGTGAAACAATGTTTTTTGGAGAAGCCTCCAAAGTCGAATGTTTCACGTGAAACATTCGACTTTGGACTTGCCCCACCTGAAAAACAATGCTATAATCAGAAAGCGACTTATAGTCGATGAACTGCGAAGACATTCCGCTTCCCAGTTCATCGACTATATTAGACCTAAGATTCGACAGGAGAGAACCTTTCATGGGCAAAATTATTGCAATCACCAACCAAAAAGGCGGCGTAGGCAAGACCACCACTTGCATCAATTTGGTCTGCGCCTTAACCCAGCTAGGCAAAAAAGTGCTTCTCTGTGACACAGACCCCCAAGGCAATGCCACCACCGGCATGGGCGTGGACAAGAACACCGTATCGCCCAGTGTGTATGATGTGCTAATCAATGGCACAAACGCAAAGGATGCCATTGTGCGCACCAAGTTCGGAGACCTGCTTCCCTCTAACCGTGTGCTGGCCGGGGCAGGGGTAGAGCTAGTCACCATGGAACATCGGGAATATCGCTTGCGGCAAGCACTGTCGCCTCTGCGGGAGCAGTACGACTTTATTTTTCTTGATTGCCCACCGTCACTAGAGATGCTGACCATCAACGCCCTTTGCGCTGCCGAGGGGATTATTGTTCCCATCCAGTGTGAGTACTTTGCCCTGCAAGGGCTGGGCGACTTGGTCAGTAGTCTTCGGGCCATCAAGCGGGGCCTGAACCCGGACTTAGACATTGAAGGGGTGCTTCTTACCATGTACAACGGGCGCACCAACCTGTCGCTTCAAGTGGCGGCTGAGGTGAAAAAGTTCTTTGTGGGCAAGGTGTACAAAGTGGTCATCCCGCGCACCGTGCGGCTCAGTGAAGCCCCCAGTCACGGCAAGCCGGTGCTGGTCTACGACCCTAGCAACAAAGGTTCCTTGGCCTATCGAGAACTCGCCAAAGAAATTGCGGCGCAAAATACATAACACATTATTCTATACATAAGGAGGAGCAGACATGGCCCCCAAAGGCGGACTAGGAACAGGGCTCGGCGCTATCTTCGGCGATGCCGCCCTGTCAAACGACGAACAAACGGATTTTATCCATATTCCCATCAGCAAAGTAGAAGCCAACCAAAACCAACCCCGGAAACATTTTGATGAGGTGGCGTTGCAAGAGTTAGTGGAATCCATCAAAGAACACGGCATCATCTCGCCTTTAGCTGTACGGCGGCTGGACTCTGGCTATTACCAAATTATCGCTGGAGAGCGGCGGTGGCGGGCGGCCCGGCAAGCGGGCTTGCATGAGGTTCCTTGCCGCATTTTAGAAGCGGATGACCAAACAGTAGCCGAGCTTGCCCTCATTGAGAACCTGCAACGGGAAGACTTAAATCCCCTAGAGGAAGCCGAAGGCTACAAGGTGCTGTTAGACGACTTTGGCCTCACCCAAGAAGAAGCAGCCCAGCGGGTGGGGAAGGCCCGGCCCACGGTGGCCAATGCTCTGCGGTTGCTCTCCCTTGGCAAAGAAATCAAAGAGTTTTTAGAGCAAGGCGTTCTCTCTGCGGGCCACGCCCGGGCGTTGATGAAACTCAAAAGCCAAGACCAGCAACTGGCCCTCGCCCAAAAAGTAGTGGAAGAAGGGTTGTCCGTCCGGCAGGTAGAGCGGTTGGCAGAACGGGAAAGCCAAGAGGAAAAGCCCCCCAAGCCAAAACCCTTCGTAGACTACACCAAAGAAGTAGAAGACCGCCTGTCTCGGAGTTTGGGCCGCAAGGTGAAAATTATAGCGGGCCGCAAGCGGGGCCGACTGGAAATTGATTATTACGACCCCGATGACCTAGAAGTGGTCATTGATGCATTAGAATCACTCAAGCTCGCCAAAGGAGGACAAGCGTAGTCATGTTAGATATTCGACTAATCCGAGAAGATGCCGCCGGTGTAAAAGCGGCCTTATTGAAAAAAGAGGTGGATGCCTCTGCTGCCATTGACGATATCCTAGAACTGGACACCCGGCGGCGGGAGCTGATTCAGGCGACTGAAGAGCAAAAATCCGAGCAGAACAAAGTATCCAAACAAATCCCCGCCATGAAAAAAGCGGGGGAGGACACGACAGAAATCATGGCCCAAATGAAGACCTTGTCTGAGTCTATCAAGGCCCAAGACAGCGCATTGCGGGACGTGGACGGCGCACTCAAAGGTCTCATGCTGGGTCTGCCCAACATGCCAGACCCAGACTTGCCCGGCGGCGGAAAAGAAAACAACGAAGAACTCCGTACCTTCGGCGTACCGAAAGTGTTTGATTTTGAGCCGCAAAATCATGTAGACCTCTGCACCAATCTGGGTCTCATCGACTATGAGCGGGGTGCCAAAATCGCCGGGAGTGGCTTTTGGGTCTATCGTGGCATGGGTGCCCGGTTAGAGTGGGCGTTGCTCAACTACTTTATTGATACGCACTTAGGCGATGGGTACGAGCTTGTTTTGGTGCCCCATCTGCTCAACTACGATGCAGGCGTTACAGCGGGACAGTTCCCAAAGTTTGAAAATGACGTGTTCTTGCTCCAACATGACGAGGGTGAGCAAAAGCGGTTCCTGTTGCCCACCTCAGAAACTGCGCTGGTAAGCTTGCACCAGAATGAGATTCTCACGGAGGCAGAGCTTCCTAAAAAATATATCTCCTACACCCCTTGCTACCGCAGAGAGGCCGGAAGTTACCGCGCCGATGAGCGGGGCATGATTCGCGGCCATCAGTTTAACAAGGTCGAGATGGTACAATACACTCGCCCAGAGGACTCTGACGCCGCTTTTGATGAGCTGGTGGACAAAGCGGAGACACTGGTGAGAAACCTAGGCTTCCACTTCCGCACCGTGCGCCTAGCGGCAGGGGATTGCAGTGCCTCTATGGCGAGAACCTATGACATTGAGATTCACATCCCGTCTATGGAGGGGTATAAAGAGGTGTCCAGCGTCTCTAACGCTCGGGACTATCAAGCCCGCCGCGGCATGGTGCGCTTCCGCCGGGAAGAGACCGGCAAGCCGGAATTGCTCCATACGCTGAACGGCTCCGGCCTCGCCACCAGCCGGATTTTGCCTGCGATTGTAGAGCAGAATCAGCAAGCAGACGGTAGCGTTGTTGTGCCGGAAGTGCTGCGGCCTTATTTGGGTGGGGTAGAGGTGTTGGTGAAGCCTTAGCCCACACACTGGAAACAGTTGTAAAAAATAGAGGGCCGTCCTTATACAAGGACGGCCCTTGATCTATAGAAGGGAATAGGACAAGCACAAGGTTCGCCCCCGCTTACCCTGTATACCCGCTCATAAAATCCCAATGGATACCAAACTTATCCACCAAAGAAGCATAGGCGGAGCAATATGTGGTGTCGTTGCCTAGGGGTGTCACAATGGTTGCACCATTGGCCATGCTCTCATAAGCGGCACATAGCTCTTCTACAGATTCAAATTCAACCAAAAGGGACACCGGGGACGCTTTGCCTTGTGTGTTTTCTTTTAATATGCCCTCTGCATCGTCACCTAACGAAATCAGGCGGTTCCCAATCACCATTTCGGCATAAAAAACGAAATCTTTTTCGCTTTCTTCATATTGTAAATCCTTCGGGTCTGCGTCTGAATAATGCAGTTTTGTGATAAGCTCTGCACCAAAGGCTTTTTTGTAGAGTTCTATGGCTTGATTACATTGTCCGCGAAAGGCAAGGCCGGGTGTAAGGGTCAGCATGGGTTTTTTCTCTGCCTCTTTCAATATGCCCACCGCCTCTGACTCGTCGTCGGCAAAGAACAGGTTATACCGCTCCGTATGAAAACGCAACAGGCAAAATGCAGGGTCGTCCGGGCCGCTCCACATGTGTGTCATCAGCTCAAACCATGAGTCTTGTTTGGCTGTAATATCGGTCACGATTTCAACGGTGCCTACGAGGGTGATGTTGTATTCGCTGGTGGCAATACACACACTGGCACGATTACACACCGCAATCCGCTGTGCTTTGTTGCTGTCCGGCGAAGTAGCAAACGTCATCCAATTGATCCCATCCGCTTTTGCAATGGTTAACGCCGAAGCCGTGGGATAGCCGTTTTCATCCAGCAGGGAAAGAACAGCATACCCTTCCATGCCGCCACCGACATAATTTGCCTTTGAAGCAACAACCTCTCCTGCTCTTTTAATAATATTTTGGTTCATAATACGCACAACCTTTCTGTTTTCGATACGACTATATCACAGCAAACACGACAACGGTATGTCTTGTTTGAAAGATGCTACAGGGTTTGTCCCCTATAGTATGCGGTCTGGCTGTTCGAGTATAAGGGCACTTGTTTTTTACGCAACTCCACATCCGGCAAAGTTATTTCCGAAAACTTCTTTGAGAAAGCCAATTATGCGGCTATCCTCTCCAGCATATCTCACTGATAACATAATCTTGTTTGAACCAATAGGGATGGTATTCCCATGAAATCTCAACCGCCTGCCCTGTTGTTCGATTGTCGATGGAAAATCCACTTTTGCTTATGTAGGTAGAGTCTTGCAACATTGCTTCAGTGGAATCGTATTCATAGATGGAAATCACTTCATCTTCGATACGAATATGCCTTGCATTTACGGACAGCCAACTGGCGGCGTCTGTACCACTTTCTTCAAAGGAAAAACCATTTGTTTCCAGCAACTCTAAAAACGCAGTATAATGCAACGCATTATGAAAACGCTCTGGCTGGTTGTCTCCACTACAAGCGACAAATATTAGGCCAAACAGAAGCACCGCAAACAAAAGGGCTATTATTTTTTTCACATGCTCATCCTCCTTATATCAATACAGACGAACGAAAATAAAAACTGTTCCTACGATTTCAATACCATTCGCAAATAATTATATCACACAATTGGCGCAGGAAAAAGCCCGGTTCCGGGAACATTCCTCCCGAAACCGGACCAAATTATATATCGAGGGACTAATACATCCCCATGCCACCCATGTCGGGGGCCGCTGGGGCCGCTGCCGGTGGCTCTGGAATATCCGTCACTAGACTTTCCGTCGTCAGCACCATCCCCGCCACAGAGGCGGCGTTTTCCAAGGCACTACGGCAAACCTTAGTGGGGTCGATGATGCCAGTTTTGACCATGTCTACATAGGTCTCCTTGGCGGCATCAAATCCGTAGTTCTTCGTGCTGTTATTCTTCACGTTTTCTAAAATTACGGCGCCTTCTAGCCCTGCGTTTTCCGCAATCTGCTGAATGGGTGCCATCAGAGCTTTGTACACGGTGGCGATGCCGGTTTTCTCATCACCTTCGGCTTTGGCCAGTAGTTTTTCCACTGCCGCCGCCGCCGCTACAAAACTGACACCGCCGCCGGCTACAATGCCTTCTTCCACAGCAGCACGAGTGGCATTGAGGGCATCTTCAATCCGCAGTTTTTTCTCTTTCATCTCGGTTTCTGTGGCAGCACCGACTTTGATGACCGCAACACCGCCGGACAACTTGGCAAGCCGCTCTTGCAACTTCTCTTTGTCATACTCAGAGGTGGTGGTCTCAATCTCGTTTTTAATCTGGTGTACGCGGTCTTTGAGGTCTTTGGCATCCCCCGCACCGTCTACGATGATGCTGTTCTCTTTTGAGATTTTCACTTGACGGGCACTGCCCAACATGTCAATGGTGGTCTCTTTGAGTTCCATACCCAAATCTGTAGAAATCACCTGACCGCCGGTGAGCACCGCCATGTCTTGCAGCATCTCTTTGCGCCGGTCACCAAAGCCGGGGGCCTTGACACAGACACAGGTAAACGTGCCACGCAGTTTGTTGAGGATGATGGTGGCCAATGCCTCTCCTTCCACATCTTCTGCGATGATGAGCATTTTCTTGCCGCTCTGAACAACACCTTCTAATACAGGCAGGATGTCTTGGATGTTGGAGATTTTTTTATCCGTGAGCAGAATATACGGCTCGTCTAGCACCGCTTCCATCTTCTCGTTGTCCGTGACCATGTAAGGGGTCACATAGCCCCGGTCAAACTGCATCCCTTCGACAACCTCGTTATAGGTCTCAGCTGTCTTAGACTCTTCTACGGTGATGACACCGCTCTGGCCCACTTTGTCCATGGCCTCGGCAATCAGGCTACCGATGATCGCATCGCCGGAAGAGATGGTGCCGACCACAGCAATATCCTTGTTGCCGCTGACGGGCTTCGAGTTCTTTTTGATCTCTTCTCTGGCTGCGTCCACTGCCGCTTGAATCCCGCGGCGCATGACCATGGGGTTGGCACCGGCGGCCACGTTCTTTAGACCCTCTCGCACCATGGCTTGGGCCAATACGGTGGCAGAGGTGGTACCGTCACCGGCCACGTCGTTTGTTTTGGTGGAGACCTCTTTCACCAGTTGTGCGCCCATGTTTTCAAAGGGGTCGTCTAAGTCCACTTCTTTTGCAATGGTCACACCGTCATTGGTGATAAGGGGTGCGCCGAATTTCTTATCCAGTACTACGTTGCGGCCTTTTGGGCCTAATGTGATTTTTACTGTGTCTGCCAGTTGGTTGATGCCCCGCTCTAGGGCACGACGGGCCTCTTCCCCGAAAATAATTTGCTTTGCCATCGATTCAAATTCCTCCTTGAAATGTTGTTATTGTACGACTGCTAAAATGTCACTTTGGCGGACGATGGTCCACTCTTCTCCGTCTACCTTCACTTCGGTGCCGGAGTATTTGCCGGTGAGAACCCGGTCGCCTACTTTGACGATCATCTCTACCTCGCTGCCATCCACAACCCCACCGGGGCCTACGGCTACAACTTCGTACACTTGCGGCTTCTCTTGGGCCGCACTGGTGAGGATGATACCGCCTTTGGTGGTCTCTTCCGCTTCGATTTGCTTGATGATGACTCTGTCAGCTAATGGTTTGAGTGTCATGTTATTACCTCCACAGACTGTTATTTGATATAGTGTTTGACTTGTTAGCACTCACTGACACCGAGTGCTAACGCTTCTATAATCATAAAGGATGTAACCGTCAAACGCAACTATAAATTTCCCCAAATATTGGAAAATTTATGCCTTGATTTTTGTTCTGCCGGAATAATCCGGGTTTACGAAGCTAAATTGGCTATTTCCTCTCATTTATGCCGATTTGCTCTCCTTCGACAAAAGCGTTCGTTTTGCTCACCGTTGTGGGCTCAATATCCGATGCCTTTTTCAGCCTGCGGGCACCGATAACAGCCGTATCATATCCTATCACTATAGGGCAACGACTTTATATAGCTTTCCATATAACCCCAATCGGGCACGCCCTGTGGTGTAACCGGGAGACGCACCTTTATTTTTTCAATGCGTTTTGAGCCTAGCTTGCGACCATACCCATACTTAAATTTTTCTTGTCTAATAATTGTTTTTAAAAACAGACCTACATACTGATCCATATGAAATCGTGGTGTTAGTATCCTAACATCATCAGGGGATGCACAGTATGCTTTTGCCTGATAAAAAGTTGCACCAACGGAACCGTTTCTGGCAATTGTTAATGTATTTGGTTGCTGCGAAGGGGTTGCATCAATATAGGCCGTAATGCCATTATGTTCAGATGACGACGCAACATATGGTGTAGTGCCAGTATCGCTATTTAATAAATTTCGATCAGCGGATGTCGTTATAAAGAAGAGTTCGTTTAGAGAGAACTCTTCCCACTTATCAGTCTCCAATGATGGACTTCTAGAGTTCGACCGCATCGTGGTAATGGGTTTAATCCGTGCATCTACTACCCATTGCGGGAGATTATCCGGCAGATCAATATCCTTTAGCGTTTTATTTGCTTGTCTGCCGTAACTATACCTATAGGCGTTGGCTTTTATGCACATGCAATAATATAGCTTTTCCGCAAGTGTCATTTCTGTCTTTGGTGTAAGTACATATAAATCTCGCCCACTATAATATGGCTTTGCCTGTACAAATGTTTCGAGTACACTACCGCCACCAGCACAGCTTAATGTTCCTGCGGATTGCGGCTCAACGCCATCAATTTTTTTAACGATAGCTACAACACCATTGTTATTTGATGTTCGAGCAACAAAATTAACGCCGTCTACATCGTTAGCGGATGTTGTTTCACATGTCATTAACTCAAGATTGACACCGTATTGCACATCAAATAAATCTTTAACTTTCATTGACTTCACCCGCCTTTACGAGATAAGCTAAATAGTCATTTACCGTTTTTTGAAAATCGTCTTGTGTCAACCGGCTATAATCCGTTTTCATGTATGCTTCACACAGCCATTCATCACTATGCGTAACAGATTGCCGTGCGGAAAATCCGTCCACAATGTCTCGGTTGCGGTAAAGCTTGAGCCACTCTTCCTCAATACCTTTCCATGTACCATAATAATCAATGCGCCCTAATTTTTTGCGCTTTACAAATCCATCATTTTTGCAATAACCGAAGAATGTTTCAAAACTGCTATCGTGGGGCTTATGTGCTTCCCACACCATAACACAGGGGTTTGTTCCTGTTGGGTAAAAAATATCATCAGGCATAGAAAATACAGCGTTCAAGGTGTGTTTTTTGAACAGTCTTTCTCGAACGTCCTTAAATTTCGTTCCAATAGCACAACTCATAGGCACGACAACAACACCCTTGCCGCCGATTGTTAGCATTTCAAGTAACTGTTCTACAAACTCTAATTCAGACTTATCCGTTTGTGAGTAAGGGGGATTCATAAGTCCGATATTTACATTCTTTGATTTGACTTCTTTTGCGATATCGACATTGAAACAATCGCCTTTGTAAATATTCGATTTTCCATCTTGACGAATTATCATATTAGCAATGGCAAGTGTATAAAGTCCGTCATCAAATTCTATACCATATAGCTGTTCTTTGCGTATTCTCTCTACCTCTTCGGGATTGGCATTTTTGAACATTTGGCTCATAGCCGTTACAAGGAAAGAACCCGAGCCGCAACAAATATCAATAACACGACTATTTGTGTTCACACCCGCTAAATTACACATAAATTCAGTCAAATGCTGAGGGGTAAGGACGATACCCAGACCACTACCATCACCACCTGAGTATTTTATGAACTCATGATAAAATACACCAAGTGCATCAACTGTACTGTCGGCATAATCCATCATAGGCTTAATTTTCAATTCAAGTTGCTCAATATACCAATTGATAGACTTTTTTTGAATAAGTGGTATGCTTGCAAATTTTGTATTGTCTTGCAGAGTCTTGAAAACCTGCTTTATATAAGTGGCTCTATCGCTTTTGATGCCGCTATTTTTTAATACGCCTTCAATGGCGGTCTGTATACTGGACATAACTGCTTTGAAAGAAGGCAAGTTAGCATACATCTTACAAAAATCATCATCAGAAAGTGCAATTAGAATCCCGGCGATAAAGATCGGCTTATGGGCTTCTACTACCTTAATCTCTCTCAAACAATCGTGCATTTCAATCGCTGTTTCTCGAATTTCATCAAGCGAATAGTCCTTTTGCAATTTTTCGCCTTTGATAAGCTTGATATAGTTTTTAGGCTCTAAAATAATGTCGGTTGCTTTTTTTAACGGCAGATAAGTATCTTGCCCTTTTAACCAATGGAAGGCATCTACCTTCATGTTTGCAAGTGTCGTTCCGCTTATGGCTACGGCGATCACGTTATATTCTTCTTTGAGAAATTTTGCATAGTAAAGCACACCGTCAACGGCGAAACCACGAGGGCTACTTAAATCATCGCTTCTGTGTTTTTTAACGATGCTTTTACACTCAACAACGATGATTGTATTTGCGTCATCATTCATTGTAATAATGTATTCGGGTTTCGCCTTGCCGCTGCCACCCTGTGAAAAATCATCTAGGGTACAATGGATAGGTTTCCCGCCAGCCTTCTTCAAAAGCTTCTCAACTTTATCAACAGAGGGCACATCACCCTGTGGGAAAACATATCCCCAACCATTATCGCCCAACTCGCATTTCATTTCTCGTAGTGTAAGGCTTTCGGTGTATTGTTCTATCGCCATAGCAAGCACCCTCCCTTTACATCTTAATAATGCCTGATGATTTTATTAATTCTATCATACCTAAGGTGAATTTTCTACACTTTTGCCCAAAATCTATCATTCTATCCCTTGACAGCTCACCCCGCAACATGCTTGATTGCTTTATCTCAAGCCTCGCTTTTTCTAAAGTCGGCCCCGCGGGGTGCAAAAAAGTTCACTGCTTGCGGCAACAAGCGAAAGGAAACCTCCCGCCGCCGCAGGATTTCTCCGTCTACATTCACTACAAATTCATGGTCGGCACGGATGGTGGCTTGTTTGCCTTGCAGATGTGTAATAACCCGGGGCACATCTCGAAACTTTCCTTTGGCATACTTTCCCACCACATAGGCGACCCCAAGTCGAGACACTTGTTTGGCCATGAGGATATCCAACAACCCATCATCCGGCATGGCATCCGGCACCGGGGTGAACGCTCCGCCGTAACTGCGGCCGTTACAAAGGCAAATCAGGGTAATTTTCTGCCGATAGACCTTGTCCTCCACCTCAATCTCATACGGTTCGGCCACCCGCTTGATGACATTTGCCAGCAAGCTTACCACATAGGCACCCTTGCCCCCCACCAACGGCCAGTTACTATATTGATGCACATCCGCCCCGATTCTGGCATCTATGCCCACAGAACAGATATTGATGCCATATCGTCCGCCTGCATCAATAACATCTAGGGCCATGACCTCGGCATCCAGCAGTCTGTTTAGGTCAAAAAATAGTTCTCGACCCGTATCAAAGGTCTTAATAAAGTCATTCCCCGTCCCTGTCGGGAAATGGGTCACTGCCACATTGGTATATCCCACGGCACCATTTACGCACTCGTTGAGAGTACCGTCCCCGCCGCAGGCGTAGACCCGGACAGATTGTCCCTGTTTCGCCGCTTCTGTTACCTTGCGGATGGCGTCCTTCGGGCCGGTGGTTTCATATAGTTCCCACGGCTCCGGTTGGGCAGACATGACGGTTTGGATTGTTTGCCGGGCTTCCTCTGTTCGCCGTCCGCCGCCGGCGATGGGGTTTAGGATGAATAGGTGTCTCATATGTGCTCCTGTGGGGGCTTTGAGTGTTTCGTATAGGGCTATGATAGTATACCATGATTTTCTTTGTGAAGCAAAGGCGTAGCCACAAATGTTTTTTTCCGTCTTGTAGATGTGGGCATTGCACCCTACAGAGGGACACAGGCTGATTGATAATCAACCCCTACAGTTAAAGATATGGGGACTGGCACATCTGCCCAAAACCTGATATAATCATCTTCTAATCAACCTCTAATGAAAACCCCATTCCATTCCAATCATGTCCTGCTATTCTATAGTCACAAACAACATACAACACAGGAGGCGAACAACATGATGGATCGGATTGAGTTAGTTGAAAAGCTCCGCGAGCGGGCGGGGGTCACGTACGAGGAGGCCAAGGCGGCCTTAGAAGAGTCCAAGTGGGATTTACTGGATGCCGTGGTGCTCTTGGAAAAACAGGGTAAAGTAGGCGGTGTGGGTTATTCCACCAAACATGACCGCACCGAAGAGAGCAAAGACCCCGGCGGCGAAAAAGCGAAGAAGCCCAAAGGGGACGGATTTGAAAAGTTTATAACCTTCTTAGGCAAGATTATTCACAAAGGCAACACCAACAGCTTGGTTGTCCTGCGGCATAGTGAAGAGAAATTTTCCTTACCGGTTACGGCGTTCGTTCTCTTGCTTGCTATTGGTTTTTGGGTTGTCCCCTTTGTGATGATCGGCAGTCTGTTCTGTGGATTCCACTACAAGTTTAGAGGGCCGGATTTAGGCAAAGACAGTATCAACAGCGCCATGGACAAAGCCGCAAAAGCGGCCGAGGCGGCGAAAGAGCACTTCCACGACAACGAAGATGTGCAGGCCGCAAAAGAAGAAATCAAAGAAGAGCTAGAAGAACTCAAAAAAGAAATGGAAGAAGCCATTGAAGAAGCAAAAAAAGAGATCGAGGAACTAGACAAATAGGGAGGCTACTATGGCCACAAAGATTCTAGTCGTAGAAGACGAGGAAAAAATTGCCCGGTTTATTGAGCTTGAGCTGGAATACGAAGGATACCAAGTAGAAAAAGTCGCCGATGGGAGACAGGGCCTAGACATGGCCCTGTCCGGCGGCTTTGACTTGGTATTGCTCGATATCATGCTGCCAGGGCTAAACGGAGTCGAGATATTGCGGCGGATTAGGAAGGGTTCCGATGTCCCCGTCATCATGCTCACCGCCCGGGACGCGGTGATGGACAAGGTGTCGGGCCTCGACATGGGCGCGGACGATTATATCACCAAACCCTTTGCCATTGAAGAGTTATTGGCCCGGATTCGGCTCTGCTTACGCAAGCGGGCGGCGGGCGCAGCCGAGCCGGAAGAGACGGGCAATGCCCTCACCTGCGGTGCCCTCGTCCTGCATCCGGAACGGCACGAGGTGGCCTATGACGGTACTCCGGTGGAGTTGACCAGCCGAGAGTTTGCGCTGTTGCAGACGTTGTTGGAGAATAAAAATATTGTCCTAGGCCGAGATACGCTACTAGAGCGGGTCTGGGGTTATGACTACATGGGCGAGACCAATGTGGTGGATGTGTATATCCGCTATTTGCGTAGCAAGATTGACGATAAATTTGATGTGAAACTCATCAAAACCGTCCGCGGCGTAGGCTACGTGGTGCGGGAAGAATAGGAGACATCTATGGCACAGATGCAGAAAATGGGCTCTACCGCCGGGCGGATTAATCGGCTCTGGGTGTGGAAACTGTTTGGGATTTTCTTTTGGCTCAACGTCATTCTCATCGGCATTGTGGCCTATCATCTCGATTTATTTGAGTTGGTGCGCGGGGACGGGCTGGGGCTTCAGTGGGACGAGTTTGCAGAGATACAAGCCCGGCTCCAACCTATATTCGTGCCTATTTTTATTATGCAGGGGGCCATTTTGCTCTGGCAGCTACTCTTTGGTGCCCGGCGGGTGCGGCGGCGGCTTCGGCCCCTATACGAGATGGCGGAGCTGGCGGATAAACTGAGTGCCGAGGTGCAGACCGGGGCTGCGAGGTTTCACAACCTAGAGGCCGCCATCAGCCAAATCAGCCCCACCCAAACCGACCGCTTAGACACAGGGGACGCAGACTTGCAAGGGTTGGAACACGCCCTCAACAACCTCTTAGAGCGGATGCGGGACAACTACCGCCAACAGGCCCGGTTCGTATCGGATGCCTCTCATGAGCTTCGCACCCCTATCGCCGTGATTCAGGGCTATGTCAATATGCTAGACCGCTGGGGGAAAGAGGACGAGAAGGTGTTGGCTGAGTCCATTGCCGCCATCCAGAGCGAATCTGTCCACATGCAGCGGCTGGTGGAACAGTTATTATTCCTTGCCAGAGGTGATATCGGCAAAATCCAGATGAGCAAAGAGCCAGTAGAACTCACCGCCATGCTCAAAGAGGTCTATGACGAGTCCAAGATGATTGACAGTGACCACGAATACGCCATCGAACTCCCGGATGGGCCCGTGGAAACCGTGGGTGACCCCGGCTTGGTCAAACAGGTGGCCCGGATCCTCACGGACAACGCCGCCAAGTACAGCCCGTCCGGCTCCACCATCCGGCTCAAAGCGGGGCAAGGCCCCGATGGCGGTGTGTTCTTCCAAGTCCAAGACGAGGGTCAAGGCATGGCCGGGGACGATGTCCCCCATATTTTCGAGCGGTTCTACCGCTCGGACAGCTCCCGGACGAAGAGTACCGGCGGCACAGGGCTTGGGCTTTCTATTGCGAAATGGATTGTGGACAAGCATGGTGGGTACTTTGATGTGTTGACCTGGGAGGGGCTGGGGACGAGGATTGTGGTGCATTTACCTAGTGTGGTATAGTAGATAAAGAAGGTCGAGCGTAGGTTGCGCTTGGTCTTCTTTTTGTTTGGGTAGGTGGGTCTTATTCCCCCCTTTGTAGGGGCGCCGTCCCTGGTCGCCCGGCCTTTGACCTTTTCGTTCGGCGTTTCGCCGATTTTATCTCGGCGGATGCCGAGGGCTGGTATTGTCCTGCCGGACGGGCTTTCTTTTTGTCGTTGAACAAAAAGAAACAAAAAGTCAACACAGGGGCTACGCCCCTATGTACCCGCTAGGGTCAAGGGCAAAGGTAGAGACCGTTTTAAAGGGGTAGTCCGTGCTGGCGACATGGGCCACCTACCAGAAGTTTGAGTGCCTCGGAACCTAGAGGGACGGTTTCCGTCGCCAGATTGATGTTCTATTGAAATGTGCTCATGAATGGAACGCATAGGGTCAAGAGAGTTAGGTCTGGGTCAAGGTCAAGAGACCTTTCCGATCGGCTCTCCTAAGTGA